>DATAUR010000113.1:0-31313 GCA_036268175.1 Phenylobacterium sp. | reverse complement strand
CCGTTCGACAACAAGGAGACCGGGTTCGACGCGATCATGGAGAACCCGCAGTTCGCCGGCGCCGACACCAGCTACTGGATTCGCCAGTCGATCCCGTTCGTCGGCGGTGGCCGGGCGGTGTCGCTGAGCGGCGACAACGGCGTGCTGGCCGACCTGCGCTCGTCGAAGACCCAGGGCCAATCGAACTTCAACAATCCTGGCACCATCCTGCTGGGCGGCGGCTCGGACTTCGACCTGACGCCGCGGGTGCGGCTGAGCGTCAACATCAACCACCTGTGGTTCGACGACACCGCGGTGCTCCAGACCCTGCGCAACGAAGGCTCGATTCCCAAGAGCATCGGCTGGGACTATTCGACCTCGGTGATCTGGCGGCCGAGGATGACCCAGAACGTGGTGTTGCGCGGTTCGGTGGCGATCCTGGACCCGGGCGCCGGTTTCCGCGATCTCTTCTCCAACAGCAGCGGCGACAGCCGGTACTATTCGGTGCTGGTCAACGCGATTCTCAATTTCTAGGGGCGGCATGGGTTGGGCGGGCAAAATCGGCTGGAGGGTGGCGGCGCTGGCGGCGCTGCTCGTGGCCGCGCCCATGACGCCGCAGGCCGCCAGCGATCAGGAAAAGCCGGTCGCCCGGACCTATCACACCGCCCCGCCCGCGCCGGCCGGCGAGACCGAGGAGCAGGCGCACGCCAAGAGCGTCGGCTGCGAAAGCTGCCATACCGCCTCCGACGCGCCGACGATGCACAAGTCCGCCGCCGTGGTGCTGGGCTGCGTCGACTGCCACGGGGGCGACCCGACCGTCACCGCTCCGGCGGGCCTCACCAAGACCTCGGGGCGGTACGCCGCCCTGCGCGACAAGGCCCACGTGCTGCCGCGCTATCCCAGGTCCTGGAACTTCCCAAGCTCCGCCAATCCGAAGGAGAGCTACACCCTGCTCAACCGCGAGGCGCCGCAGTTCGTGCGCTTCGTGAACCCCTCGGACTACCGTGTGGCCCGCGAGGCCTGCGGCGCCTGCCACATGGAACTGATCCAGAAGGCCGAGCGCTCGCTGATGTCGACGGGCGCGATGTTCATGGAGGGCGCGACCTACAACAACGGCGTCCTGCCCTACAAGACCAGCGTCCTGGGCGAGGCCTACACCCGCGACGGCCAGCCGGCCCGGGAGCTGTCGCCGGGCAATCCGCCGGGCACGGTGACGCCGGAAGAGAAGGCCAAGGGCGCGATCGCCACCCTCTATCCGCTGCCAAGATGGCAGGTGACGCCGCCCAGCGACATCTTCCGGGTGTTCGAACGCGGCGGGCGCGACATCGGCAGCGGCTTCCCGGAGATCGGCCTGCCCGACGCCAACGGCGACCTGCAGCGGCTGGAGGAGCCCGGCCGGCCCGACATCCGCCAGTCGAACCGCGGGCCGGGCACGGGCCTGCGTGTGGCGATCCCGGTGCTCAACGTGCACAAGACCCGCCTGAACGACCCCTTCAGCTGGTTCATGGGCACCAACGACCAGCCGGGCGACTATCGCCAGTCGGGCTGCGCCACCTGCCACGTGGTCTACGCCAACGACCGCCAGCCGATGCACAGCCTGACCTATGCGAAGTTCGGCCGCGACGGCCAGAGCCAGACGGTCGACCCGACGATCAGCAAGACCGAGACCGGCCACCCGATCGAGCACGCCTTCACCCGGGCGATCCCGACCTCGCAGTGCATGAGCTGCCACATGCACCAGCCGAACATGTTCCTGAACAGCTACCTCGGCTACACCATGTGGGACTACGAGTCCGACGCGCCCTTCATGTGGCCGGAACGGCAGCGCTATCCCACCGCCGAAGAGATCCGCAAGGTGCTGGACCGCAATCCGGAAGGCGCGGCGCCGCGCGGCCTGTGGGCCGACCTGGACTTCCTGCGCAACGTCTTCGACCTCAACTCGAAGCTGAAGGACACCCAGTTCGCCGACTATCATGGCCACGGCTGGAACTTCCGCGCGGTGTTCAAGCGCGACCGCGAAGGCAACCTGCTGGACGCCGACGGCAAGATCGTCGCCAACGACGACCCGGAAAAGTGGCGCAAGGCCGGGGTCGGCAAGTTCGCCCCGCCGGGCGCCCAGCCTGGCAAGGCGGTCCACATGATGGACATCCACGCCGAGAAGGGCATGCAGTGCGCCGACTGCCACTTCAGCCAGGACGCCCACGGCTCGGGCCTGATCATGGGCGAGGTCGCCAACGCCGTGGAGATCGGCTGCCGCGACTGCCACGGCACCATCTCCGCCTATCCGACGCTTCGGACCTCCAACGTGGCGGCGAGCCCGCAGGGCACCGACCTGACCCTGCTGCGCAACGCCGATGGGCGCCGCCGCTTCGAATGGGTCGAGAAGGACGGCCGCCGCGTCCTGATGCAGCGTTCGATCATCGATCCCAAGCTCGAGTGGCAGATCCACCTGGTGAAGGACTCGGTCGACCGCTCCAGCCCCGACTTCAATCCCAGGGCCGCCCGCGCCAAGCTGATGGGCAAGATCACCAAGGACGGCAAACCCTTCCAGTGGGGCCCCGGCGTCGCGCCGGCCAATCTCGCGCACAAGGACAGCGAGATGGAGTGCTACGCCTGCCATACCTCCTGGACCCCGTCCTGCGGCGGCTGCCACCTGCCGATCGAGGCCAACTGGAAGACGGTCAGCCACAAGTACGAGGGCGACGAGACGCGGAACTACGCGACCTACAACCCGCAGGTGGCGCGCGCCGACATGTTCCAGCTCGGCCGCCATTCGACGGTGAAGGGCAACACCATCGCCCCGGTGCGCTCATCCTCGGCGCTGGTGCTGTCGTCGACCAACATCAACCGGGAACGGATCTATGTGCAGCAGCCGCCGATCTCGGCGAGCGGCTTCTCGGCTCAGGCGTTCGCGCCGCACTTCGCGCACACGGTGCGCAAGACCGAGACCAAGACCTGCGACGACTGCCACGTCTCGGAGGCCAACGACAACAACGCCATCATGGCCCAGCTGCTGCTTCTGGGCACCAACACCGTCAATTTCATCGGCCTGCACGCCTGGGTCGGGCTCGACCAGGGGCTGGAGGCGGTCCGGGTCACCGAATGGAACGAGCCGCAGGCGGTGTTCGGCTCCTACCTGCAGAAGTACGCCTATCCCGACTTCTACAAGCTGCACGTGGAGCGCAATCACCGCGAGCTGATCAACTGGCATCGGGGCAAGCCGTTCGCCAAGGGCCTGAAGGGCGGCGAGGCCGACGCGGCCGAGGACATCGTCAACGTCACCCACAAGACCGGCGGCCCGGCCCGCTGCCTGCAGTTGCGCGGCGAATACCTCTATGTCGCCGAAGGGAAGGGCGGCTTCCGCGTCTACGACGTGGCCAACATCGCCAACAAGGATGTCTCCGAGAAGATCGTCTCCGCGCCGTTCTCGCCGCTGGGCGACAACACCCACGTGGCCTCGAAGAACGCCACCTGCATGGCGCTGCCGACCAACCAGTCGATCGCGCCGGGGCGCAACACCCCGCAGATGCAGAAGGAAAACCAGGAGCAGGCCTTCCACCCGATCTACCACTACGCCTTCATCACCGACGCAGAAGAAGGTCTGATCGAAGTCAACGTCGACACCCTGTCGGACGGCGATCCGCGCAACAACAACCTCAAGCGCGCCCTGACCTGGAACCCCGGCAACCTGCTGAAGGGCGCGCGGCACATCACCATGGGCGGCCACTACGCCTATATCGCCGCCGACGCCGGCCTGGTGGTGGTCGACCTGAACGACCCGTTGAAGCCGCGGCACGTGGCCACTCTGGCGCTGCCCGACGTGCGGGCTTCGGCCCTGCAGTTCCGCTACCTCTTCGTCACCGATGCGCGCGGGCTGGAGGTGGTCGACGTCACCCGGTTTGAAAAGCCGGTGCTGGTAGCCGGCGCCACCGTGCCGCTGGCCGACGCCCGGCGGGTCTATGTGGCGCGCACCTACGCCTATGTGGCCGCGAAGAAGGACGGCCTGGTGATCGTCGACGTGAAGCAACCGGAACACCCGAAGATCTACCAGAAGGTCGATTTCGGCGGGAAGATGAACGACGCCGAGGACGTGGTGGTGGGCTCGACCAACGCCTCGCTGTTCGCCTACGTCGCCGACGGCAGGAACGGCATGAAGGTGATCCAGCTCACCAGTCCGGCCAGCCAGCCCAACTTCTACGGCTTCTCGCCGGCCCCCAAGCCCGAACTGATCGCCTGGGCCAGGACCGCCTCGCCGGCGCTGGCGCTTTCCAAGGGCCTCGACCGCGACCGCGCGGTGGACGAGACCGGCCATCAGATCGCGGTGTTCGGCCGCCTGGGCTCGCGGCCGTTCAACCGCAAGGAGATGGAGCACTTCTTCCTCGACGCCTTCGACCGGCCCTACCGCGTCACCGACGACCCCGACCTCGCCGCCTGGGTCGCCGCGGGCCGCTGACGCCTGCGATTGGGTCTTGTCGTCCCTGGCGGCATCCCCGCATGGTGCGCTGAACGGCCGTGGTCAGAGCCGTATCGGGGAGGGTTTTCGATGCTCAAGCGTGTCCTGCCTTTGGCGGCGGCCCTGTGCGCCGCGCTGTTCGCGAGCGCCGTCACCGCCGCCCCGGCCCCGAGCCTCGTGCGCGTCGAGACGGGCCAGCTGCAGGGCGCCGTCAGAGACGGCGTGGTGGCGTTCAAGGGCATCCCCTTCGCCGAACAGCCGGTGGGCGACCTGCGGTGGCGCCCGCCGCAGAAGGCCAAACCCTGGACCGGTGTCCGTCCCGCCCTGAAGAATGGCCACGACTGCCTGCAATCGGAGATCAAGGGCGACCCCGGCATGGGGACGGACCTGGGCGAAGACTGCCTCTATCTGAACGTCTGGCGGCCGGCGGAAGCCAGCGCCAAGAAGTTGCCGGTGATGGTCTGGATCTATGGCGGCGGCCTGGTGAACGGCGGCACCCAGCCGGCGATCTATCAGGGGGACGCCTTCGCCCGCGAGGGCGTGGTGTTCGTCAGCATCAACTATCGCCTGGGCCGCTTCGGGTTCTTCGCGCATCCGGCGCTCACCGCCGAGCATCCCGACGAGCTGAAGGGCAACTACGCCTACATGGATCAACTGGCGGCGCTCCGCTGGGTCCAGCGTAACATCGCGGCCTTCGGGGGCGATCCCAAGCAGGTGACGCTCTTCGGAGAGTCCGCCGGCGGGTTCTCGGTCCACACCCTGATCGCCTCGCCGCTCGGCAAGGGGCTGTTCCAGCGGGCCATCGTCGAGAGCGGCGGCGGCCGCACCGCCGAGGGCGCGGCGCCCAGCGTGAAGGCGTCGGAGGCCACCGGGCTCGCCTTCGCCAAGGCGCAGGGGATCGAGGGAACGGACGCCGCGGCGCTCGCCAAGCTGCGCGCGCTGCCGGCGTCGGCGGTGACCGGCAACCTCAACATGTATACCTCCAACGCCAACGCCCCGACCTATGCGGGCCCAATGACCGACGGGAAGCTGATCGTGGAGACGCCGCAGGCCGCCTACCTCGGCCGCCGCCAAGCCAAGGTCGCCCTGATCACCGGGGCCAATGGCGCCGACCTCGGCTTCAACTTCTCCCCGACACTCGACGCCCTGATGGCGCCCTTCGGAGCGAACCGGGCCAAGGCGCTGGCGGCCTACGATCCGCAGGGAACCGGCAACCTCGCCCAGATCCGCAACAGGGTCGGCATGGACCAGTTGATGGAGGAGCCGGCGCGGTTCGACGCGGCGACCTTCGCCGCCCAGGGCCTGCCGTCCTATGAGTTCCGCTTCGACTATGTGGGCGACGCGCTGAAGGCCCGCGCGCCCAACGGGGCGCCGCACGCCTCCGAAATCCCCTTCGTCTTCGACAAATACGGCGCGCCCTACATCGCCATGGTCTCGGCGACCCATTCGGGAGAGGCCAGCGCCAAGGACGAGGCGGTGGCGAAGACAATGCACGGCTACTGGCTGAACTTCGCCAAGACCGGCGATCCCAACGGCGCGGGCCTGCCGCGCTGGCCGCGCTATTCGGCCGCCAAGGACGAGCTGATGATCTTCCGCCGCGACGGCGTCGCCGCGGCCACGCCCGACCCGCTGAAGGCCCGGCTGGACCTGGTCGCCGCCACCCAGAAGTAGGGCGGCTTCAGGCGGCCGGGCGGCGCAGAGCCAGGAAGACGCTGTCGTACCAGGTGTCGCCGATCCGCCAGGTTCGCTCCGCCCGATGCGTCTCCACGAAGCCGAGCTTCGCCAGCAGGGCCAAGGAGGCGGCGTTGTCCGGATCGACGTCGGCCACGACGATCGGGATCGGATAGGTCGCGAAGACGTGGGCGATGGCGGCGCTTAGGGCCTCGGTCGCCAGGCCCTGGCCCCAATAGTCGGGGTGCAGGATGTAGCCGATGGCCGGCAGCCGCCAGAAGCCGGCCTTGCCGATGGCGCGGCCGCCCATCTCGACGATGAAGTCGTCGCTCTCGCCCGCTGGCGCATCGATCATGTTCGACAGCCATTGGCGGCTCTGCTCCAGGTCGCTGTGCGGCGGGCTGGACCAGTAGCGCATGGCGTCGGGGTGGCTGAGGATCGCGTGGATGTCCGCGAGGTCGTCGGGCCGCGCGCGCCGCAGCCGCAGGCGGCGTGTGACCAGCTCCACCGGCGCGTCGGGCGCCTGGGTCACGCCAGGGTGTAAGCGGCGATGGGCTGCGGCACGCCCTTCAGCGCGATCTCGCCCACCGCGCGGGTCTCGCCGATGTTCGGCGCGAGCCGCAGGGTCTCGGCGGAGAGCAGGATGCGGGTGCGGAAGGTCTTGTTGGCCGCCTCCAGCCGCGCGGCGATCACCACCACCTCGCCGTAGGCGGTGTAGTTGAACCGGCGCTCGCCGCCGAAGTTGCCCACCAGCCCGCGGCCGGAATCCAGGCCCATGCGGGTGTGGCCGAAGATGCCGTGCTTCTCCAGCATCTCCTGGCGGTATTTCTCGGCGAAGACGTCGATCTCGCGGACGCAGGCGATGGCCCGGTCGGCGTGGTCGGGGAAGGCGACCGGCGCGCCGAACAGCACGATCAGCCCATCGCCGGTCATCTTGTCGATCATCGCCTCGTGCTTCCACAGGATCTCGATCAGGCCGTCGAAGTAGCCGTTGATCACGGTGGCGAAGGTTTCCACGTCGAGGGTGGCCACGAGGTTGGAGAAGTTCTCCAGATCGGAGACCATGACGGTGATCTCGCGCGCCTCGGCGCCGATCTTCACCGCCTCGCGGCCCTCGACGATCCGGTCGATCACCTGCGGGGCGAGATAACGTTCCAGGGTCGAGGAATAGAAGGCGCGCTGGCTCTGCAACTCGGCGGCGGAGAGGCGGCTCATCACGAAGAAGGCGAAGGCGAAGCTGACGCCGGGCGCGGTCATCGGGGCCACGATGGCGAACCAGTAGAAGGCCGCGATCGCCGCGCCGACCGACAGGATCAGTCCGCCCAGCACGATGCCGATCGCCATCCACCAGCGCACGGCGCCCTGGCCGAGCGCCGCGCCGCCCAGGGCCGCGGCGAACACCAGCAGGCTGACCGCGAGCGCGCTGGGGAACTGAATGCGGTCCCCGGCCAGGATCTGGGACAGGGCATGCACGTGCACCTCGACGCCGGGCGTGCCGTCGGCGTTGCCGGGGGCGCCGTCGGCGCCGGGGAGGAAGCGCAATGGCGTCATCGGCATGTCCTCCTTCAAGGTGTCGGAGTCGGCGTGCGCCGAGCGTGTCACCGCGCCGATGAAGGCGATCTTGCCCTTGAAGAAACTGGCCGGCAGCACCGGCACGAAGGCCGCCGAATAGGAAGGCGCGATGGCGCCGGCGTTTTCCGCGGCGGCGCCGGGATAGGGCCGGCGATAGCGGATGGCGAAGGTCTTGGTCGGCGGCTTGACGCCGATGGCGGCGGCCACCTCGGCGGCGAGGGCCCGGTTCTTGCCGGGCAGGGGGTCGTAGCGGCGCACCACGTCGTCGTAGTCCAGGCGGATCAGGGTGCGGGCGTCGGAGTAGCGAAGCTTGGGGCTTACCGGAAAGTCGACGCCGGGCTTATAGGCCGGGTCGACCACGGCGATGATCGGCGCTTTCACCTTGGCGATGCGCTTGGAGAACTCCTGGAACTCCTGCGGCGAGGCCCAGGTGTCCAGCAGATAGTCGACGGCGATGGCCTTGACCCCCTTGGAGTCGAGATTGGCGATCAGGTCGGCCAGCCAGACCTTGTTGATCGGCGACAGGCAGTGGCAGGGCGAGGCGTCGCGCATGGCGTTCTTGGCGTCGTCGTCCATCTTGACGATGACGAACTCGTTCTGGGCCGGCGGCGCCATGAAGGCCACGCGCAGGTCGTAGGTCAGGTTCTCCACGAACCGGAACGGGGTGGTGGTGTTGAGCGACAGCGCGAGCAGGGCGGCGGCCAGCGCCACGCCCACGACCATGGCGATCTCCCCCCAGGCGCCGCGGCCTTTGCGCAGCGCCGCGAGGCTGGCCGCCAGGCGCACGAAGACGCCGCCGGGCTGGCCGCCGGCCATCTAGTCGAACCCGAAGGGGCGGGTGTAGGTCACCGCCGGCTCGAAATCGCCGGCGACGCAGACGTGGGTGGTCACCCGGCCCTGGTCGGCCATCACCAGCACATAGCCCGGCGGCTCGGCCACCAGGATCTCGCGCCCGTCCGGCCGCTCCATGTCGATCGGCGTCAGGTTCAGCGTCACCTGGATCGAGGTCGCCGGCGCGGTGGACACCAACTGGCCGGCCAGCAGGCCCTGGAAGGGGCGGTGCACGTGGCCGCAGAGCACGACGCGTACCTGGTCGCGGCCGCGCAGGGCGTCGCACAGCTGCGCGATCCAGGGCGCGTCGGGCTCGGGGTCGATCCAGCGCACGCCCGAAAGGATCGGCGGATGGTGCAGGACCACGATGGTCGGGGTGTCGGGCCGCGCGTCGAGGGTTTCGGCCAGCCAGCGGGCGCGCTCGGCGGTAAAGCCCGATCCGTCGCGGCCTTCCTGCAGGGTGTCGCAGACCACCATTCGCAGGCCATCGAAATCCACCGCGTACTGGACGAAGCCATTGGCGTCGGTCGCGGCGTAGGGGCCGCCCAGCGCCGCCACGAACGCCTCGCGGCGGTCGTGATTGCCCACCGCGAAATAGATCGGGATTTCCACCTCGGCGAGGATCCGCTTCAGCTCCTCGTATTCGGCGGGCTCCCCGTGATCGGCGAGGTCGCCCGACGCGATGATCGCCACCGGTTGCGGCCGCAGCTCGTGGATCGCGCGCAGCACCTGGCGCAGGCGCTGTTCGTTGCGCAGCCGATTGAGCGGGTCCCGGCCTGTCGTGATGTGCAGATCGGTGATCTGCGCGATGGTCAACACAGGCATCTCCCCGGCCTTACGCACTCTACCATCTACGACTTACGTGGCGTCAGCGCCGACGGATGACCAGGTTCCGAATTTCCGTCATGTCTTCCATGGCGAACTTCACGCCTTCGCGCCCTAACCCGGAGTCCTTCACGCCGCCATAGGGCATGTTGTCGACCCGATAGCTGGGCACGTCACCGATGATCACGCCGCCGACCTCCAGCCTGTCCCAGGCCGTCAGCATCCGGAAGAGATCGCGGGTGAACAGCCCAGCTTGCAGACCGAACTTCGAGTCGTTCACTTCGTCCAGCGCGGCGTCGAAATCCTCGAACTTCGAAAGGATCGCCACCGGGCCGAAAGCCTCCTCGGCATAGAGCTTGGCGTCGCGCCCGACGCCCTCGATCAGGGTGGCCTCCAGCATCGCGCCGTCGCGTTTCCCGCCGCAGAGGATCTTCGCGCCGGACGCCGCGGCGGCCTGGATCCAGCCGTCCAGCCGGGTCGCTTCCTTCACGTCGATCATCGGGCCGATGAAGGTTTTCTCGTCCTTGGGATCGCCGGCGATCAGGGTCCTGGTCTTGGCCACCAGCCGGTCGCGCAACTCGTCATAGACCTTGGCGTGAATGATAATCCGCTGCACTCCGATGCAGGACTGGCCGGACTGATAAAAGGCGCCGAAGATGATCCGCTCGACCGCGTCGTCCAGGTCGGCGCCGGAGATGGTCTCGTCGACGATCACCGCGGCGTTGCCGCCGAGTTCCAGGATCACCTTCTTCTTGCCGGCGCGGGCCTTCAGGTCCCAGCCCACGTCCGGTGAGCCAGTGAACGAAAGCAATTTCAGCCGATCGTCGGTGGTGAACAGGTCCGCGCCTTCGCGGTGGGCCGGCAGGATGGAGAAGGCGCCCTTGGGCAGGTCGGTCTCGGCCAGCACCTCGCCGATGATCAGCGCGCCCAGCGGCGTGCGGCTCGCGGGCTTCATCACGAAGGGGCAGCCGACGGCCAGCGCCGGGGCGATCTTGTGGGCCGCCAGATTCAGCGGGAAGTTGAACGGCGAGACGAAGGAGCAGGGGCCGATGGGGACCCGCTTCCACATCCCCTGATAGCCCTTGGCCCGGGGCGAGATGTCCAGCGGTTGCACCTCGCCGGTGATCCGCACGGACTCCTCGGCGGCGATACGGAAGGTGTCGATCAGGCGGGTGACCTCGCCCTTGGAGTCGCGGATCGGCTTACCGGCCTCGACGCACAGCGCCAGCGCCAGTTCGTCGAACCGCTCCTGGAAGCGGGCGACGCAGTGGGCCAGCACCGCCTGGCGCTCGTAGGCCGCCATGCGGGCCATCGGCTCGGTCGCCTCGACGGCGGCGGCGATGCCGGCGTCGATGGTGGCCGCGTCGGCCTGGGCCACCCGCGTCGCCACCTCGCCGGTGAACTTGTCGGTGACCACGAGGTCCTGGTTGGGGGTCCTGGCCTCGTTGGCCAAGTATAGCGGGTAGGAGGCTTTGAGGGCGGCGGCCATGGTGGTGGGCGAGGGCGGGTCAGACCTTCGCGCTCAGCTCCTTGATCTGTTTGTTGAGGATCGGGTCATTGTCCGAGTAATCGACCGGGACCTCGATAAGGTTCACCCCTGGGCTGTTCAGGCACTTTTCCAAAAGCGCCGGCAGCTCGGCCGCCGCGCCGACGCGATAGCCGTTGGCGCCATAGCTCTCAGCGTATTTCACGAAGTCCGGATTGCCGTAGGTCAGCCCCCAGTCCTTGAAGCCCATGTTGGCCTGTTTCCAGCGGATCATGCCGTAGGAATTGTCGTTGAGGATCAGCACGGTGATGTTGAGCTTCAGCCGAACCGCGGTCTCCATCTCCTGGCTGTTCATCATGAAGCCGCCGTCTCCGCAGATCGCCATCACCTTGCGGTCCGGATAGACCATCGCCGAGGCCATGGCGGACGGCAGGCCCGCGCCCATGGTGGCGAGCGCATTGTCCAGGAGGACGGTGTTGGTCATCCGGGCCGGATAGTTGCGGGCGAACCAGATCTTATAGACCCCGTTGTCCAGGCAGATGACGCCGTTGGCCGGCATGGCCTTGCGGATCTGCGCCACCAGATGCTGCGGATAGATCGGGAAGCGCCGGTCGTCGACCTGGGCGGCGGTGTGCGCCACCTCGGCCTCGCGGGCCTTGAACATCCTGGAAAAGTCCCAGCCCGCCTGGGGCAGGATGTCTTCCTTGAGCTGCCAGATGGCGTTGCCGATGTCGCCGATCACCTCGTACTGCGGGAAGTAGACCGGATCGACCTCAGCCGAGCGGAAGTTGATGTGGATCACCTCCGCGCCGCCCTTCTGCATGAAGAACGGGGGCTTTTCGATCACGTCGTGGCCGACGTTGACGATCAGGTCGGCGGCGCCGATGGCCCGGTGCACGAAGTCGCCGGCCGACAGCGCCGCGCAGCCCAGGAACTTCGGGCTCGTCTCGTCCACCACGCCCTTGCCGAGCTGGGTCGAGACGAAGGGGATGCCGGTCTTCTCGATGAACTGCGAGAGCATGCGGCTGGTCATGGTGCGATTGGCCCCGGCCCCGATCACCAGGATCGGCGACTTGGCCTTCTCGATCCGCTTGGCCGCGGCGCGGATGCATTTCTCGTCGGCGATCGGCCGGCGCGCGTTGCTGCGCGGGATCGGCGTGGAGTCGGTCTGCTCGTGGGCGATGTCCTCGGGAAATTCCAGGTGGACGGCGCCCGGCTTTTCCTCCTGGCCCAGGCGGAAGGCCTCGCGGATGCGCGACGGGATGTTGTCCGCCGAGGCCAGCTGATGGGTGTACTTGGTCAGCGGCCCCATCATCGCCACCACGTCGAGGATCTGGAAGCGGCCTTGCTTGGAGCTCTTGATGGGCTTTTGGCCGGTGACCATCATCATCGGCATGCCGCCGAGCTGCGCGTAGGCCGCGGCGGTGACGAAGTTGGTGGCGCCGGGGCCCAGCGTCGCCACGCAGACCCCGGCCTTGCCGGTGTGACGGCCGTAGGTGGCGGCCATGAAGCCCGCGCCCTGTTCGTGCCTCGTCAGGATCAGCTTGATCTTCGTGGACCGCGACAGGCTGTCCAGGAAGTCGAGGTTCTCCTCGCCCGGCACGCCGAACACGTACTCGACGCCTTCCTCTTCCAGGCAGGCGACAAACAGATCCGAAGCCTTGGTCATTTCGTCATCCCCCGCTCATCGAACGGAGTTGGGTCCATTTACCGGGTTTTGTGAAGAGGGATCGCGCAGGCGGCCGGCAAGCTCGACTTTAAAAGCTTCAGCGTCTTCAAATATGGCTGTTATGTAGAAGGCGGGGGCTGGCTGTGGGACGTCGGAAACCCCTCCGGCGGCACGAACCAGCCAATGTTGGGGGCAGGGCCATGGCCACATCCGATCACGTCGATCTCGAACGCTTCATCGCCGGCGTCCAGAAGCGCAATCCGGGACAGCCGGAATTCGTCCAGGCGGTGCAGGAAGTCGCCGAGGACATCTTCGAATTCATCGCCGACAAGGAAGCCTACCACGAGTACCAGATCCTGCGACGCATCGCCGAGCCGGACCGGGTGATGAGTTTCCGGGTGTGCTGGGAAGATGACAAGGGCAACATCCGTGTGCAGCGCGGCTGGCGGGTACAGAACAACAACGCCATCGGCCCCTACAAGGGCGGCATCCGCTTCCACCCCTCGGTGACCGAGAGCGTGCTGAAGTTCCTGGCCTTCGAACAGACCTTCAAGAACGCGCTGACGGGCCTTCCCATGGGCGGCGGCAAGGGCGGCTCCAACTTCAATCCCAAGGGCAAGAGCGACCACGAGGTCATGCGCTTCTGCCAGTCGTTCATGACCGAGCTCTACCGGCACATCGGCGCCGACATCGACGTGCCGGCCGGCGACATCGGCGTGGGCGGCCGCGAGATCGGCTACATGTTCGGCCAGTACAAGCGCATCACCAACGAGTTCACTGGCGTGCTTACCGGCAAGGGGTTGGAGTACGGTGGCAGCCTGATCCGCACCGAGGCCACCGGCTATGGCGCGGTCTACTTCCTGCAGAACATGCTCAAGAACGTCGGCGACAGCGTGGACGGCAAGACCGCGGTGATCTCCGGCTCCGGCAATGTGGCGACCCACGCGGCGGAGAAGGTCACCCAACTGGGCGGCAAGGTCCTGACCCTCTCCGACTCCGAGGGCTACATCTACGACCCCGCCGGTATGGACCAGGCCAAGATCGACTGGGTCAAGGAGCTGAAGACTAAGCGCCGCGGCCGCATTTCCGAATACGCCAAGCAGTTCAAGGGCTCGGAATTCCACGGCGACGGCGCGCGGCCGTGGGGCGTGCCCTGCCAACTGGCGCTGCCCTGCGCCACCCAGAACGAGCTCAACGGCGACGAGGCGAAAACGTTGGTCAAGAACGGCTGCATCGCGGTCTCGGAAGGCGCCAACATGCCGACCAACCTCGATGGCGTGCACGTTTTCAAGCAGGCGCAAATCCTCTACGCGCCCGGCAAGGCGGCCAACGCCGGCGGCGTCGCGGTCTCCGGCCTGGAGATGAGCCAGAACTCGGCGCGCATCTCCTGGAAGGAAGCCGACCTGCAGCAGCACCTCCTGGACATCATGAGCGGCATCCACGAGCGGTGCGTCGAATACGGCGGGCGCAAGGGCTCCAAGGTCATCGACTACGTCCGCGGCGCCAACATCGCCGGCTTCAAGAAAGTCGCCGACGCCATGCTGGCCTACGGGGTGGTCTAGCTAGGGCTGTCTGTCGGGAAAGGCGCCTACTTCATCACGATGGCTGCGCGCCGACTGGTGAACGCAACAAAGGTGTAGGAACCCGGATCCAGCACCTCTTGCAGCGCCTTGTATTCGTGGGCGCGCCAGTTGGGGTAGCCGACGAGCTCGTCGAAGGCGATGATCGATCCAGACGTCAGTCGCGGCTTCACCTGCTCCAGCAGGTACTTGGCGGGCGTGTAGGTGTCGGTGTCTATGTGCAGGAGCGCCAGGGGTTCCCCCGGATGCTCGGCGAGGAACGGCGCGACCGTGTCCTGCACCCATCCCTTGTACAGTCGCACATTGGAGCGGACCGGCGGCAAGGCGCCCTTCTGGTCGAAATCGCCCTTGGTGAGATTCTCGCCGGCCCAGTCTTCCTCCAGCCCCTCGAAGCTATCGAAGCCGTGGATGGTGCGCGTGTCGGCATCCTTCTTGAGCACGTCGGCGATGTGGTTGATGGACTCGCCCTTGAAGACGCCGCACTCCATAAGAAGCCCGGTCTTTGGGAATTTCTCGATGAGGTGGTTCCAGTAGGCGGTGCGGTCGTCGAACAGCACGGCCTCATCGAGATTGGCCAAGATGAACTCCGCCGACTGCTGCGCGGCGGTTTCGTAGACGATCTCGAGCGGCCTGTGCCTTCTATGGTCGATATAGAAGCGCCTGTGCAGATACATGAGCAGTCGCGTCGTGAATCGATCGATGAACGGCGGCATCGTTTTCCCCATTTCGACGGACGCGCGACGGCTCGCCCTCGCCCTAAAACCGAGCGTGGCCGATCCCACGCCGGAAGAGAGATGTCCAACCGCTTTTCGTCAAGTTCCGGTAAATGCGCGGGCCCGCTTTGTACTTCGATGACAGGTGAGCAGGCTAAGACGAGACGCCGTGGCCTATGGCGCCTGTGGTCCAAGGGTCGGCAGGCCGCGCGGCTTGACGCCGGCGGGGAGGCCTAGCGCGGTGAACAGGCGGTCCTGGCCGGTGCGGGGGGCCTGGCCGGGGTTGTGGTAGCTGTGGCACTCGCTGCACTGCGCCGGCGCGGCGGCGGTGGTGTCGTGCTCGGTCCTGCCGTGGCAGGCCTTGCAGGTGGCGATCCCCTCGATGAGGAAGTCCTGGCTGCGGTCGGAGGTCAGCGCCTTGTGGCAGTCGGCGCAGGCGGCCGCGCCCTTGCCGACGCCGGCGTGGGCCGGGACGGCGTGGTCGAAATCGCCCCAGGGCAGGACCCGGTTGGCCAGATGCACCGGCGCGATCTCGGCCCCCAGCGGCCCGGAGGATGTCCGGATGGTGTGGCAGTCGACGCAGAGGCCGCCCGGCGCCATGGCGCGGCGCAGCACCGCCGGATCGGCGGCCGGCGGATGGGCCGCGGGTAGGGCGCCCCGCAGCACGCCCACGATGTTGCGCATGTCGTGGTGGCGCAGGACCTTCATGTCCGTTCCGCTCCCCGCGAAGGCCAGCGAGTGGCAGGCGCCGCAGTCGCGCTCCATCTCGATCGGCTTGAAACCGCCGCCGTCGGGCCGGTGGCAGGATTGGCAAGTCAGCGCCGCGCCATAGCCGCGCGCCGTCCCCAGCTCCTCACCCTGCCGCGCCACCCCGCCGATCGCGCTCATGTGCAGGCGGTGGGAGAAGGTCAGCCCGTTGGCCTCCATCGGGTGCGCCGACAGCGCGATCCGCTGCAGCCTGGGCTGTGGCCCATTGAAGCCCACGGTCACCAGCGGCCGGAAATCCGGGTGGCGGTTCCAGTCGGGCGTGTCGATCAGACCGGTCGAGGGCAGGCGCATCTTCAGCCGGCTGTGGCAGGCGGCGCAGTCGCGGACGACGACCAAGGCGGGCTTGCCGGCGCGCTCCACGTCGGCGGTGCGCGGCACCGAGGGGTCCGGCGCGGCGGTGGTGTGCTCGCGGTGGCAACTCGCGCAGCGGTCGCTCGGGTGGTTCATCGCCGTCTGGAACAGCGACACCGCCCCGCCGCGGATGGTGGTGGGCGGCGGCATGGCGCGGATCAGCCGGCTATGCGGCGCGTGGTCGGCGACCAGCAGCGGCAGGAACGGGCTGCCCTCGCTCTGCACGCGCGCGTCGATCCGCGCCACGTCGGCCGGGTCGCTGCTGGCCTTGTGGCAGGCGAGGCAGGCCTGGTCGCGCACCGCCACGAAGGCGTGCTGGTGGCAGGCCTGGCAATCCTTGTCCAGGAAGGCGTGGGCTTTGGAGAGCGGACCCGTCGACCACTGCTGATCGGGATGGATATGGGTGTGTTGCAGCCAGGCGGTGGCGACCAGCGGCACGACCAGGCAGAGCGCCAGGATCGCCACGCCGAGTGCCCAGGCCATCCGCCGGCGGCCGAACATGGTGGCCCTGAGCGAGAACAGGCTGACGGAGGGATGGTGATCGTCGTCCTTGCGCAGGACGGTGATGGCGATGTCGTCCTCGGCGCCATGGCTCAGCACCAGACTGTAGTCACCGAACGCCACCACCTGGTCGCGGGTGACGTCGAGGTCGACGCTGAGCGTCGACGTGCCGTCCACGGCGAAGGGCTCGCCGGTCAGGGATTCGATGTGCACGAGGTCCTGGCCGCTCACCCTCAGCCGGGCGTGCTCCATGTCGACGGCGAGGTCCGACAGGCAGATGTCGCACTGTGGGGCGCGACCGATCAGCGCCTCGCCGGTCTCGATCCGCCGGGTGCGGACGATCTCCCCGCCGCCCGCCTGGCGCGTGATCAGCCGAAGGGTGATCGCCTGGGTCATGTCACCAGTAGAGGAAGACGCTGACGATATGCGCCACGAGCGCCGCCAGCAGGGCGAAGGTCGCCGGAATGTGAACGAACAGCCACGCTTCGAGAAGGGCGGTGATGTGCATCTGGCGCCGCGCCAGGGCCAGCGCCTCGGCCTTGCGCGTCATCAGCGCCTCGACCTTGACCAGGGCCTCGGCCTCCTTGCCGGCCGACGCGCGCAGGGCGACGCCCAGGCGCTCCAGGGCGTGCGCATTGGCGCAGTCGCCATAGGCGCCGAACAGCCGCTTCCAGAATCCGCCGCCGATGTCGGTCTGCTCCAGCGACTGGCGCACGATGTCGGCGTCGTGGCGTTGCAGAGGTTGGGCGGCCTCGTGGATCTGTTCGTCGAGCGCGTGGATCTGGGCCAGCATCTGCTTGCGGGTGGTCTCGCCGCGGTTGTTGCTCAGCACGCTGGGCAGGGTCACGTAGGCCCAGACGCCGACCGCGCCGGAGGCGATCACCAGCAGCATCAGGCCATAGGCGAGGGTGTGGACGTTCCAGCCGAAGTGGAAACCGGTGTGCAGGGTCACCACGACGATCAGCGACAGGCCCATATAGACGTGGGCCGAGACCCAGGCCTTCAGGGAATAGTGGCCGTCGGACACCGCCCGCTTGCGCACGCCCAGGAGCGCTAGCCAGACGATCATCGCCGCGCCCAGGATTCCCAGCACATAGCCCAGCGGCGTGCCGCCGCTGGGGCGCGGCTTCGCATGCTGGAACACATAGGCCGAGATCACGGCGGCGCAGAGGATCAGCGCCGCCTTCAGGAACAGGAAGCCGCCGTGACGCAGGAAGCTCTCGTGCGTCGCCGTCTTCCGCCGTTGTGTCTGCCCCCGAACCGCCGCCAACCTTAAGCCCTATCCCCGTTCCAGGAGCGCCACCGAGAGGAACTCCTCCGGCGACACCCGGATCGCCGCCCCGGTGGGGCAGGCCCGGACACACGCAGGCCCCCCGGCCTTGCCGATGCACATGTCGCACTTGATGGCGACCTTACCCTTTTCGACCTTCGCCTTGGGCTGTTTCTCGCGCCAGGCCTTGTCGGGTTCGCCCGGCCCCGGCCCCATGCCGAACAGCATCCAGGCCAAGAGGCCGGGCTTTTCCGGTGGCGGCTTGTCCATCTGGATCACGTCATAGGGGCAGTTGCGCTGGCAATTGCCGCAGCCGATGCAGGCGTCGGAGATGAACACCTCGCCGTCCGGCCCGCGCTGGATGGCGTTGGGCGGGCAGTCGGTCATGCAATAGGGGTGTTCGCAGTGCCGGCACGAGGTCGGCACGTGGATCTGAGCGTAAGTCTTCCCGGCCTCGCGGTTCAGCCGCGAAAGGCCCTCGTGGCTGTCGGCGCAGGCCTTCTCGCAGTTGTCGCAGCCGACGCAGAGGCTCTCGTCGATCAGGAGCACGTCGGTGGCCTCGCCGATCCCCTGGTCGATCAGGAAACTGGCGACGGAGGAGTACATGTCCACCACGCCGCCGAAGTTGTCCTTCTGCTCCTCGACGAAGGCGTTGACCTTGCGCCGGTTGGCCACTTCCTCGCGCATCCGTTTCAGCAGCGCCGGCTTCTTGGCCAGCAAGCGGCGGAACGGGGTGCCTGGCAGGCGCACCACCTGGCTGCGGATCGCGGCCTTCACCGTGGCCGTGCGCCGCCCGCCGTCCAGCAGGGCCATCTCCCCGGAATAGGAGCCGGCCGGGACGTAGGACAGGAACACCGGTTTTCCGCCCACCATCTTTTCCACGATCATTGAGCCGGAGCGGATGATGAACAGATCGTCGCCCTCGTCGCCTTCGCTCATGATCGGCTGGCCGGGCTTGACCTCGATCATCTGGGCCTCGGGCAGCACTTCGGCGAGGTCGGCGGGCGCCAGGCCGGACTTGAAGATCTGCAGGATCTGCCGCTCGGTGGTGATGCGGTTCACCGTCTCGCGCGCCTCGGCCACCTGGGCCATCAGCTTCAGCGCCCCGGTGCGGGGGATTTCGACGACGATGCAGTCCTGGCCGGCGCGGATGGTCGCGCCGCGGCGGCGGCCCGAGATCAGGCCTACCTCGCCGAAGATCGAGCCGGCGGGGATCGGCACGGTGACCTTGGGGTCCTTCGGATCGACCTCCACCAGCACCGAACCCTGGGCGATACCGAACAGCGAGGACCCGACGCCGTTGCGCTCGAAGATCACGTCGCCCTTGCGGAACGCCTTGACCTCGCTGTCCAGCAGGAACTCGCGCATCTGCAGGGCCGACAGGCCGTAGAGGATCTCCACCCGGCTGCGCAGGAACTCCAGCCACTCGGAGACCGACAGCTTGCCGGGTAGGTGGGCGAGCTTGGCCTCCAGGATCGGTTCGTCCGCCGGCTTCAGGTCGGTGGCGCCGCAGATGTATTCGACCACGTCGTGGCCCTGGTTCATGCAGTGCTTGATCAGCGGATAGCCGGCCAGCGCCCCGATCACATAGATGCCCGGTGTCGTGCCCTCGAAGGTCGGCGACAACGCCGGAAAGGCGCTGACCGCCTCGCTGGTGAAGGCGACGCCGGCGGCCTCCACGAACTTGCGCGGCGGGGCCGAGCCCATACGCGCGATGATCCGGTCGCATTTGTGCCGCGCCGTGCCCTGCGGGGTCTCCACGGTCACCCAGCCCTTTTCGATCAGGCTGGGCGTGGTCTCGGTCAGGATGGTCATGCGCCCGGCGTCGCGCGCCTGCATCAACGCCTTGACGTTGGCGTCCTTGGCCCGGGCGAAGTCGGCGGAGCGGTTGACCAGGGTGACCACATTGCCCTGCGCCTGGTCAGCGGCGAGGCCCAGGGCGTTCTCGATGCCGGCGTCGCCGCCGCCGAAGACGAAGATGTGCTCGTCGATATATTCGGCCGGGTCGTCGAGCTGGTACTGCACGTGCGGCAGAGGCGCGCCGTCGCAGCGCATCAGGTTCGGGTTGCCCTGGGTGCCGATGGCCAGCACCACATTCTCAGCATGGATTAGATCGCCATTGGTCAGCGTGATCGAGAAGTCGCCCTTGGCGCCGGTGATCGCCTTGGCCTCGGCGTTGTAGCGGACGTTGACGCCGGCCGTGACCGCATCCTGGTTCCACTGTTCCAGCACCGCTTCGCGCTTGCCGGCGACGAAATCGCAATCGGAGCGCAGCACCAGTTGCGAGGGCGTCGCCATCACGTGCTTGCCCTTCTGGTAGCGGAAGATGGTGTCGGAGAGGTGGTCGGTCTTCTCCAGCAGGATGTGGCTGACGCCCTTGGCGGCGGCGTGCGCGGCGGCGCTGAGGCCCGACGGCCCCGACCCCACGATCGCGATGCGCACCCTTTCGGACATTCTCGACCTCGGAAGACTCAAATATGACCGCCGCGCCCCGCGGCTTATCGCTTCACGCCCCCAAGAAGCTTTGGCACTGTAGCATTTCCCGTGTCGAGACACTGCGCCCCAAAGCGCCGCACGGTTCCTGAAGGGAACACGAAAGTCCATGTTGGCGGAAGTCGGGCAATTTGCGCTCATCCTCGCCCTCTTGCTGGCGCTGGTGCAGGCGATCGCCCCGCTATGGGGCGCGCAGCGCGGCGAGCCGGTGCTGATGGCGCTGGGCCGGACGGCGGCGATCCTGCAGGCAGGCTTCGTGATCCTGGCGTTCGGCTGCCTGGCGGCGAGCTATGTCGCCTGCGATTTTTCGGTGGCGCTGGTCGCTGAGCATTCCAATACCCAGCAGCCGCTGGCCTACCGCTTCGCCGCCACCTGGGGCAGCCACGAGGGCTCGATGCTGCTCTGGGTGCTGATCCTGGCGGTCTATGGCGGCGGCGTCGCGCTGTTCGGCCAGACCCTGCGCGAGACCCTGCAGGCCCGCGTGCTGGGCGTGCAGGGGCTGATCGGCGTAGCGTTCCTGGGCTTCATGATCTTCACCTCCAACCCGTTCCTGCGGCTCAGCCCCGCGCCGCTGGAAGGCACCGAACTCAACCCGCTGCTGCAGGATCCGGGCCTCGTTTCCCATCCGCCGCTGCTCTACCTGGGCTACGTCGGCTTCTCGGTCGCCTTCGCCTTCGCGGTCGCCGCGCTGATCGAGGGGCGGGTGGACGCGGCCTGGGCGCGGTGGGTCAGGCCCTGGGTGCTGGCGGCCTGGGTGCCGCTCACCGCCGGGATCACGCTGGGCAGTCTCTGGGCCTATTATGAGCTCGGCTGGGGCGGCTGGTGGTTCTGGGACCCGGTGGAGAACGCCTCCCTGATGCCCTGGCTGCTGGGCACGGCCCTGCTGCACTCCGCCCTGGTGCTGGAGCGGCGCGGCGCGCTGGTCAGTTGGACGATCCTGCTCTCGATCCTGACCTTTTCGCTGAGCCTGGTGGGGACCTTCCTGGTCCGCTCCGGCATCCTGACCAGCGTGCATTCCTTCGCCGTCGATCCGCAGCGGGGCGTCTACATCCTGGGCATCATCACCGCGACCACGGGGGCGGCGCTTGGCCTCTACGCCTGGCGCGCGCCCTCGCTGCGCACAGGCGCCCTGTTCGCGCCGCTGTCGCGGGAAGGCGGCATCACGCTGAACAACCTGTTCCTGGTGGCGCTCGCCGCGACGGTGTTCCTGGGCACCTTCAGCCCGGTGTTCATCGAAATCCTCAAGGGCGACAAGATCTCGGTGGGGCCGCCCTACTATGTGCGGACCTTCGCGCCGCTGGCCATTCCGCTGCTGGCGCTGGTGGTGTTCGGCCCCATGCTGAACTGGAAGCGCGACAGCGTCGCCGCAGTGCTGAAGCGGGTGCGGATTCCGGCCGCCATCGCCGCCGCCGCACTGCTGCTGGGCCTGGTCACCGCCGGTTGGAAGGGCGTGGTCTCGGCCGCCGCCGTGGGGCTCGCGGCCTGGCTGGTCGCCGGCGCCATCGCCATTCCGGGGCGCCGCTGGTGGGCAGGGCGGGCGAACCTTGGCCGCTCGATCCGCACCACGCCGCCGGCGGTGTTCGGCCTCAGCCTCGCGCACGCGGGCCTCGGCCTGCTGCTGCTCGGGATCACCGGCGTCACCGCCTGGCATAGCGACAAGGTGCTGACCATGCGCCCGGGCGACACCACCGTCTTTGCCGGCCGCACGCTGACGCTGCAGTCCATCGACCTGGCCAACGGCCCCAACTACCAGGCTCGCCAGGCGCGCTTCGACATCACCGGCCGGGGCGGCCCCTACACCCTGATCGCCGAACGCCGCGCCTACGCCACCAGCCAGACCACCGAGGCGGCGATCCATGTAAGCCCGCTTGGCAATTTCTACATCTCCGGCGGCGACGAGCAGGACGGCGGCATCGTGGTTCGGCTGTGGAGCCATCCGCTGATCGTCTGGATCTGGATCGGCGGCTTCACCATGGCGCTGGGCGGCCTGGTCTCGCTCTGCGACCGGCGGCTGCGGCTGGGCGTCGCCGCGCGCGCGCCGCGGCCGGTCCCGATCGCCGCCGCCCCGGCGCCCGCGGAATGAGGCGGCTCATCGCGATCCTGCCGGTGGCGGCCTTCGTGCTGGTGCTGCTGGGCTTCATGGTGGGCTTGCGGCGCGATCCGGCGATCCTGCCCTCCATGCTGATTGGCAAGCCCCTGCCGGCCTTCAACCTGCCGCCGCTGAAGACCAGCGAGCCGGGCCTGGCCTCGGCGGACCTCACCGGCGAGCCGATGCTGCTCAACGTCTTCGCCTCCTGGTGCGGCCCCTGCCGGGAGGAGCAGCCGACCCTGCTGCAGATGAAATCGGAAGGCGTGAAGATCGTCGGCCTGGACTGGAAGGAAGAGGCGGCGGCCGGCGCCCGTTGGCTCGACGAGAACGGCGACCCCTATCTGCGGACCGGTAACGACAGCACCGGCCGCGCCGGCATCGACCTGGGCGTCTCCGGCGTGCCCGAGACCTTCGTGGTCGATCGCCGCGGCCGGGTGCGCTATCGCCAGGTCGGCGCGATCACCCCGGACGTCTGGGTGCAGACGATCGCGCCCCTGATGGCCAAGCTGAGGGCGGAATCGTGAAGCGCCGCCTCGCCCTGGCCTCTCTCGTCGTCGTGGCGCTCGCCGGCCCGGCCTGCGCTGTGACGCCGGACGAGCAGCTCAAGGACCCCAAGCTGGAGGCTCGCGCCCGCGCGCTCAGCCAGGAACTGCGCTGCGTGGTCTGCCAGAACCAGTCGATTGACGATTCCGCCGCCCCGTTGGCGCACGACCTGCGGGTGATCCTGCGCGAGCGCCTGGCGGCGGGCGACAGCGACAAGCAGGCGGTGAACTATCTGGTGGCCCGCTATGGCGACTTCGTGCTGCTGAAGCCGCCGTTCCAGGCCGACACCTGGGCGCTGTGGCTCGGGCCGCTGGCGGTCTTGCTGCTGGGCGGCGCGGGCGTGGCGTTCTACATGCGCGGGCGGGCGCTCGACAAAGACCTGCCGTTCACGCCGGCGGACGAGGCGGAACTGGCCCTGCTGATGGCGGAGCAGGACCTGGAGACGCAGGACAAAGGCGACTGATGCTCTGGATGCTGCTTACCCTGATGGTCGCGCTGGCCGCGGTGGGCCTGGCCATTCCGCTGATCCGCCGGCACGACGACGCCCGCCGCGCGCGCGGCTCGGTGGTCGAGGTGCTGAAGGCCCAGCTCGGCGAGATCGAAGCCCAGGCGGCCACCGGCGCCCTGCCGCCCGCGGAGGCGCAGGCCCTGAAATCCGACGTCAAGCGTCGGGTGCTGGCCGAGGGCCGCGAGGCCGAGCCCGCGGGCCGGCCGCTCAGCGAGCGTACCTTGCTGATCCTGGCGCTGGGCCTGGTGGCGGTGGTGGTGCTCGGCGCCACCGGCCTCTACCTGAAGATCGGCCGCCCGGGCGCCGGCGCCGGGGCGGCGACCCCCACCGACGCGACCCTGCCGCCGGGCCATCCCAACGGCGAGGTGGCCAGCATGATCGGCCAGCTCGAAGCGCGCATGAAGACCTCGCCGGGCGATCCGGACGGCTGGCGGATGCTGGGCTGGTCCTATCTTCAGGTGGGCCGCAACGCCGACGCCGCCCAAGCTTATGGCCGCGCCGTGGCGCTGGATCCGCATAATGCCGAATACCTCTCCGCCCAGGGTGAGGCGACGGTGCTCGCTGCACAGGGCCAGGTGACGCCGGCCGCCGAGGAAATCTTCCGCAAGGCCGTGTCGCTCGATCCGGCCGATCCCCGCGCCCGCTACTACCTGGCGGTGGCCAAGGACCAGAAGGGCGACGCCAAGGGCGCCATGGACGACTGGATCGCCTTGCTGAAGAGCGCTCCGCCGGGCGCGCCCTGGGCGCCGGAGGTGCGCACTTTCGTCGAGAAGGTGGCCCAGGACCGCCATGTGGATCTCACCGGCCGCCTGCCGCCAGCGGCCGCCGCGCCAGCAGTGGAGGCTGAGGCCGCCGGTCCGACAGGCCCTGCGCCCGGGCCAACCTCCGACCAGGTGGCCGCCGCCAGCCAGATGAATGCCGGCGACCGCCAGGCGATGATCGAAGGCATGGTCGAGAAGCAAGCCGCGGGCCTCAAGGCCAATCCACATGATCTGGAGGGCTGGGAGCGCCTGATCCGCGCCCGGATGGTCCTTGGACAGACGAACGCCGCCGCCCAGGCCTACCGCGACGCCAACCGCGCCTTCGCCGGCTCGCCGGCCGATCAGGCGGCTCTGCGCCAAACGGCCACAGGCCTCGGCGTGCCCGGCATCTAAAACATCGGTATGCGTTTGACGTGTGGTTAACTCGCTTGGGTGAAGATGCCCCCAACGAAATGGGGGGATATGCTGGTGAGCGAAGCTGCCCGCAGCCCAAACGGCGCTGGAGCGGAGACGGCCCAGCCATCGGGCCTTGGCCTGTATGCCGCCTCGATGCGCAACCTGCTGCCCCGCCTGATCAGCAGCGCCTCGGTGGCGACGGTGTCCGGCTGTTTCCTGGGCTGGGGCTGGGCGCTCGCCTGGTCGGTGTGCGTCTGGTTCAACCTCTGGTCTTCCAGCGCCCTGATGAACGCCGCGTCGCGCCACAAGGCCGGCCGTTGGGCGGCCCTGCTTAGCTGGTCGGTGAGCGCCAACAGCGTGCTGGGCGGCGCCGTGCAGGCCATGATGGTCGCCGCGCTGTGGAACCACGGCGGAGATGTGCCGCGCACCTTCGCCATGATCACCGTGTTCATCGGCTCGGCCTATGTGCTGCTGCAGTACTACGCCGACCTGACGCTGTTCCGCCTGCTGCTCGCCCCCTATGTGGTGGTGCTGGGCTACATCGCCTGGACGCTGGGCGAGGCGCATGGCTGGCCACTCACCGTGGTGATCCCGATCCTGGCCGGCACGGTCAGCCTGGTGAACTTCTTCCACCTTTCGCGTCGCCTGCTCGACCGGTCGCGCACCGCGCTGCGCCAGGCGAGGGCCAGGGCGCGCGAAGGCGAGGTCGCCGCCGAGTCCGCCAACGCCGCCAAGTCGACCTTCCTGGCGACCATGAGCCACGAGATCCGCACCCCGCTGAACGGCGTTCTGGGCATGGCTCAGGCCATGGCCGGCGATGAGCTTTCTGACCGGCAGCGCGACCGGCTGAGCGTCATCCACCGCTCCGGCGAGGCCCTGTTGGCGATCCTCAACGACGTGCTGGACCTATCGAAGATCGAAGCCGGCAAGCTGGAGCTGGAGCAGCTGGAGTTCGAGCTGGCCGAGGTGGCGCGCGGCGCCTATTCCGCCTTTACCGCGCTCGCCAACAAGAAGGGCCTGTCCTTCGCGCTCGACATCGAGAACGCCCGTGGCCGCTATCTGGGCGATCCGACCCGCCTGCGCCAGATCCTCTACAACCTGATCTCCAACGCCTTGAAGTTCACCGAGCAGGGCGAGATCCGCGTCACCGCCGTCCGCCAGGGCGAGATCCTGGAGATCTCGGTCAAGGACACCGGCGTCGGCATCGCGCCGGAGAGCCTGTCGAAGCTGTTCGCCAAGTTCGACCAGCTGGACTCATCGACCACGCGCCGCTTCGGCGGTACGGGCCTGGGCTTGGCCATCTGCCGTGAGCTCGCCCAGTTGATGGCCGGCGAGATCAGCGTCGCCAGCGAGCTTGGCCTGGGCTCGATCTTCACCCTGCGCGTGCCACTGCGCTGGCTAGGCGAGGAGCGGGCGGTCGCCTCGGTGGCCGAGACGCTCAGCGAACAGCCGGCGATCGCGCTGCGCGTGCTGGCCGCCGAGGACAACGCCGTCAACCAGCTGGTGCTCAAGACCCTGCTGCACCAGATGGGCGTCGATCCCACCGTGGTCGACAACGGCCAACTGGCCGTGGCCGCCTGGGAGGCCGGCGACTGGGACGTCATCCTGATGGACATCCAGATGCCGGTGATGGACGGCCTGACCGCCACCGGCCAGATCCGTGCCCGGGAACTCGAGACCGGCCGCGCTCGCACCCCGATCGTGGCGCTGACCGCCAACGCCATGTCGCACCACGTCGACCAGTACACCACCGCCGGCATGGACTGCCATGTGGCCAAGCCGATCCAGGCCGCCGAACTGTTCGCCGCCCTGACCCGCGCCGCGGTCCCGCCGCAGGCCAAGCCCGGCGGCGGCGCCATGGCCGAGGTGGCCTAGGGTTTCGGCGCGAGCTTGCTGCCGGCGACCCAGCCCGGCTTCTGGTCCGCGTCGGCGACGCTTTCCGCCAGCTTGTAGAAGAAGCGGTTGAACTTGCCGGCGGCTTCGAAGTCCATCGGCTGGGTCAGGTCGTCCTGCGGGCGGTGGTAGCGGACCTGGTACCATTCCCGATAGCGCCGCTCGGCGTCGGTTCCGGGCTCATAGCCGAAGATGAAGCCGGTCCCTGGAATGCCGGCCTGCATGAACGGCCAGTGGTCGGCGCGCTGCAGCAGGTTGCGCTCGGGCTCCGGGTCCGGCTGGATGCGGATGCCCATGGTGGCGGCGACCGCCTTGGCGCTGGCGCCCAGCGTGGTGTCGTTCACCGCCAGTTCGGTGAGGATCTTCAGCGGGAACAGCGCGCGCAGCTGGTCGAGGTTGATGTCGGCGACGATCGAGGCCTTCGGCACGGTCGGATGGCTCACGAACCAGCGGGCGCCCAGGAGGCCCTTTTCCTCGCCGGCGAAGACGCCGAACACGATGCTGCGGCGGAGCGGCTGGCCTTTGTGCTTGTCGGCGAAGCGGATCAGCGTGCCCACATAGGCCGCGTCGTCCAGCGTGCCGTTGTAGAGGTTGTCGCCGTTCACCGGCTCGCCGTAGCCATAGCCGTCCAGGTGGGCGGAGAGCGCCAGGTACTGGCTCTTCAGCACCGGATCGCGGCCGGGCAGTACGGCGATGACGTTCTTGGCGGTGTAGTCGCGTTTGGTCAGGTGGAAGGCCGCGACGAACCGGCCCTTGAGGTCGAAGGCGGGCAGGGGCTGCCTGGCGCCGCCGGCCTTCAGCACCGCGTCCACGTCGTGGCCCGAGCCCGCGGCGAGGATCTTGAAGGCCTCGACGCTGGCGGTCATCACCGGCATGCCCGAGGCGGCCGGGGCGCGGGTTCCGGCGAGGGTCACCGAGCGGGCGTAGGCCGCCGGCCAGCGCGGTGGCTCGATGCTGAAATAGGGATCGTCGACTTCGATCAGGCCGGCCGCGCCGGCGGCCGAGGCGCCCTGGATGCGCTGGCCCGCGTTCGGCAGGCCGGCGCGCTTGGTGTTGAAGCAGACCACCACCTTGCCGGCGAGGCCCGCCAGGTCGCTGGGTCCGCAATAGCCGCGGAAGGTCATCGCCGCGTCGAGGCGCGCCGGCAGCTCGTCGGTGGCCCGCACCGTGATCTGCTGCAGGAACCGCAGCGGCCTTGGGGCGCCGGCGCCCGACTGGACGCCGAACGAGGTGCCGGCGCTTTCCACCCGGCTCTCATGCACCGGGAAGACCTGGAACCAGCCGCCGTCATCGCCGGCCGGCTGTAGGCCGGCGGCCTTGAAATCCGCCACCACGACGTCGGCGGCGCGATCGAAGCCGGGCGAGCCGGTGTCGCGCCCTTCCATGGCGTCGGAGGAGAGCGCTTCGGCGATATGCCACCAGGCCTTGGTGTCGGGGTCCTTGACCGCGTCGGCGCGGGAGGCGGCCTGCGCCCCGCCGGCCGTGAGGCCGGCGAGGATCAGGGCGGAAAGGGCGGTCGCGCGGCTCATTGGTAGCGGTGGAACCAGGCCATGATCGCCGCGGCCTTGGACGCCGCCTGCGACGGCCGCTCCGCCAATCCGCCGTGCGAGGCGCCGGGCACCTGGATCATCGCGGTGGGGATGTCGCGCAGTTGCAGGGCGTCGAAGAACTGCTCGGCTTCCGAAGGCGGGGTGCGGTGGTCGTCGGTGCCGACGATCACCAGGGTCGGCGTCTTGACGTTGCCGACCAGCGAGAGCGGCGAGCGCTTCCAGTAGAACTCGTTGTCCTCCCACGGCATCTTCCCGAACCACGAGGTGGCCATGAAGTTGTAGCCGTCGGTGGTCAGGACCTCGCTGGTCCAGTTGATCACCGGCTTCTGGGCGGCGGCCGCGCGGAAGCGGTCCGTCTTGCCAACGATCCAGGCGGTCAGCAGGCCGCCGCCGGAGCCGCCGGTCACATAGAGGTGGTTCGGGTCCACCGAGCCCTTGGCGATGGCCGTATCCACCACGCTCATCAGGTCGTCGTAGTCGTGGCTGGGGTAGTTCTTGTCGATGGTGTTGGCGAAGGCGTCGCCATAAGACGTCGAGCCGCGCGGGTTGGCGTAGACCACGACGTAGCCGCCGGCCGCATAGAGCTGGTCGTCGGTGGAGAAGATCGGGCCATAGGCCGAGAACGGCCCACCGTGAATTTCCAAGATTAGCGGATACTTCTTCGACGGATCGAAGCCCGGCGGCGTGACGATCCAGGCGTCGATGTCCTTCTGGTCGAAGGAGGATTTCACCGGCATCGGCTCGACCTTGGCCAGCGTCTTGTCGGCGAACAGGTCGGCGTTCAGGTGGGTCAGCTTCTCGGTCTTGCCGCCGCGCACCACGCCGAGGTCCGGCGGGTTATAGGCGTCGCCCATGGTGAAGGCGATCAGGCCGTTCTTGCCGACTGAGAACGATCCACCGGTGTAGGGCCGGTCCATCTCCGCGCCGTCGGTGAGGCCCGAGGCTACGTCGGTCATCTTGCCGTCGAGGGCGACGCGGGCGACCTTGGTCATCCCGTGGTCGGCGTAGTCGACGTAGAGGCTCTTGCCGTCCGCCGCCCAGGTGGGCGCGCCGACGCTGCGGTCGAAGTTTCCGGTGATCGCGCGGCTGTTCCTGCCATCGCGGTCCATCACGTAGAGGTGGACGTTCTCGTAGCCGCGGTGGCCGTGGTTGTCGAAGCCGATGTAGGCGATCTTGCTGCCGTCCGGCGAGGGCGTCGGCGCCTGGTCGGGGCCGTCGCGGGTGGTCAGGCGGGTCATGGCGCCGCCGGTGGCCGCCATCTCATAGATGTCGCTCTCCTGGGCGTCGCGCTCCCAGTTGGACTGGCGGTCGGTGGAGAACAGTAGGGACTTGCCGTCCGGCGTCCAGGCGATCTGGCCACCCTCGTCGAACTTGCCGAAGGTGAGCTGGCGCGGCGTGCCGCCGTCGGCCGAGACGGTGAAGATATGCCGATAGCCCGGCCGCACATAGCCCGCGCCGTCGCGGCGGTAGGTGACCCGCTCGATGAGCCGCAGCGGCTCGGCCCACTTGGCGCCGAGCGGCGCGGACATGGGCGCGCCCAGCGGCTGCGGCGGCGCGGGGACCAGCATGATGAAGGCCAGCGTCTTGCCGTCCGGCGACCAGGCCACCGAGCTTGGCGCCTGCAAGAGGTTGGCGACCTTGGCCGATTTGCCGGTGGCCATCCAGCGCACGTAGAGCTGCGCCCCGCCGGGGCCGGCGGAGACATAGGCGAGCCGCTGACCGTCCGGCGACCAGACCGGCCTAAGGTTGGCGCGGTCATCGGCGGCGATCGGGCTCTGGGCGCCGGTCACCGGGTCCACCAGCCAGATCGACGGGTGACCGTTGTCGGTCATGATGTCCTGCGTCGTCCGCACATAGGCGATGGCGCCGCCGTCCGGGCGCACCTGCGGGTCGCCGGCGGCGCGCAGGCCGAAGATGTCGCGGCCCTGGAACAGCCGGTTCGGCCCGTCGGCCACCTGCTGGGCGGCGGCGGGCGCGGTGATGGACGACGCACAGGCGAGCGCGAGCGCGGACACGAGCAAGGCTAGACGCATGGAGACTCCCCGAAACTTGAGCCGCCTAGAAAGGGCGCGCCGGCAGGGTTTGTCCAGAGCGACCCGGGTCGCTACATGCATGTGCCATGGCCGAAGCCTTCAACGACAAGATACTGCCCGCCGAGAAGGCATCCCGCTACGCCGCGGTGGCCGAGGAGATCGCCGCGGTGCTGGAGGGCGAACCCAACCTCACCGCGCGGATGGCGACGGTCGCCGCCATGCTGGCGGCCAGCTTCGACCACTTCTTCTGGACCGGCTTCTATGTGGTCGATCCGGACAAGCGCGAGGAGCTGGTGGTGGGCCCCTACCAGGGGACGCTGGGCTGCCTGCGCATCGCGTTCGGGCGCGGCGTCTGCGGAACGGCCGCGCGCACCCGCCAGACCCAGATCGTCGACGACGTTAACGCGTTTCCCGACCACATCGCCTGCGACAGCCGCTCGGTCAGCGAGATCGTCGTGCCGGTGGTGGACGCCCAGGGCCGCCTGATCGCCGTCTTCGACGTGGACGCCGAGACCCCCGCCGCCTTCGACCGCCTCGACGCCGAATGGCTGGAGGGCATCCTGCAGGACACCTTCGCCGACTAGGCCTCCTTCACCGCGCGCAGGTGGACCTGCAGTTCTCGGGCGACGTTCCAGCGTTCGTGGGCGGTCTCACGCAGGGTCTCCACGGTGATCTCGCCGGCGTCCAGCTTCGCCTGCCAGGGCGGGTCGTAGTACTGGGCGACGATCTCCACCTCGAAGTCGACGTCCATCACATAGGCCAGCATGGTGTAGTTGGCGCCTTGCTCCATCCAGAGGCGGTTCAGGCGCTTGGACATCATCTGGAAGGTCAGCGGCGTGAAGGCCCGCACGTGGGTGGGGTCGGACCAGAAGGTGTCGTGGCGGACGTGCGGCACATGGATTTCCAAGAGGCCGCCTGGCGCCGCCACCCGATAGAGCTCGGCCATCACCGCGGCGAACACCGAAAACTGCGCGCCCACGTGTTCCAGCACATGCTTCATCAGGATGTGGTCGAAGGCGCTGGTCTCCAGGTCCCAGGGGGTCGCCTCGATGTCCATCAGCTTGTCCGGCTCGCACGTGGCGAAGCCGTCGACGTTCAGCCAGCCCTCGCGCTTGTCGAACCCGCAGCCAAGATTGAGCTTCACCCGCGATTCCCCCGTTCGCCCACGCCGCCGATAACGCCAGGGCCTGCGCGCGCCGCGCAAGGGGTTCGTTGCGGGGCGGGCAGGCGTCTTACCTCCCCCCGCGCAGCGGCGGGAGGGGGACCGCTCGCCGCAGAGCGAGGGGTGGAGGGGGCGAGCCGCCTCCGCTGAATTTTGGATGGCCCGGTCGATCTGCCGAGCTTGGGGTTTGCCCCCTCCACCATCGGCTCTTCGGCC
>DATAUR010000112.1:0-3655 GCA_036268175.1 Phenylobacterium sp. | reverse complement strand
TGGTCACCTGGTAGCAGAGCGAGGCGCCGGAATAGCGGATGCGAGTAGGGAACAGCTCGGCGATGAAGGCGCCCTGCGGGCCGTTCATGGCCGAGTGCACCGTGACCCCCACGGCCATCGCGAGCACGATCAGCGCCGGGCTCCTGGTTTCCAGCAACGGGTAGAAGATGAAGGCCCAGACGATCAGTCCGGCGGCCCCGAAGCCGTAGACAGGCCGCCGCCCGATCCGGTCGGAGAGCCAGCCCCAGAGCGGCATGGTCAGCGCGCCCAGCGCTGCGCCGACGAGCACGCCGTTCAGCGCCACGCTGCGCGACAGGTGCAGCATCTCGGTGATGTAGGTGATGCCGAACGCGGTCATCAGGTAGAAGCTGATGTTCTCGCCGAACTTCAGGCCGCCGCCCAGCACCACCTGCCAGGGCCGGCGCTTCAGGGTTTCCAGCACCGGCGAGGCATGCGCCTCGGCCGCCTGCAGCGCGGCCTCGAACACCGGGGTCTCCTCCAGCGAAGCGCGCACCCAGAGCCCGATGCCGATCAGCACCGCCGACAGCAGGAACGGGATGCGCCACCCCCAGGTCAGGAACGCCTCCGGCGACAGCGCCGCAGCCATGATCGCCAGCACCAGGGTCGCGAGGAAATTGCCGAAGCCGCCGCCCGCCTGGGTGAAGCCGGTCCACAGGCCTCGTCGGCGCGCATCGCCGAACTCCGCGGACATCAGGATCGCACCGCCCCACTGGCCGCCGAGCCCGAAGCCCTGCGCCAGGCGCAGCAGCACCAGCATCACCGGCGCCACGAGCCCCGCCTGGCCGTAGGTCGGCAGGACGCCGATCAGGAAGGTGGCGATCCCCATGATCAGCAGGCTGATGGTCAGGATCTGCTTGCGCCCGATCCGGTCGCCAAGGTGGCCGAAGATGACGCCGCCGAAAGGGCGCGCCAGGAAGCCCACGCCATAGGTGGCGAACGCCAGCATGGCGCCTGTGAGCGGGTCGGCCTTGGGGAAGAACACCTTGCCGAAGACCAGCGCCGCCGCCGATCCGTAGAGCAGAAAGTCGTACCACTCGACCGTCGTGCCGACGGCGCTGGCGAAGATCACCTTGCCGTCCAGCCGCGGCTTGGCCGCCGGCGGCGGCTGGCGGCGCGGCGCGGGCTGGGTGGCCGCTGCCGCGACCTCGGCGGCGCTCACGCCGTCTCCGCGTCGATCTCGGCGAAGCTCATGCCCTTGGTCTCCCGCGCCCGCCAGGCGGCGAAAGCGCCGATGCCGCCGGAGATCAGCATGTAGATCGCGATGGGGACCGCCGAGTGATAGGCCTTAAAGAGGGCGAGCGCGACGATCGGCGCCAGAGATCCGGCGAAGATCGAGGTGGCCTGGTAGGCGAGCGACGCGCCGGAGTAGCGGAACCTTGTGGGGAACAACTCGGCGATGAAGGCCGCCTGCGGCGCGTACATTGCCCCGTGCAGGATCAGCCCGATAATCACCGCCGCCAGCACGATGGGCGTCGCCCCGGTGTCCAGCATGCGGAAGAAAGCGAAGCCGAACAGCGCCATGCCGGCCGAGCCGACGAACAACAGCGGCCTTCGACCGATCTTGTCCGAAAGCCACGCGAACAGCGGGATCGCCAGGCACTCCACCGCCGCCCCGGCCAGCAGGGCGTTCAGCGCCAAACCGCGGCTGAAATGCACCACCTCGGTGATGTAGGTGATCGAAAACGCGGTGATCACATAGTAGGTGGTGTTCTCGCCGATCCTTAAGCCCATGCCGATGGCGACGCCACCTGGCCGGCGCTTGATCGCTTCCAGCACCGGCGCGGCCTCGATCCCCTTCTCGGCCACGGCCTTCTCGAACACCGGACTTTCGGCGAGCGTCGAACGCACCCAGTAGCCGATGACGACCAGCACCGCCGACAGCAGGAACGGAACCCGCCAGCCCCAGGCGATGAAGTCGTGGTCGTTCTGCACCGCCGACATGATCGCGAGCACGCCGGCCGCCAGCAGGTTGCCGGCCGGAACGCCGGCCTGGGGCCAGCCGGCCCAGAAGCCTCGGCCTTTGGTGTCGCCGTATTCGCTGACCATCAGCACCGCCCCGCCCCATTCGCCACCGACGGCGAAGCCCTGCACCAGGCGCAGCAGCACCAGCGCCAGCGGCGCGACGATGCCGATCTGGGCGAAGGTCGGCAGCAGGCCGATCAGGAAGGTCGAGCCCCCCATCAGGATCAAACTCATCATCAGGAGCTGCTTGCGCCCGATCCGGTCGCCGAAGTGGCCGAACACCAGGCCGCCCAGCGGCCGGGCGACGAACCCCAGGGCATAGGTGGCGAAGGCCAGCATGGTGCCGGTCAGCGGGTCGGCCTTGGGGAAGAACAGCTTGTTGAACACCAGCGCCGCGGCGGTGCCGTAGAGGAAGAAGTCGTACCACTCGATGGTGGTGCCGATCATGCTGGCCAGCACCACCTTGCGCAGGGTAGCGGGCGTCGCCGGCGCGGCGTCGGATACTGCGGTCAACTGGACACTCCCGATGCGGCCCGCTCTCGCGGCGGGTTCCTCATCGAAGATGAGCGCGAACGGCCGGCGGTTACAAGCCGCCAACCCCACAAGATCGCGAGGCTTAGGCGAAATCCTTCGCCAGCTCCGCCCGGGTCGCGGGCGTCAGGCCGGCCAGGTGGCTGTACTGTTCGTGGTCGCAGCCGATCAGGATCTGGGTGGCGGGGTCGCGGAAGCAGGCGATCTGGTCGGAGGTCAGCACGAAGCGCAGGAAGTGGACCGACGAGGTCTTGCCGTCCTCCCGGGTGCGCTCGACGTCGCCTTCCGGGACGCCGGGCGCGCGGGTGTCGCCGACCTGCAGGAAGAAGCGATCCTCGACGCCGCCCAGCCTGGCGAGCGCGGCTTCGCGGCGGACCTCATCGTCGATCTCGAACATCACCGTGGCCACCAGTTCCGAGCCCTGCGGGATCAGCGGATTGTAGGCGGCCAATTCGTCCGGCGCCTGCTCAGCGCCACCCTTTTCGGTGAGCAGCATCTCCTGCACCTGGAAGAGCATGGTGTCGTAGTTCTCGAAGATGAAGGTGCAGATCGGGCCCAGCGGCACGCGGCGCAGGCGCTTGATCGGCAACAAGGCCTGGCGGCGGTCGCGACGCACCTTGGCGTAGTCGGCGTCGGGGATCAGGTCGGCAAGCGTGATCTGGCGGGCGGCGGCGGGCATGGGCTCTCTCAAAGGGCGTAGGCGCGGGCGAAGATCTCGATCGGATGGGCCTGTCGCGGCGCGGCGTGGGCGTCCGCCGAGGTCTCGGCGATGAGCAACTGGCCCAGATGCTTGCAGGCCAGGGGGCAGTCCGAGCAGAGGGTCTCGGTCCCCTTGCTGGCGATCTGGCGGGCGGCGGGGCGGCCGACCTTGTTGGCCACCGGATGGGTCGCCTTCATCACCCCGAAGGTGCCGCCGTGACCGGAGCAGCGCTCCACCAGTTCCACGCGGGTGTCGGGGATCAGGCGCAGCATCTCGGCGGATTTCGCGCCCATGTTCTGGGCCCGGGCGTGGCAGGCGTGGTGCAGGGTGACGCCGCCAACGACCGGCGTCAGGCCCTCGGTAAGGCCGAAGGTCTTCTGCAGGTCGACGACATATTCGCAGATGTCCTTGGTCGCCGCCGACAGGGCCACGACCTCCTTG
>DATAUR010000111.1:0-32847 GCA_036268175.1 Phenylobacterium sp. | reverse complement strand
CTCACCCGGATCAAGGCCGCGCCCGATCTGCTGGGCCGCTTCCGCCTGCTTCTCAGCCTGCCAGGCGTCGGCCCCATCGTCGCCGCCACCTTGCTCGTGCGCATGCCCGAACTGGGCGCCATGACGCGAGGCCAGGCCGCTTCCCTGGCGGGCGTGGCCCCCTTCGACCGCGACTCCGGCCAATGGAAAGGTCTGCGCTTCATCCAAGGCGGCCGAGACCGACCGCGGCGAATGCTCTACCTCGCCGCCCTGCAGGCCAGACGCTGCAGCCCAACCCTCAAGGCCTTCGCCGACAATCTCGCAGCGCGCGGCAAGCCCAAGAAGCTCATCCTCGTCGCCGTCATGCGAAAACTCATCGAGGCCGCCAACACCGTCCTCCAACGCGGGCAGCCATGGCTCAAACACCACACAACCTGAACATGGTTGCTCAGTCTGTCTACGCAGACAGCTCCCCCTAAGGGGAGCCTCTAGGGACGCAGGGTCTTTTCGAAGAACCGGACGACGGCCGCGTTGAAGGTCTGGTGGAAGGCCGCGCGGTCGATGTTGTCCACGCAGATCTGCGGCGCGACCTTGGCGAGCGCCGGGCTGCAGGGGGCCATGAAGTCGAAGTGCTCGGCGTCGGGGACCACGTGGTACTCCGCCTTCGGCAGCAGGCCATGGACCGCTTCGGCGTAATAGGGTTGCGGCAGGACCGTGTCCCATTCCGCCCGCCAGAGCTGCACCGGGACGCGCACCTTGGAAAGCCCGGACGGGGCGAAGGCGAAGCCCAGGGCGGGCGCGGCCACCACGGCGGCCTTGATGCGCGGATCGTGCGCCACCGGCGCCGGCGTCGCGGGAGACGGGCCCACGCCCGGTTGGCGCCCCAGGGCGCAGTCGTAGAAGTTCGGATGCTCGGCGCAGTGCCACGCGATCTTGCTCATGTCGGGCTCGCCGCCGATGGCGCCCAGCACGGTGAAGCCGCCCGAGGAGAAGCCGAACGCCCCGACCTTGCCGGCGTCCACGGCGTCGTGGCCGTGCCAGTCGCGGGTTATGAAGTCGATCGCCCGTGACAACTCCGCCGGACGCTCGGTGATCCGCATCGAGCGGCTGCGATCACCCAGCGTGTCGCCGGTGTGGGTGGGCGCCGCCACCACGAAGCCCGCCGCCGCCAGCGCCCGGGCCGTGTCGAAGTGGTCGGCGTTGGAGCCGCCGGTCCCGTGCGAGATCACCACCAGGGGATGGCCGCGGCCGGCCGGCGCCGCGCCCGGCGCCACCGACTGGATGTAGAGGCTGAGCGGCGTGGGCCGCTCCGGCGCGTCGGTGGGATACCAGATGGTCAGCGCCAGGGGCTTGTCGCCCGGGACCGCCGCGCTGGCGGTCTCGAACCCGACGTTGGCCGCCTGGGCGGCGCCGACAGAGGCCCAGGCCGCCAGGCCCGCGAACCAGAGGTGCAGTTTCATCGCCATCTCCAATGTGAGCGTCACTTACATTGCGACTCAATGTAAGCTGTGTCAACATGGGCGCATGGCGAAGCGCGACGGCTATCATCACGGCGACCTGCGCGCGGCCCTGATCCGCGCGGCCCTGGATGCGGTGGAGGCGGGCGGGCCAGACGCGGTCTCCCTGCGCGACCTGGCGCTGAAGCTGGGGGTCTCGACCGCCGCGCCCTATCGCCATTTCCCGGACCGCCGGGCGCTGCTGGCGCAGGTGGCCGCCATCGGCTTTTCCGATCTCGCGGCGGCCTACGCCCGCGCCCAGGCCCAGGCGCCCGATGCCGCCGCCGCCCTGCGCGAGACCGCGCGCGCCTATCTCAACCTGGCCTTTGGGCGACCGGGCCTGTTCCGCCTGATGTTCGCCAGCGACATCGTCGATGGCGGCGCGCCGGCCAGCCTGCTGGAACCGGCCGCGGCAGCCTGGGAGGGCCTGTTCCGCGCGGTCGGCGCCACGACCCCGGAGGCCGATCCCGCCGCGGTCAAGCGCCGCGCGATTACCGGCTGGTCGACCCTGCACGGCTTCATCACCCTGGTGCAGGGCGGCCGGCTGAAAGGCTTCATGACCGAGCCGCTCACCGAAGCCGAACTGCTGGAAGCGGTGCTCGACAAGACCCTCCACGAGGTCTGATCCCCGATACTAGGGCTTTCGGGGCAAAGCGCCTCCCCATTGTCACCGAAGCGGGGTACGGATCGCCCGAATTGACGGCGGTTCGCCAGGCGCGGACAGTCGCTCCAGCGCATCGATGCGAAAGCCTTCCATGCCCGTCGCCCAATCTCCCCCCGGGGAGTCCTCCGTCGCCCGCAATGCGCTGGTCATCCTGGCGGTGATCGCGGGCGGGGCGACGCTCTACTTCCTGGCCAGCATCCTGACGCCGCTCGCGCTGGCCATGTTCCTGGCGGTGATGATCGATGGCTTCGCGCGCGTGCTGGAGCACCGGCTGCCGCACGTCTCCAAGCGCGCCGCTCTGCCGCTCGCCCTGCTGCTGTCGATCCTGCTGTTCGGCGGTACGGCGGCCTTCGTGGCCACCCACAGCGCGGGCTTCGTCACCCAGCTGGTGGCCTATGAGCCGAGGCTCGACGGGATCATCGCCCAGGTCGCCCTGATGGCGCATGTCACCAACCCGCCAACCGTCGACAGCATCGTCCGCGGCCTGGACGTGTCGAAGTACCTGGGCTTCGTCGCTCGCGCGGTGCAGGACTTCGCCTCGACCGCCCTGTTCGTCCTCGTCTACCTGGCCTTCATCATCGCGTCGCGTCGCGGCTGGGAGCGCAAGGCGGTCGGCCTGTTCCCGGGCCGCGAGGAGCGGCAGGAGGCGATGGTCGCCTTCCTGCGCATCCGCGACGGGGTCGAGCAGTACCTGTTCGTCCAGACCCTCACCGGCCTGATGGTGGCGATCCTCTCGTGGGGCGCCATGGCGGCGGTGGGACTGAACGACTCACTGTTCTGGGCCTTCCTGATCTTCCTGGCGGTCTACATCCCCGTCGCCGGCGGGGTGTTCGCCGGCGTCGCCCCGCCGATCTTCGCGCTGGTCCAGTTCGACGGCTACGGTCGCGCGGCCGTCCTGTTCATCTGTCTGCAGACCATCGGGGTGATCATCGGCAATGTCGTCTATCCACGCATGCAGGGCCGCAGCCTGAACCTCGACCCGGTGATGATCCTGCTGGCGCTGGCCTTCTGGAGCGCCATCTGGGGGCTCACCGGCGCCTTTCTTTCGACCCCGCTCACCGTCATGGCCATGGTCGTGCTGGCGCAGTTCGACGGCAGTCGGTGGATCGCGGTGATCCTGTCCGCCGATGGCGATCCGCAGCAGTTGAAGAACAAACGCCCCAACGAACCACCCGACGAAAAGCTTCCGCCTCCGCTCAAGCGCGGCCTGTCAAAGCTGACCGCTCACCGCGCCAAACAGTCCCGATCCGCCTAACCTTCGTAGAGGGTCTTCAACTTGCGAAATCGCATCCTATCTAAGGTTGGCCCCGGGCGATTGCTGTCCGGCGGCTGTGTCCGCACCCCCCCAAGCACGCGGACCCAGCGAGCAGAGAGCGTTCCGCCGCCCCCCCACGGCGGAACCACACGGCGCCGGATACTCTCCTCCGGCGCCGTCCTCGCATCTGGACCTGACGTTTCTGAATTCCACCTTCCTGAATTCAACGTCGGCTCGCCCCTCAACTCGAACTCCACAATCCCGGCAGGTGTCCTGTGAGCGCTTCCTCCAACGCGGGCGCTTTGCCCAAAGCCCTGCTGGCCGCCCTGAAGGGCGATCCGGCCATCGCCAGCGCCAGGATGTTCGCCGCCCAGGCGGCCGCCGACGCCGCCCCCGACGAGCTGCCGGAGCTGACCACCGCCGAACTCGCCCAGAACCTCGCCGACTTCTGGCGGTTCGGGGAGCGCCGCCGCGGGCGCGGTCCGACGATCCGCATCGAACCGGTGCTGGGGGGCAAGAACGGCGGCCTCGACCGGCTGGAGATCGTGCAGGACGACGCGCCCTTCCTGGTGGATTCGATCATGGGCGAGATCGCCGAACAGGGCCTCTCGGTCCGCGCCCTGTTCCACCCCATCGTCGAGGTGCAGCGCGATCGCGCCGGCCTGCGCGGCGACACCGGCGCCACCCGGCGTGAATCCATGATCCAGGTGATCCTCGATCCCATCGGCGCCGACCGTGAGGCCGCCCTGGTGCGCGGCGTCACCGAGACCCTGAAGGACGTGCGCGCCGCCGTCGACGACTTCCCCGCCATGCTGGAGCTGATGGGCAAAACGCTGGCCGAGCTACAGCTGCATGGCGCCCGAGCCTCCAGCGAGGACATCGCCTTCCTGAGCTGGCTGCAGGCCGAGGAGTTCGTGTTCCTGGGCGCCCGCGTCTACGAATATCCGCGCCTGAAGAACGGCGACTACGCCGCCGAGGAGCCGCTCTACCAGGCCAAGGACGGCCTGGGCGTCTTGCGCGACCCCGAGCGCACGGTGCTGCGCCGCGCCAACGAGCCGGCGATCCTGCTCGGCAAGGTCAAGGACCGCCTGCTGACCGACCCGGCGCTGACGGTGGCCAAGTCGAACGTCCGCAGCCGCGTCCACCGCCGCGGCTACATGGATTACGTGGGCGTGAAGCGCTACGGCGCCGACGACCGGCCGATCGGCGAGGTCCGCTTCGTGGGCCTGTTCACCGCCGAGGCCTACGACCAGCCGGCCAGCGCCGTGCCGCTGATCCGCGAAAAGGTCGCCCATGTGCTGGAGCGCGCCGACATGGCGCCCGGCAGCCACAACGAAAAGCGCCTGAAGACCATCGTCGAGAACCACCCGCGCGACGAGCTCTTCCAGATGACCGAGGACGACCTGCTGGGCCTGGCGCTGGGCATCCTGCACCTCTACGACCGGCCCCGCGTGCGGCTGTTCGAGCGCAAGGACCCCTTCGACCGCTTCGCCTCGCTGCTGCTGTTTCTGCCCCGCGACCAGTACGATTCCGAACTGGCCGCCCGGGCCGGGCGGATCCTGGCCAACGCCTACCGCGGACGGGTCTCGGCCTCCTATCCGAGCTTCTCCGACGCCCCGCTGGCGCGGGTGCACTACATCATCGGCTTCACGCCCGGAGAGCACGACCAGCCCGACCTCAAGGGCCTGGAGGCCGCCATCACCGAGGCGGCGCGCACCTGGGAGGACCGCTTCGAGGCCGCCGTGCGCGCCGAGGGCCGCACGCCTGAGGACCTGGCGCAGGTGCTGGTCCGCTACCGCGAGGCCTTCCCGGCCGGCTACCGCGACCGCTTCTCGCCCGCCGAGGCGCTGGCCGACATGGCGGTGATCGACGGCATGGCGCCGGGCCAGCAGGTCGCCGTGCGCGCCTATCGCCTGCCCAGCGACAGCAAGCTGCAGTTCCGCTTCAAGCTCTACCGGCTGGGCTCGCCCGCGCCGCTGGCCGATGTCCTGCCGATCCTCGACAACATGGGGCTGAAGGCCCTGGCCGAGGCCGGATTCCCGGTCTGCCGGCCGCGGCAGCCCGCCGTCTGGGTGCACGACTTCGAGATCGAGGACCCCAACGGCGCTGAGCTGGTGTTCGCCGACCTGAAGGCGGCCTTCGAGGACGCCGTGGTCGCGGTCTGGACCGGGCGCACGGAAAACGACGGCTTCAACCGCCTGGTGCTGGCGCTGTCGCTGCCCTGGCGCGACGCCGCCCTGATCCGGGCGCTCGCCCGCCACCGCCAGCAGTCCGGCCTCGACCCCAGCCAGCGGGTTCAGGAGGAGGCGCTGGCCGCCCACCCCGCGGTCGCCCGCCTGATCCTCGACCTGTTCCGCACCAAGTTCGATCCGGCGACCCGCGCCAGCCTCGACACCCGCCGCCAGCAGGCCGACGCGATCATGGCTGAGGTCGTCGAGGCCCTGCAGGAGGTGGAAAGTCTCGACGAGGACCGCGTGCTGCGCCGCCTTGCCCTGCTGGTGCAGGCCGCCCAACGGACCAACTTCTACCAGCCGGGCCCGGACGGTGAGCCCAAGCCCTACATCTCCTTCAAGGTGGCGAGCGGCGAGCTGGCCGACCTGCCGGCGCCCAAGCCCTACCGCGAGATCTTCGTCTGGGGGGTCAATGTCGAGGGCGTCCACCTGCGGTTTGGCCCGGTCGCACGCGGCGGCCTGCGCTGGTCCGACCGGCGCGACGACTTCCGCACCGAGGTGCTGGGCCTGGTGAAGGCGCAGCAGGTGAAGAACGCGGTGATCGTGCCCGTGGGCTCAAAGGGCGGCTTCTATCCCAAGCAATTGCCCAGGGGCGGCGCCCGCGCCGAGGTGCAGGCCGAGGGCATCAACGCCTACAAGACCTTCCTCCAGGGCCTCTTGGACATCACCGACAACCTGGCGCCGGACGGCAAGGTCATCCCGCCCAAGGACGTCATCGCCTTCGACGGAGACGACCCCTACCTGGTGGTCGCCGCCGACAAGGGCACGGCCACCTTCTCCGACATCGCCAACGCCATGGCCGAGGCCTACGACTACTGGCTGGGGGACGCCTTCGCCTCCGGTGGCTCGGCCGGCTACGACCACAAGGTGATGGGCATCACCGCGCGGGGCGCCTGGGAGGCGGTGAAGCGCCACTTCCGCGAGCTCGGCAAGGACATCCAGAGCGAGCCCTTCACCGTCGTCGGCTGCGGCGACATGTCGGGCGACGTGTTCGGCAACGGCATGCTGCTGTCGCAACAGACTAGGCTGCTCGCCGCCTTCGACCACCGCCACATCTTCCTCGATCCCGACCCGGACGTGGCCAAGTCCTGGGCCGAGCGGGCGCGGATGTTCGCCCTGCCGACTTCCTCCTGGGACGACTACGACAAGAAGCTGATCTCCAAGGGCGGTGGGGTCTATCCCCGCACGCTGAAATCCGTCCCGCTCTCGGCGCCGGTGAGGGCCATGCTGGGCGTCACCGCCGACGCCATGGCGCCCGCCGACCTGATCAACGCCATCCTCAAGGCCGACGCCGAGCTGCTCTACCTGGGCGGCATCGGCACCTATGTGAAGGCCGAGCAGGAGGCCAACGCCGACGTGGGCGACAAGGCCAACGACGCGGTGCGGATCAATGGCCGGCAGCTGCGGGTCAAGGTGGTCGGCGAAGGCGCGAACCTTGGCCTCACCCAGGCCGGGCGCATCGAGTACGCGCAACTTGGCGCAGGGGGCGGCGGCGGTCGCATCGACACCGACGCCATCGACAATTCCGCCGGCGTCGACACCTCCGACCACGAGGTGAACATCAAGATCCTCACCGGCATGCTGGAGCGCACCGGCGAGCTGACGCGCAAGAAGCGCGACACCCTGCTGCAATCCATGACCGACGACGTGGCGCGCCACGTGCTGGCCCACAACTACGACCAGACCCTGGCGCTCTCGCTGATGGAGATGGACGCGGCGGGCGAGATGGCGCCCTACGCCCAGTTCATGACCGAGCTGGTCAACCAGGGCCGGCTGGACCTCAACGTCGAGGGCCTGCCCGACGCCGCCGGCGTCGCCGAGCGGATGCAGGCCGGCAAGGGCCTGACGCGGCCGGAGCTGGCGGTGCTGCTGGCCTACGGCAAGCTGGAGCTGAAGCGCGAGATCGTCGCCAGCCATGCGCCCGACGACCCGTTCTTCGAACGCCTGCTGGAGGCCTATTTCCCCAAGCCGATGCGCAAGTGGGCCGAGCCCATGCGGCGCCACCGGCTGCGGCGCGACATTATCGCCACCGTGGTCGCCAACGACATCATCAACCGCTGCGGGCCGAGCTTCCCGGCCCGCCTGATGCCGGCGGCTGGGGCCGACGCCCGGGCCTTCACCGCGGCCTACGAGGCGGCCAAGGCGGTCTTGGGCGTTCCGGCCCTGTGGGATTCCGTGGCCGCGCTGGACGGCAAGGCGCCGGCGGCCGGGCAGATGGCGCTGTTCCGCCGGCTGAGCGCGGCGCTGCGGGGGGCGACCTTCTGGCTCGCCCGCCGCGCGGCCCGCGACCGGCTCGGCGTCGACGCCCTGGTCGCGGCCTATGGGCCGAGCTTCCAGAGCCTCTTGAAGCTGATGCCGGGCATCTTGTCGCCGATCGAGCAGGCCTCCGTCGAGACCCGCGTGCGCCAGCTCACCGAGGCCGGCGCTCCCGCCGACAAGGCGCGAGCCGTCGCGGTGCTGCAGCCCATGACCATCGCCGGCGACCTGGTCGACCTGGCCGACGCGTCGAGCTGGCCGCTGGCCAATGTGGCGCGGCTCTACCACGCGGTGGGCGAAAGCTTCGGCTTCGACCGGGTGCGGCAGGCGGCGGGCGCCTATTCGGTGGGCGACACCTTCGAGCGGATGGCCTTGCGCCGGCTGATCGAGGATCTGCTCACCCAGCAGGCCGAGCTGACGCGCACGGTGATGGCCTTCGCCGGCGGCTCCCAGGCCGGCGACGACGCCAGCCATGCCCGCGACGCGGCCTCAGGCTGGACGGCGCTGCGCGTGGACAAAGCCAATCTCGCGCGCCGCACCATCGACGAGATAGAGGCCTCGGGCGGCGCCTGGACCTTCGCCAAGCTGACCATCGCCAACGCGGCGCTGCGCGAACTGGCCGCGGACGGCGCGAAGCGGAAGCGGTAGCGACAAACCTTCTCCCCTTGTGGGAGAAGGTGTCAGCCGACGGCTGACGGATGAGGGGTCCGTTCCGCTCTCCGCACGATCAAGTCAGAGAGGTTCTTGACCCCTCATCCGACCGCTTCGCGGCCACCTTCTCCCGCAAGGGGAGAAGGACGCTCCCTAGTGCCGGAACACCCGCACGCCGGTGAACACCATGGCGACGCCGCGTTCGTCGGCGGCTTCGATCACCGCCTTGTCGCCGATGGAGCCGCCGGGCTGGATCACCGCGGTGCAGCCGGCGTCGGCCGCCTGGATCAGGCCGTCCGGGAACGGGAAGAACGCCTCCGACGCGCAGGCCGAGCCCTTCAGGTCCAGGCCGAAGTCGGCGGCGCGCAGGGCGGCGATGCGGGCGGAGTCCTTGCGGTTCATCTGGCCCGCGCCGACACCCAGCGTCTGGCCGTTCCTGGCGTAGACGATGGCGTTGGACTTCACGTGCTTGGCGACCGTGAAGGCGAACAGCATGTCGCGCACCTCCTCGTCGGTGGGCGCGCGCTTGGTGACCACCTGCAGGTCGGCGGGCGTCAGCCGGGCGTTGTCGCGGCCCTGGATCAGGAAACCGCCGGCCACCGACTTGAAGGTCATTCCGGCGGCCATCGGGTCGGGCAGGCCACCGGTGGTCAAGAGGCGCACGTTCTTCTTCTTGCGGAACATCGCCACCGCGTCCTCGTCGGCTTCAGGGGCGATCACCACCTCGGTGAGCAGCTTGAGGATCTCCTCGGCGGTGGCCGCGTCCAGCTTGCCGTTCAGCGCGATGATGCCCCCGAACGCGCTCATCGGATCGCAGGCCAGCGCCCGCTCATAGGCCTCCAGCATGGTCTTGCCGGTGGCCAGGCCACAGGGGTTGGCGTGCTTGATGATCGCGCAGGCCGGGCCGGCCTTGGGGTCGAACTCGGCGATCAGTTCGAAGGCCGCGTCGGTGTCGTTGATATTGTTGTAGCTGAGCTCCTTGCCTTGGAGCTGGGTCGCGGTGGCGACGCCCGTGCGCGGATTGGCGAATTTGTAGAAGGCCGCCTTCTGATGCGGGTTTTCGCCATAGCGCATGGTCTGCACCAGTTCCCCGGCGAAGGCCCGGCGCCGAGGCGCCTCGTCGCCTAGGGTCTCCGCGAACCAGGCGCTGATCGCGGCGTCGTAAGAGGCGGTGCGAGCATATGTGCGGGCGGCGAGTGTCTTGCGCAGATCGAGGCTGGTCGTTCCATCCGCCTGGAGTTCCGCCAGCACCTCTTCCAGGTCGGCGATCTCGGTGCAGACGGCGACGTAGCCGTGGTTCTTGGCCGCCGAGCGGATCATCGCCGGGCCGCCGATGTCGATGTTCTCGACCGCGGTCGCGTAGTCGGCGCCGCCGGCGACCGTCGACTCGAACGGGTAGAGGTTCACATAGACGAGGTCGATGCCGCCGATCCCGTGATCGGCCATGGCCTTGGCGTGGTCGGCTGCGTCACGCACGCCCAAGAGGCCGCCGTGGACGATGGGATGCAGGGTCTTCACCCGGCCGTCCATCATCTCGGGGAAGCCGGTGAGGTCGGAGATGTCCTTCACCGGCAGGCCGGCGTCGGCGATGGCTTTGCGGGTGCCCCCGGTGGAGACCAGCTCGACGCCGAGGTCCGCCAGCACGCGGGCGGCGTCGACCAGGCCGGTCTTGTCGGAGACGGAGATCAGGGCGCGCTTGACGGGGGCGCGGTCGGGGGCGGCGGGGAAATTGGGAGCGGCGGGCACGGCATCCTCCTTTAAGGGGTTCAGCGACTATGCCCAGGCGAGCGGCGGTAGGTATGGTTCCGCGCTCCCCGGTGGTCGCCCACCTCAGTTTCGCCAGTCACACGGAATGGCGTCCGCTTAGGCCGACCCCCCACTTTCGTCAACCGGCGGAGCGGGCGCCTGCGGCGTCGCGTCCGCCGCGGGCGTGGGGTGGTACTCCAACCGTTCCGGGGTTGCGGCCATCAGTTTCCAGCGCAGCTTGGTGACGGCGTCGAGGCGCGCCTGGCCGCGCAGCACGATCTGCTGGCCGTGGCGGAGCTGGCCGTCCTGGTGGCAGACCGAGGGCTCCAGCGTCACGTCCTGGGCGTCGTGGCGCAGCCACCAGCCGAGTTCGTCGCCCTCGGCCTTCAACAACACGCCCTTCTTGTCGCGGGCGATCAGGGCGCTGACCTGCGGGTGCAGGTGGAAGCGCACGACGAAGGGGACGAAGCGCCGGCCGTCCGGCCCGCCCCGCGCCTTCAGCGGGACCAGGCTGTCCTCGCCGCGCAGTTCGTCGGTGATGGTGTCGAGATAGAGCCGCCGTTCGTGCCGCAGGCCAAGGCGCCGCGCCCAGCCGTCGTGCCCGGCCTCCAGCCAGAGCTCGCGGCGGCCCTCCTGGCGGTCGACGCCCTCGACGGCGTAGGCGTCGCGCAGCCGAGGCCCCAGCACGCGGGCGGCGAAACCCTGCAGCGGCGCCCCGCAGGCCGCCTCGCCGACGGACGCGGTGGAGGCGGCGTCCACCAGCCGCAGCGCCTGCGGCCCTGGCGACCGCGGCGACCAGCCGGAGCCGACGATCAGCCGCTTGCCCCGCGCCAGCACCTCCAGCGCCAGCGGCTGGGCGCAGGCCGCGTGGCTCCAGGCGCCCAGCGCCGGCGACCCCGCGTCGGCGAAGACCTGCAGCACCCGGCCCTCCAGCCGGTGATAGCCGCCGCAGACCACCGGCGGCTCGCCCTCGACGATCGCGTCGTGGACACGGGCGGCGGCGACATAGTCGGCGGTCAGGGACTCGCCGCCCTGGAAGGCCGCGAGCCGCCCGTCGTCCAGGGTGAAGAATCGCACTGCAACGCCCAGCCGGTCCAGGGCGCGCAGCATCGCCTCGGGCGCGGCGATCCCTTGCTGAACCAAGGCGTCATCCAGAGTGGCGAGGTCGAAATAGAGCTCCAGCGCCGCCTGTGGGCTGCGGCTGGCGTGCCCGCCGTCCGGGGTGACGGTTTCGGCGAGCGCCTCGGCCAGGCGATCGAGGCCACGGGTCAGGAGCTCCACGCCCGCCTCGCCGCCCAAGGCCGATCCGGCCACGGCCGCCGCCACCGCCCGCTCCGCCGCCCGCGCGGGGCCGTCGGGCAGGTTCATCAGATAGCGGGCCTGGCGGGCGAGGTCGCCTGCGACCTGGTCGGCCTCTGCGTCGGAGGCGGGCCCGGAAATGGCGGCCAGAGCGCAGGCGAGGTTGAACACCCGCCGCTCCAGCACCTCGCCGCTCCAGGAGAACCGGTTCCAGCCGCCGAACAGCCGCCGCCAGGCCAGCGTCAGGCGCAACGCCTCCCAGGCGCCGGGCTCGCCGTGCGCGGTCAGGTCCTTGGCCCAGCCGAACCCGTGCAGGGCGGCGGCGAAGCGGCGGCTGGGGCTTGGCCTATCCCAGGGATCGCCCCGCGGGCCGACCGTCTGGGTCTCGCCGCCGAACACGAAGCCGCCAACCAGGAGACGCCGCCCCGCCTCAAGGTCCACGGGCCGCAGGTCCTGCGGCTTGGCGGCCAGGCCTTCCGGCGCGGGATGGGCCAGCCGCCGGCGGTTCAGCGGCGAGGCGCGCCACTCGCCGCCCACCCGCGCCGGGATGGCCTTGGCGGCGGCGAACAGGCCGTAGCCGCCGGGAATGCGGTCGAGCAGGCGGCCAAGGGAGCGATCTGGGATCGAGGCCGGCACGGCGCCCGCGCCCCTGCCGCTCAGGCGCCGCGCAGGGCGGCGATGTTGGTGGCGTAGGCACCGGGCCCGCCTCGGAACACCGCCGTCCCGGCCACCAGCGCCGTCGCGCCCGCCGCCACGCAGAGCTTGGCGGTCTCCGGATTCACCCCGCCGTCGACCTCCAGCGTGATGTCGCGGCCGGCGTCATCGATCAGCTTGCGGATGGCGGTGATCTTGGCGAGCTGCGAGGGCATGAAGCTCTGGCCGCCGAAGCCCGGATTGATGGTCATCACCAGCACATGGTCCACATCGTCCATCATCCACTGGATGACGCTGGGATCGGTGGAGGGATCGAACACCACGCCGGCCTTCGCCCCGATGGCGCGGATGTGCTTCAGCGAGCGGTTCAGGTGCGGCCCGGCCTCCGGGTGGATGCTGATCAGGTCGGCGCCGGCGTTGCGGAACGCCTCCAGGTAGGGATCGGCCGGCGCGATCATCAGGTGCACGTCCATCGGGATGGTCACGTGCGGCCGGAGCGCCTTCACCACGTCCGGCCCGATGGTGATGTTGGGCACGAAATGGCCGTCCATCACGTCCACGTGCAGCCAGTCGGCGCCGGCGTCCTGCACCGCGCGCGCCTCCTCGCCCAACTTCGCGAAATCCGCCGACAGGATCGAGGGCGAGATGATCGGTGTGGATCGGGCAACCATGGCGTCCGCATAACGTGATGCGGCGTTTCGGGCCAGAGGGGCGGCGGGATCTAAAAGTGAGGTTGACGCTCTTCGATCCCTATCGAAGCATCGGGCGGGCGGTTCGAGTCATGCTCTCCGGCGGGCGTCGGAAGCGTCGGCCTTTGGGAGGGACACGGGGTGGAAAGCCGTCACCGGAGTGTCGCGTCGGGGTCGCCAGGCGCATGGGGGTCGCCGGTCTCGATCCTTTTGGGGCTGGTCTTTGTGGCCGGGTATGGCGTGCTTTACCTCGCCGCCACCTTTGCCGCGGCTCTGGCCCTGCATCGCCTCGCGCCCAGCGCGCCCAGGTGGGCGAACTACATTTCCCATGGCGTTCTGTGGATCGTGGGCGTGTGGCTGGTCACCTGGCTGGTACGGACCAAGGTGAACCGCCAGCCCTGGCGCGGCATGGCCACGCCGGCGCCGCAGCTGGGGCGTTTCCTTCTGGGCTTCGCCGTCGGCGCGGCCCTGCTGCTGTCGGTGTTCGCCGTGCAGTTCGGGCTGGGCTGGCTGCGCGTGTCCGGGACCGCCGCCCTGACGAGCGCTGGCCCACGGATCGCGCTCGCCCTGCTGCCCTCGTTCGGCGTGGGATTCTGCGAAGAACTGGCCTTCCGCGGCTATGTCCTGCAGGTGCTGGGCGAGCGGATGCCGGTCTGGGCCGCGGCCGGCCTGACCGCCCTGATCTTCGCCATGTTCCACCTGACGCTGGGCGGCTTTGGGCCGGGCTTCGTGGTCACCGTCATCGGCTTGAGTCTGACCTTCACCCTCCTGAGGTTCGCCACCGGCTCGCTGTGGTTCCCGATGGGCGTCCACGCGGCCTGGGACTGGGTGCAGGTCTATCTGGTCGGGGTTTCCAACGTCGGCTCGCCGCCCGGCCACGACCCTGCCCTGGTCCGTGTCACCCAGAGCGGGCCTGGCCTGTGGGTCGGCCAGGCGCCCTCCATCGAAGGCGGCCTGATCTACGCCCTGGCCGTCGCCGGCGCGCTCGCCGCCGCCTACGGCTACGCCGCCGCCCGCGGACGCCTGCCGTTGTGGATGCGGCCCCTGCTACCGGACGGGTCGCAGTAGGGGCGGTTGGGCTCACTCGATTTCCGCGCTGAGCATCTTCAGATGCTTCCAGGGCTTAATCTCTCGGTAGACGCGAGCCTCCGGCTCGGCAGGCGGACCAAGCCGTCTTGAACTCAGTGGAGGCGGCTTGCCCCCTCCACCACTCGCTCTGCGGCGAGCGGTCCCCCCGCCGTTTCACGGGGGAGGTAAGAAAAAGGGCGGAACCTTGCGATCCCGCCCTCAATTCTAAAGCGCTGGGCCCGTGGACTAGAAGTCCATGTCGCCCATGCCGCCCATGCCGCCGCCAGGCATGCCGCCCGCGCCGCCGCCGCCCTTCTTGGGGGCTTCGACGATGGCCGCTTCGGTGGTGATCATCAGGCCGGCGACCGAGGCCGCGTCCTGCAGAGCGGTGCGCACGACCTTGGCCGGGTCGATGACGCCGGCCTTGACCATGTCCACGTACTCTTCGGTCTGAGCGTTGAAGCCGAAGGTGGCGGACTTGTTCTCCAGCACCTTGCCGACCACGATCGAGCCTTCGACGCCGGCGTTTTCGGCGATCTGACGGATCGGGGCCTGCAGGGCGCGGCGCACGATGGCCACGCCGGCTTCCTGGTCGTCGTTGTCGCCCTTGAAGCCGTCGAGAACCTTCGAGGCCTTCAGGAGCGCGACGCCGCCGCCGGGGACGATGCCTTCTTCCACGGCCGCGCGGGTCGCGTTCAGGGCGTCGTCGACGCGGTCCTTCTTTTCCTTCACTTCCACCTCGGTCGAGCCGCCGACGCGGACCACCGCAACACCGCCGGCGAGCTTCGCCAGACGCTCTTGCAGCTTTTCCTTGTCGTAGTCCGACGTGGTGTCCTCGATCTGCTTCTTGATCTGGGAGATGCGGCCTTCGATGCCGGCCTTGTCGCCCGACCCGTCGACGATGGTGGTGTCGTCCTTGGTGATGCTGACCTTCTTGGCCTTGCCCAGCATGTCGAGGGTGACGTTCTCGAGCTTGATGCCGAGGTCTTCGCTGATCAGCTGACCACCGGTCAGGATGGCGATGTCTTCCAGCATCGCCTTGCGGCGATCGCCGAAGCCCGGCGCCTTGACCGCCGCGACGCGCAAGCCGCCGCGCAGCTTGTTGACCACCAGGGTGGCCAGGGCTTCGCCTTCAACGTCCTCGGCGATGATCAGCAGCGGGCGGCCCGACTGGACCACCGCTTCCAGCACCGGCAGCAGGGGCTGCAGCGAGGAGAGCTTCTTTTCGAAGAGCAGGATCATCGGCTCTTCGAGGTCGGCCTCCATCTTCTCGGCGTTGGTGATGAAGTAGGGCGAGAGATAGCCGCGGTCGAACTGCATGCCTTCGACCACGTCGAGCTCGGTCTCGGCGGTCTTGGCTTCTTCGACGGTGATGACGCCTTCGTTGCCGACCTTGGCCATGGCCTTAGCGATCATCGCGCCAACTTCGATGTCGCCGTTGGCGGAGATGGTGCCGACCTGGGCGATTTCTTCGTTGGTGGTGACCTTGCGCGAGGAGTTCTTGATCTCCTCGACGACCTTGGCGACCGCCTTGTCGACGCCGCGCTTCAGGTCCATCGGGTTCATGCCCGCGGCCACCGACTTCAGGCCCTCGGTGACGATGGCCTGCGCCAGCACCGTGGCCGTGGTGGTGCCGTCGCCGGCCTTGTCGTTGGTCTTCGACGCGACTTCGCGGATCAGCTGGGCGCCGAGGTTCTCGAAGCGGTCAGCCAGTTCGATTTCCTTGGCCACCGAAACGCCGTCCTTGGTGGAGCGCGGGGCGCCGAAGGACTTCTCGATGATCACGTTGCGGCCCTTGGGACCGAGCGTCACCTTGACCGCGTTGGCCAGGGTGTTGACGCCGCGCAGCATCCGGTCGCGCGCGTCGGAAGCGAAATAGACGTCTTTCGCAGCCATGGTGGGAACTCTCTTTTCTGAATGATTTTAAGGGCGGGGAAGCGTGCGGGCCGGTTAGGCCTCGAGCACGCCCAGGATGTCGCTTTCCTTCATGATCAGCAGATCCTTGCCATCGAGCTTGACCTCGGTGCCGGACCACTTGCCGAACAGGATGCGATCGCCTTTCTTGACGTCCAGCGGTTGGACCTTGCCGGACTCATCGCGCGCGCCGGGACCGACGGAGACGACTTCGCCTTCCTGCGGCTTTTCCTTCGCGGTGTCGGGGATGATGATCCCGCCCTTGGTCTTCTCTTCTTCCTCGACGCGCTTGACGAGGACGCGATCTCCCAGGGGACGAAACGCCATGATGCTCTTTCTCCGTTCGGAACGACGGTTGGTTTAAAGGTGGCGTCAGCGCCTCAATGGCCGCGTGTTAGCAGTCGCGGACCCTGAGTGCCAACGGCGCGCTGCAAGTAGGAAAGCCGCTTCATCGAGTCAAGGCGGGGTTTGGCGCCAGGCGCTGGGAAACCGTGCGCGGCGGCGTCCAGAGACCCGCCGAAAACAGCCGCGGGAACCTTAGCCATAAAACCTCGTTCAACGATATAGATCGAACAGGGGTGCGCAGATGGCGCTTCAGGCCTACCTCCAGAACGTGATCCGCGACGGCGACCTGAAGGTGCGATTGCCGTCCGGCGAGGCGATCGCGCTTGGCGACGGCTCAGGTCCGCCGGTGGTGGTGCGCCTGACCAGCAACAAATGGGTCGTGCGGCTGGCGACCAATCCGTCGATGGCGCTGGGCGAGGCCTACATGGAGGGCGGCCTTGTCCTGGAAGAAGGCGACATCTGGGACCTGGTCGACCTTGTCGGGCGCAACGCCAAGTACCGGCCGCTGAAGCGGGCGGGCCCGCTCGCCCGTTGGTGGCTGGACCGGCGGCTGCAGGCCAATGCGCGCGCGGCCGCCCGCCGCAACGTCGCCCATCACTACGATCTTTCGGTGGACTTCTACCGCCGGTTCCTGGATCCCGACCTGCAGTACAGCTGCGCCTATTTCGCCGACCCGGGGATGAGCCTGGAGGAAGCCCAGGCCGCCAAGAAGCAGCACCTGGCCGCCAAGCTGTTGCTGAAGCCCGGCCAGAAGGTGCTCGACATCGGCTGCGGCTGGGGCGGCCTTGGCCTGTCGCTGGCCCGCGCCGCCGAGGTGCAGGTGGATGGCGTCACCCTCTCCACCGAGCAGTTGGCCACCGCGCGTTGGCGGGCGGAAAGTTCGGGCCTGGCCGATCGCGCGCGGTTCTCGCTCACCGACTACCGCGACGTGGCCGGCCCCTACGACCGGGTGATCTCGGTGGGCATGTTCGAGCACGTGGGCCGGCCGAACTACCAGACCTATTTCGACCAGATCGCTCGGCTCCTGAAGGATGACGGGGTGGCGGTGGTGCATTCCATCGGCCGCGCCGACGGCCCGGCCTTCACCCAGCCGTGGGTCGCCAAGTACATCTTCCCCGGCGGCTATATCCCCTCGCTGTCGGAGGTGCTGCCCTGCGTCGAGCGCGCCGGCCTGATCGTCGCCGACATCGAGATCCTGCGCCTGCACTACGCCGAGACCCTGCGCTGCTGGCGCGAGCGGTTCACCGCCCAGCGCGCGGAGATCGCGGCGATGTACGACGAGCGGTTCTGCCGGATGTGGGAGTTCTACCTGTCGATCAGCGAACTCGCCTTCCGCTACCGCGGCCACATGGTCTTCCAGATGCAGTTGGCCAAGCGCGTCGACGCAGCCCCGATCACCCGCGACTACATGGCCCGCAACGATCCCAAGGTCGCCGAGAGGGTCGCCGAGCCGGTGCGTCAGGTGGCCTAAAGGCAAGAAATCTGTTGGAGGCGTCTCACCTGCGCCGCTAGGGTCCAGTCCGAAGACCGCAACCCGATCTGGAGACCATGCCTCATGCGACGCGCCCTTGCGCTTGCCGCCCTTACCGCCTTCGCCGTCACCGCGGCGGGCTCGGCCTACGCCGCGCACTGGACCAAGTTCGCCGATGCCGGCAACGGCATCGAATGGTCCTATGACAACGATTACATCTACAAGGACAAGCTGACCGGGCGCCTGGTGGTCATGCAGTCGATCTCCAAGCCGTCGGCCAACCTGATGCCGTCCGGCCCGCCGACCGGCGTGGGATCGGTCTACGCCATGGATTGCGACAAGAAGAACGTCATCATGCTGGGCTCCTACAAGCCCTCGGCGCCCTTCGCCATCGCCGACAACTGGCGCTCCCAGACGCCGAAGAAGCTGGGCGGTCCGGAAGACGAGGCCCTGCTGGCCGCCGTTTGCGCCAACGCCGGCAAGTACCCGGTGAAATAGCCGACGGACGTCCGGCGGCTGCGCCGCCGGGCGATCGGTCCCTTCGCCGTGACCTCGCGCCGTTCTTCGCTGAGGCCCTCGTCGCGGGGCCGCGCCCGTTGGCCGGCGCGGCTGGCGCTGGGTGTCCTGGCGCTGGCGGCGGCGGTCCTGGCGGTGATCTATTTTCCGCAGCCGCTCTTCACCCATCACCTGCGTTACGGCGCCTATGACCTGTGGTCCGACCGGCCGATCCCGCCGCAGGCGCCAGCGGTGCTGGACGAGGTGACGCGGCGGATTTCCCGCTCGCCGCTGTGGTCGCCGGACCAGCGGTTCGCCGCCTTCATCTGCAACGACAATTGGCGCCTGGCGCTCTATTCCCAGCGCTTCTCCGGCAAGATGGCCGGCGCCACCGACACCGTCTTCACCCGCAACGTCTATCTGCGCGCCGCCGATATCGCGGCCAACCGGCTGATCCCGCCGCATCCGGGCGCCGACATGCGCGACCGGCCGCTGACCTACTATCTCGCGCACGAGTTCACGCATTCGATGGAAAGCCGCGCCTTCGGCCGCTGGCCGGCGCTGCGCTATCCGCACTGGCTGCTGGAGGGCTACGCCGACTACGTGGGTAAGGCCGGGCAGTTCGACTATGCCGCCAACCTCGCGGCGCTGAAGGCCGGGGCGCCCGAGATGGACTGGAAGAAGAGCGGCCTCTACCGCGTCTACCACCTGGAGACGGCCTTCTACCTCGACCATGAGCACATCGGTGTGCGCCAGCTTTTCTCGGCGCGCCCGACCGAAGCCGAGGCCCTGGCGGCAGTGAAATCCGAGCCCTAAGCGGACTTAAACACTTGTTTGAACCCAGGGGATGCGCCAATGCTGGCGCAGACGAATTCCCGTGGGAGAAACCAGGATGACCATGACCGCCGACCGCGCGCAGTCGAGCTTCGCGCTGAACCCGCAGGACGAGCTCAACGACCTTCGGATGAGCGAAAAGGCGCTGCCGCTGCTCAACAAGGTCAAGGCCTTCATCCGCGACGTGGTCGAGCCCATGAGCGAGGAATTCCACCGCCTGGGCGAGGGCAATCCCGACATCTGGTCCTATGCGCCAGGCCAACTGGAAGTGCTGGAAGCCGCCAAGGACAAGGCCAAGGCCAATGGCCTGTGGAACTTCTTCCTGCCCAACGCCGAGACGGGCGAGGGCCTGTCGAACCTGGATTACGCCTATATCGCCGTCGAACTCGGCAAGAACCGGCTGGCGTCGGAGACCATGAACTGCGCCGCGCCCGACACCGGCAACATGGAGGTGCTGGAGCGCGTCGGCACCCCTGAGCAGAAGAAGCAGTGGCTGGAGCCGCTGCTGGCCGGCAAGATCCGCTCGGCCTTCGCCATGACCGAGGTGAACTCGGCCTCCTCGGACGCCAAGAACGTCAACACCCGCGCGACGCTCGTCGGCGACGAGTACGTCATCAACGGCGAGAAGCACTACATCTCCGGGGCCGGCGACCCGCGCTGCAAGATCATGATCACCATGGTCCAGACCAGCCCTGATGGCCCGCCGCACCTGCGCCAGTCGCAGATCCTGGTGCCGACCGATGCGCCAGGCGTGCGGATCCTGGGCCCGATGAACGTCTTCGGCGATCCGGACGCGCCGCACGGCCACATGCACATCGTCTTCGACAGCGTCCGCGTGCCCGCCTCGAACATGCTGCTGGGCGAAGGCCGCGGCTTCGAGATCAGCCAGCTTCGCCTGGGTCCGGGCCGCATCCACCACTGCATGCGCGCCATCGGCTCGGCGGAGAAGGCGCTGGACCTGATGGTCACCCGCGGCATGACCCGCGAGGCCTTCGGCAAGCCGCTGGTGCAGCTGGGCGGCAACATCGAGAAGGTCAGCCGCGCGCGGATCGACATCGAGGCCATGCGCCTGATGGTGCTGAAGGCGGCCAAGGCCATGGACGTGCTCGGCAACCAGGAAGCCCGCATCTGGATCCATATGGTCAAGGCCATGGTGCCGGAGCGCGTCTGCGAGATCATCGACGAGGCGATCCAGATGCACGGGGCGCTCGGCGTGTCGCAGAAGACCCCGCTGGCGCGGATGTACACCTCGACCCGGACCCTGCGCATCGCCGACGGCCCGGACGAGGTCCACCACATGGTGGTCGGCCGCAACGAGCTGCGCCAATACCGCGAAATGCCCAACGACCCGTCCACCGCGGCGGTGTTCCGGAACTAGCCGTTCTTACCTCCCCCGCGAAGCGGCGGGAGGGGAACCGCTCGCCGACCCCGGCGAAAGCCGGGGGAAGAGCGAGTGGTGGAGAGGGCAAGCCTCCTCCACGCGGACTGATCTGGACGGATCGATCTGCCAAGCCTGAGGTTTGCCCCCTCCACCATTGGCTCTTCGGCCAATGGTCTCCCTCCCGCCGCTTCGCGGGGGAGGTAGGCGCCGTCCTTTGCGCCCGGCGGTCGGCTGTGCCTAAATCCCCGCAACGAAATTAGGGGAGGCGGTGCGATGAAGACGATCACGACGATGCTGGCCGGCTGTGCGGTGGCGGCGCTGGGGATGGCGGTGCCGATGGCGGCCCATGCCGAGACCGCCTGCGCGGACCTGATGAAGGTAACCCTGCCGCACGCCGAGGTCACCAAGGCGGTGTCCGAAGCGGTGGGCGACAAGCAGGTCTGCAAGGTCGCGGTGACCAGCAAGCCGACCAAGGACAGCGACATTCGCCTGGAGCTGTGGATCCCGGAGGGCGCGGCCTGGAACGGCAAGTTCGTGCAGCTCGGCAACGGCGGCTTCGCCGGCCAGATCCCGGTGATCCAGTTCGGCCGCGTGGTGCACGCGGGCTATGCGGTCGCCGGCACCGATGACGGTCACCAGTCGAAGGTGGTGACCCAGGCCGACTGGGCGCTGGGCCATCCGGAAAAGATCACCGACTTCGGCTGGCGGGCGGTGAAGGAGACCACCGACATCTCCAAGGCGCTGATCCTGGCGGAGAAGGGCGGCAAGCCCGCCAGGTCCTACTTCGACGGCTGCTCCGACGGCGGGCGCGAGGCGCTGATGTCGGCCCAGCGGTTCCCGGGCGACTTCGACGGCATCGTCGCCGGCGCGCCGGCCGCCTACATGAGCCAGCTGTTCGGCATCTCGGCGGTGCAGCAGCAGGCCATGAGCCGCCCGGGCGGCTACCTCGGCGAGCCGCAGCGCGAGCTGCTGCAGAAGGCGTCGATCGCCCAGTGCTCGCCGGGCGAGCCGTTCATCCGCGATCCGGCGTCCTGCCACTTCGATCCCGCCAAGCTCGCCTGCAAGGCCGGCCAGACGGAAGGCTGCCTGACGCCCGCCCAGGTTGTCTCCGCCAACGCCATGTATACCGGCCGCAAGGACGCCAAGGGCAATGTCGCCTTCCCCGGTTTCAGCCCCGGCGCCGAGGGTCAGAACGGCGCCTGGAACGCCTGGCTGACCGGGCCGACGGACGCGGCGCGGCCCCACGCCATGGGCTTCGCCTTTTCCTCGGACGCCTTCAAGTATTTCGCCTTCCAGGACCCCAACTTCGACTTCCTGAAGATGGACATGAAGACTCAGTTCCCGATGGCGCAGAAGAAGATCGCCGCGGAGATGGACGCCGCCAGCCCCGACCTGCGGGCCTTCGAAAAGCATGGCGGCAAGCTGATCCAGTACCATGGCTGGAACGACCCCGCGATCCCGCCCAGGTCCTCGATCCGCTACTACGAGGACGTCCGCAAGACGATGGGGGACACGAACGGCTTCTATAAGCTCTACCTGATCCCCGGCATGCTGCACTGCGCCGGCGGCGCGGGGCCGAGCAACGTCGATTGGCTGGCCGAGCTCGACGGCTGGGTGAACACCGGCAAGGCGCCGGGCGAACTCACCGCCACGGCCGGGCGCGGCCAGGCGCCGGGCGGCCCGCCCAGCCAGGAGCTCTGCCCCTATCCGGGCGTGGCCAGGAAGACCGGCGAAAGCTGGGCCTGCCGCGCGCCGGCCAAGAAGAGCTAGGCGGCGCCTGGCGCCCCAAGCGCGGCCGTAGGGCTGGTGCGGTCAAGGTTGCGGGTGTAAGCGAACGCCGTTCACATGACCCGGACCTTCCGCATACGCCGCCTGACGCCGTCAGAAGCGGGTGAGGCGGCGACAGCCCTCGCCGCGGTGCTGACCGACTGCGTCTGGGGCGGCGCCTCGGTGAGCTTCATGGCCGACCTGACGCTGGACGAAGCCGAGGCCTTCTGGCGCGAGCAGGCCGACACGGGCGATGGCCGCGCGATCCTGGTCGCCGAGGATGACGAGGGCGTCTTCGGCGTCGTGCAGGTCATCCCGGCCTGGCCGCCCAACCAGCCGCACCGGGTCGACATCTCCAAGCTGCTGGTGCATCGCCGGGGCCGCCGGCGTGGCGCGGCGGAAGCCCTGATGCGCGCGGCGGAAGACGTCGCCAAGGCCATGGGTCGCCCGCTGATGACCCTCGATACGGTGACCGGCGGGGCGGCCGATCATCTCTATGGCAAGCTCGGATGGACCCGCGTCGGCGAGATCCCCGACTTCGCCCTGATGCCCGATGGCGCGCCGACGGCGGCCACGGTCTTCTATAAAGCGCTCGGCCAATGACGGTCTTGAGCCCCAGCCGGACGGCCGGCCCCTTCTGGCGCACGTCGCGTCGCGGATCCGCGGACGAAGGGGCCTGTGTCCCCTTCGCGAGGCGGGTCGCAACTCCGAAGGATACCTCCCATGACCATTCTGACCGGCGCCTTCATCGTCGTGATGGCGTTCCTCACCGCGGCCCTGTCCGGCGTGTTCGGCATGGCCGGAGGCCTGGCGCTTAAGGGGGCGCTGGCCCTCGTCCTGCCGGTTTCGGCCACCTTCGTCGTCCATGGCATGTTGCAGCTGGTCGCCAACGGCTGGCGGGCGATCCTGCATCGCAAGTTCGTCAACTGGCGGATCGTGGCGGTCTACGCGCTGGGCGCCTTCGCCATCGCAGGCGTCATCGGCCTCATCGTGTATGAGCCGACGCGGGCGACGCTCTACCTGCTGATGGGGCTCGCGCCCCTGCTGGTCTGGATGCCTCAGGGTTGGATCAGGGTGGACGCCTCGCGGCCGGGCCAGGCCTTCATCTGCGGCATCGCGGTCACCGGCATGAACCTGACGGCGGGCGTCGCCGGGCCGCTGCTGGACGTGTTCTTCGTGCGCACCGCGCTGACCCGTCACCAGATCGTCGCCACCAAGGCGGCCACCCAGGTGTTCAGCCACCTGATGAAGATCGTGGTCTACGGCGCGCCGCTGTTCGCCTCGGGCGGCAAGGGCGTCCCGCCGCTGTGGGTCTTCGCGCTGGCGATCCCGCTCTCCATGGTGGGGACGGCGGCCGGCGGCATCGTGCTGAACCGGCTGAGCGACGTGGACTTCAAGCGCTGCCTGCGCCTGATCCTCACCGGCATCGGGGCGGTCTATCTTGCGCAGGCCGTTCGGCTGTACATCGGCTAAAGGCCAGGCCCCGCCAGGGACAAAAAAGAGCCGGACCTGTGAGGGTCCGGCTTTTGAAGTCTAGGGAGGAAACGCCCAGGAACGGGCAAGGCCTCATCTATGTGCGCAATCGGGCGTTGCAAGGCTCCGGTTGAACTTTTTTGGCGTGGAGCGACGAAAAATGCGGATCGAGCCTAAGGTCCTGGAAAATCGCCACGTCCGGCTGGAGCCGATGGCCGAAGCGCACCGCGAGGACCTGCGCGCCGCCTGTGACGCCGACCCGGCGACCTGGACCGACCTCTATCCCTATTCCATGGCCGGCGATGAGTTCGACGCCGCCTGGGCGCGGTTCTACGCGGCGCCGGGGAAGGACCGGATGAACTTCGCCGTCGTGGTGGGCGGCCGCTGCCGGGGCGTTTCCAGCTACCTGACCGTCGACCCGACGAACGCCAGCCTGGAGATCGGCGGCACCTACTACGATCCGTCCATCCGCGGCGGGGCGGTGAACCCATCGGCCAAGCGGCTCTTGATGGCGCACGCCTTCGAGAGCGGCGCGCGGCGGGTGCAGTACAAGGTCGACGCCATCAACGCCCGCAGCCGCGCGGCGGTCCTGAAACTCGGCGCCACGCAGGAGGGTATCCTTCGGCAGGACCGGGTCTGCTGGACGGGCCGCATCCGCGACACGGTGATCTTCTCGGTGCTCGACACCGAATGGCCGACGGTGCGCGAGCGGCTGGACGCCCGGCTGGCGACGTTTGCCTGAGGCGTCCGGCGCCTAGCCCCGCCTGGCGAGCTTGCGGGCCGCCATCAGGGTCAGGACCACGGTGATGGCCGCCAGGATCGCCATGTGCTGGACCAGCGAGCCCTGGCTCGGCAGACCGGCGCTGGCGCGGGCCAGTTGCGCCAGGTGATAGGTGGGCCAGATCGGCTGGATGGTCTTCAAGACGCCAGAGATCGGGAAGAACAGGCCCGACAGGAAGGCCATGCCCAGGTAGGTGATGTTGGCGAAGGCCGCGGCGCTGGAGGCCGGCGCGTAGGAACCGATGAAGAGGCCGACCGCGCAGGCCGGGAACACGCCTAGCGACATCACCGCCGCGAGCTCAAGGAGCCGAACGCCGCCGAGCGTGATGTGACCCTCGGTCAGGCCGGCGGTGACCAGCATGGCCATCACCACGATCGCGAAGATGTAGGCCATCATCAGCTTCGCGGAGAGATAGGAGCCGGTGGGCATGGGGAGCGCCCGCTTGAAGGTCAGCAGGCCCTGGTTGCGTTCCACGGCCACCAGGATGCCAAAGCCGAACAGGCCTGGGCCCATGACCCCGTAGACGGTCCAGCCGACGAAGATCTGGTTGGCGACGGCCTCGCCGCCCTTGCCGTTCAGGATCACTCCGAAGAAGGTGTAGAACAGGATCGGCATGGCCAAGATCGGGACCGAGAAGGCCGGGGTCCGCAGCAGCCGCAGGGACTCGTATTTGGCGTCGCTGAGATAGGCGCCGATCACCCGGCCAAGCGGCATCGGCGGGACCGGGTTGGTGGCGAGGGCGGTCATCACGCAGCCTCCTCGATAGGGGTCTCAGGAATCTTGTCGGCGGTGAGTTCGGCGAAGGCCTCGGAGAGGCCCGCGCGGCGGACCTCCAGGTCGCGCAGACCTGGATCGGCGGCCAGCAGGCGGCGAACCACGGCCTCGGCGTCGGTGGTCGTGATGGAAACCGCGCCAGCGGTTCCGGTCGCAGCGCTCACCTCGGGCCAGGCCTCGATGGCGGCCAGCGCCACCGAGGTGGCGCAATCGACGCGCTTGCGGACCACGATGGCGCGCATTTCCTCGACGGTGCCTTCGGCGACGCGGCGGCCCTTGGCCATGACCACGACCCGATCGGCCAAGGCCTCGGCTTCCTCGATGTAGTGAGTGGTGAGCACGACGGAGGTTCCGCCTCTCACCAGCCTGCGCACCGTGGCCCACATGGTCTCGCGGGCATTGATGTCGAGGCCGGTGGTCGGTTCGTCGAGGAACAGCAGGCGCGGGCGGCCGCAGATGGCCAGCGCGAACTGCGCCTGGCGCTTCTGGCCGCCCGAGAGCTTGGCGTAGGGGCGCTGCGCGATCTTCTCGATGCCGGCCAGCGTGATGGTCTCGGCGAGCGCCAGGGGCGTCGGATAGTAGGCGGCGGTCATGGAGACCAGCTCGTGCACTTTGAGCGCGTCGGGCAGCATGACCTCCTGCATCATCACGCCCACCCCACGACGGGCGTTGAGGTCCTGGGGCGAGCGGCCGAACAGCTTCGCCTCGCCGGCGTCTGGCAGTTGCAGGCCGAGCAGCAGGGCGATGGCGGTGGTCTTGCCGGCGCCATTGGGGCCCAGCACGGACAACAGCTCGCCCGGCCGCACCTCCAGGTCGAGGCCATCGAGGGCCACGGTGTCCCCGTAGCGTTTCCTGGCCCCGATCAGCCGGGCCAAGGCCGTATCAGCACTGTCCATCGCCGTTCCCCCGCGTGCGTCTGACCTCTAGTCGCCACGGAGAACGCTGTTGGATGCGCCCCGGCGTCTACGCCGACTGGGCTGTGCGCTCCTCGGCGTTGGGGAAGAACACGGCCGAAGCGTGCTCGGCGACCTCCTGGGCGGTGTAGGGGCGGCCAGGCGCGAAGCCGTTGGTCTGCAGCATCTTGATCTCGCGCACGCCCCGGCTGGAGACGCCGAGAATCTTGCCCGAATGGTCGGCGGCGAGGTCGGAGACCATGAACAGCACGCCCGGCGCGACGTTCTCCGGCAGGCTCAGGGGGTCGGGCTCGCGGCCGGCGCGGCCCGGCAGGTCCGAGGTCATGCGGGTGTAGGCGCCGGGCGCCAGGCCCATGACCCGGATGTTGTACTTGCGCCCCTCGATCGACATCACCCGGACCATTCCGTAGATGCCGGCCTTGGCGGCCCCGTAGTTGGTCTGGCCGAAATTGCCGTAGAGGCCGGAGGTGGACGAGGTCAGCACCATCGAGCCGCCGCCGTGGTCCTTCATGTATTTCCAGACCGGCAGGGCGCAGCAGTAGGTGCCCTTCAGGTGCACCTTGATTACCTTGTCCCAGTCCTCCTCCGAGGTGTTGGCGAAGGTCTTGTCGCGCAGGATGCCGGCGTTGCAGACCAGGATATCGACCTTGCCGAAGGCGTCGAGCGCGCTCTGCAGGATGTTCTCGCCGCCCTGGACGGTGGAGACGTCGTCGCCGTTGGCCACCGCCTTGCCGCCGGCCTGCGTGATCGAATCCACCACCTTCTGGGCCGCCGACTTGTCGCCGCCGGTTCCGTCGCGGGCGCCGCCCAGGTCGTTGACGACGACGCAGGCGCCTTCCTTGGCGAACAGCTTGGCATAGGCCTCGCCCAGGCCATTGCCCGCGCCTGTAATGATCGCGACTTTTCCCTCGAGCAGACCCGCCATGACCGTCACTCCCAATAGGTTTTGGTTTTATGGGCGGCATCTTCCCGCCGAGCGCGGGCGGTTGGCAAGCGCCTAGCGCCGGGCCTTGAAGAACGCCTTCAGCAGGGCCGAGCTCTCCTCGGCCAGCACGCCGCCGGTGACGGTGGGGCGGGAGTGGCAGGTGGGCTGTTCGAAGAAGCGCGGGCCGCTGATTACCGCGCCGCCCTTTTCGTCGGCGGCGCCGAATACCAGCCGGCCGATGCGGGCGTGGCTGATGGCGCCGGCGCACATGGCGCAGGGCTCCAGAGTCACCACCAGGGTCAGGCCGGTAAGGCGGTAGTTGCCGAGCTTCTCCGCCGCCGCGCGGATCGCCACGATCTCGGCGTGGGCGGTGGGGTCATGGGCGCCGATCGGGCCGTTGGCGCCGACCGCGATCACCTCGCCCGAGGCCTCGTCGAGGACGACCGCGCCCACCGGGGTCTCGCCGCGCTCGGCGGCGGCTTGCGCGGCATCCAGGGCGATGCGCATGGTGCGAAGATCATGGTCCACGATCCGCACCGAACCGGCGCCCGCCCTTCCGGTCAAGCCCGCACGCCTTCCGCCGACCCCGCCGCCGACGCGGGCGGCGACCGCGTCGCCAAGATGCTGGCCCGCGCCGGCGTCGCCTCGCGGCGCGAAGTGGAGCGGCTGATCGAGGCCGGGCGGGTGGCCCTGAACGGCCAGGTCCTGACGACGCCGGCGGTAAAGGTCGAGGCCGGCGACATCCTGACGGTCGACGGCGCGGTGGTCACCGAGGCCGAGCCCGCGCGCCTGTTCCGCTACCACAAGCCCATCGACCTGGTGACCAGCCACAAGGACCCGCAAGGACGCCCGACGGTGTTCGACCACCTGCCGCCGGGCCTGCCCCGGCTGATCTCGGTCGGCCGCCTGGACATCAATTCCGAGGGCCTGCTGCTGCTCACCAACGACGGCGGGCTGGCCCGCGCGCTGGAGATGCCGACCACCGGGATCGTGCGCCGCTACCGCGCCCGGGCGCGGGGCCGGGTGACCCAGGAGCGGCTGGACACCCTGAAGAAGGGCATCACCGTCGAGGGCGTCCACTATGGGGCCATCGAGGCGACGCTGGACAAGGCCAAGGAAGGGCCGCAGGGCGCGAACCTGTGGATCACCGTGGTGCTGGCCGAGGGCAAGAACCGCGAGGTGCGCCGTGTGCTGGAGGCGCTGGGCCTGAAGGTGAACCGGCTGATCCGACTTTCCTACGGCCCCTTCGCGCTGGCGACGCTGGCGCCCGGCGAGGTCGAGGAGGTGGGCCCCCGGGTGATCCGCGAGCAGCTCGCCCAGCACATCGCCCCGCAGAACCTGCCCAAGGGCGACCGGCCGCTGTGGCGGGCGCCGGCCAAGGTGGCGGCGGGGCCAAGGCGCGGCGCCATCGAGATCGGCCGGCCGGGCGTGGCGGCGCGGTCGGGCAAGCCGGGCCAGCGCCCGCGCGGGCCGTCTCCGACCGGCGAGGCGCCCAAGAAGAAGGAATACAAGGCTGGCTGGGCGAAGCCGAAGCCCAAGCCCGTGATCGCTAAGACCGGCGGGCCGAAGCGTCGCTCCGGCGCGCCGAAGGCTCCGCGTCCCGGCGGCGCCAAGCGCGGCTGATCTACGTGCGCATCGTTTCCGGCAGTTTTCGCGGCAAGACCCTGGCCGCTCCCGAGGGCGAGGCCACGCGGCCGACCTCCGACCGCGCCCGCCAGGCGATCTTCAACATCCTGGAGCACGCCGCCTGGTCGAACGGCGTGCGCGACGCGCGGGTCATCGACCTCTTCGCCGGCTCCGGCGCGCTGGGCTTCGAGGCGCTGTCGCGAGGCGCGGCCTTCTGCCTGTTCGTGGAGACCGACGCGGCGGCGCGGGGCGCGATCCGCGAGAACGTCGAGGGCTTGAGCCCAAATGGGGGGCTGTTCGGGACCACCCGCGTCCACCGCCGCGACGCCACCGACCTGGGCGTGCGCCCCGGCGCCGACGGCCCCGCCTTCGACCTCGCCTTCCTGGACCCGCCCTATGCCAGGGGTTTAGGTGAGATCGCCCTGGAAAAGCTCGCGGCGGGGGGCTGGCTGGCGCCTGGGGCCATCGTGGTGTTCGAGCGCGGGACGGCCGAGCCGGAGGTCGCGGTCGCCGGCTATCGCCCGCTCGACGTGCGCGACTATGGCGCGGCGCGGGTGCATTTCCTGCGGTTCGATGACAGCGAATCCTAACCGGCGTTTACCCTGTCACGAAGACTTCGCGAGCCCTTAACCACCCTGCCGCTCGGCTCTAACCGCTCGTTAGCGGGCCGCTTGCGAAGACGCCGTCGTTCCCTGGGGGAGTGAACGATGACCCTGCTGCTCGATATCGCGCCGTTTTTGCCGCCCATGACGCCGCGGCACACCGGCCGGCAGGTCTATCGGCGGTTCGAGGACGATCCGGACCTGCTGGTCATCCCCGTGGTCGACGACGCCGGCCGGCCGGTGGGGCTGGTTGAGCGCAACGCCTTCCTGGTGCGGATGGCCGCGCAGTACGGCTATGCCCTGTGGTCCGAGCGGCCGATCTCCCACTGGATGAAGACCGATCCGCTGATCGCCGACGGCGACATGACGGTGGAGGAATTCTGCGGCCGGGTGCTGGAGGAGCGGCCGTCCGAGCTGCTGCAGGGCTTCATCGTCACCTGCGCTGGCCGCTACGCAGGCGTCGGCACGGCGCTGGCCCTGCTACAGGTGACCGCCGCCGCCACCGCCTCCCACGCCCAGGTGATGGCCCGTTTGGCCGAGAGCGCCCAGGATGCGCTCGCCGCCAAGGCCCGCTTCCTGGCGGTGATGAGCCACGAGATCCGCACGCCGCTGAACGGAGTGCTGGCGGTCGCCGAGATCATCCGGCGCAAGTCGCGGCAGGAGGACCTCGCGCCCCTGGTCGACACCATCCTGCACTCCGGCGGCACCCTGCTGCGGCTATTGAACGATGCGCTGGACCTGTCGCGGGCCGAGGCCTCGGGCCTGGAGTTGCGCGAGGAGCCGGTGCTGGCGTCCGGCGTCATCGACGACGTCCTCTCGCTGTGGTCGGCTCAGGCCGAGCTGAAGGGCGTCCGCCTGACCGCGGTCTATGACGGCCCCGCCGACCTCTGGGTGCTGGCCGACCGGGTGCGCATCCAGCAGGTGCTCAACAACCTGATCGGCAACGCCCTGAAGTTTACCGCCGAGGGCGGGGTGGAGGTGCGGCTGAGCGCGGTGCGCGACGGGGCCTATGTGCGGCTGGCCGGCGCGGTGGCCGACAGCGGGCCCGGCGTGCCGCCCGACCGGCTACAGTCGATCTTCACCCCCTTCCAGCAGACCGAGGACGGCGTGCGGCTGGGCGGGGCGGGCCTGGGCCTAGCGGTCTGCCGCCAGATCCTCGAGCGCATGGACGGGACCATCGAGGCCGGAGCGAATCCCGGCGGCGGTGCGCTCTTCACCTTCGCCATGCCGTTGCACTGGCTGGCGTCGCCGGAACAGGCCGCGCCGCCGCCCTGCCCGGTGGAGGCGGCGGGCGGCGCCCTGCATGTGCTGGTGGTCGACGACAACGCCACCAATCGCATGGTGGCCCAGACGCTCTGCGAAATGTTCGGCTGCACCTGCGAGGCCGTCGAGGATGGCGCCGCCGCCGTCGAGGCCGCCGCCACCGGCCGCTTCGGCCTGATCCTGATGGACGTGAAGATGCCGGGCATGGACGGCGTCGAGGCGACGCGGCGCATCCGTTCCAGCCGCGCGCCGGGCTCGGTGGTGCCGATCCTGGCGCTCACCGCCAACGCCGATCCAGCGGATGCGGCGTTCTACCGGGCCTGCGGCATGAACGGGGTGGTCGAAAAGCCGGTGAGGCCGGAGCGCCTGCTGGAAGGCATGAGCGCGGTGCTGCAGGCGCCGGTGGTCCTCGACCTGGAGCCGCAGATCGAGGCCGCTTGACCCTCACGTCTCGTGAGGCCTGATGAGGGGCCCATCGACGAGGGAAACGACGAAACGTGAGTGGTCATACGGTCAAGCAGGTGGCGAGGATGTCGGGCGTTTCGGTCCGCACCCTGCACCACTACGACGAGATCGGGCTCCTGAAGCCCGCCCGCGTCGGCGCGAATGGCTACCGCTACTACGGGCGTGAGGAGTTGCTGCGCCTGCAGCAGGTCCTGTTCCACCGCGAGCTCGGCTTCTCGCTTGAGGAGATCGGGCGCGTGCTGGATGCGCCGGGCTTCGACCGGACCGCGGCCTTGCGGGCGCACCGGGCGAAGCTGGAGGCCGAGAGCCGGCGCTACCGCCGGCTCGTGCGCACGATCGACGAGACCCTCGCCGCCCTCGAAGAAGGAGCCGCGAAGATGGAAGACAAGGCGATGTACCGGGGCTTCGACCCCGAAAAGCAGGCCGGCTACGAAAAGGAGCTGGTGGAGACGCATGGGCCTGAGATGCAGGGCCATATCGACCACGCCAAGCAGGGCATGGCCGGCTGGAAACAGGCCGACTACGACGCCATGCAGGCCGAGGCCGAGGCGATCGAGGCCGGCATGGCGAAGGCGCTCATCGACGGCCTGCCGGTGGAGGCCTCGGCGGTGGCCGCGCTGATGCGCCGCCAACACGCCTGGATCGGCAGGAGCTGGAACCGCCTGGCGCCGGCCGCCGCGTTCAAGGGCTTGGGCGAGATGTACCTGGCCGACCCGCGCTTCCGCGACCGCTACGACGGCCGCCAGGCGGGGCTGACCGAATACATGGCCGCGGCCATGGCCGCGTTCGCCGACCGCGAGCTCAGCTAGCCGACGGGCCGAGCATTTCCGGCTTGAACATGTGGCGTGCGAAGGCGGGGATCGTCCGGAAGGCGACGTGCATATTGTCGTTGAAGGAGGCCACCTTGAAGCCCAGCGGATTCCACAGGGCCGAAAGCGAGGCGCGGCTGTGCAGGGTCACGTGGCCGTTCCTGGGCCCGATATACCACCAGCCCATGCCCTGGGCGGCGAAGTCCGCTGGTTGAGTGAGCGTCGAGAACACCAGCACGCCGTCGTCGGCCAGGAAGCTGGCGATGTCAGCCGCGCCGGCCTTGGGGTCCGGCATGTGCTCCAGGGTCTCGAAACAGGTGACCAGTTCGAAGGGGCCGGCTGGGCGCCTGCTGTGGTCCGGATGAAACGGGTCGTAGGTGGCGGTGTTGGCGAAGCCCTTGGCGCGCAGGGCTTCCGCAAAGCGGCCATTTCCGCCGCCATAGTCAAGCACGCTGGCCGGCCGGGTTGACGCGCTAAAGGTCAGGTCGATCACCGCGGCGTTGCCATCGGGCCGGACGGTCTCGAAGTCCGGGTCCACCTGGACGTAGGCGTCGTTGTAGATGTGGCGCGCGAAGTCCTCGTGCGGCCAGTCGTCCATGGCGTCGGTGTAGAGCAGGCCGCAACGCGCGCAGCGGCGGTAGTAGACGGCGACGCCGGACAGCGGCAGCACATGGCCGCGCGCCTCCTCGCAACTGCGGTTGAAGTCGATCAGACCGAACAGGCGGGATTCGCCGCCGCAGATCTTGCAGGCCAACGCGCCGGGGTTGGGCGTCCGCAGGCGCAGGTCCGATCGGACGATGCTCGCGTCAGGCACGGCGGTCACCGCCGCCCGAACAGGCGCTCGATGTCGGCGAGCTTCAGTTCGACGTAGGTCGGCCGGCCGTGGTTGCACTGGCCGGAGTGCGGCGTGACTTCCATCTGGCGCAGCAGGGCGTTCATCTCCGGCGCGGTCAGCCGGCGGCCGGCGCGCACCGAGCCGTGGCAGGCCATGGTCGAGCAGACGTCCTCCAGCCGTTCCTT
>DATAUR010000110.1:0-6192 GCA_036268175.1 Phenylobacterium sp. | reverse complement strand
GCTCCACGGCTGGGCCACCAGCCAGCGGCAGGTGTCGAAGCCGTCGGCGCCCTCGCTGAGATATTTGACGAACTGGCCTTCGGAATCGTAGCGCCCGCGGCAGTCCTGGAAGATCACCACATAGCCCTGGCGCACATAGATCGCGGCCACCTCGGCGCGGGTCTTGGGGGTCTTCGGATTGGCCTGGGTGATGTCGCGAAAGCTGGTGACGTTGCGGCCATAGGGGGTGCGCTCCATCACCACCGGGAAACGCCCGGCCACCGCCTTGCCGCCCCGCGCCGGCCGGTAGACGTCGGTGGCGAGCTTCACCCCGTCGCGCATGGCGACCCGGATATTGCTCTCCAGCACCACCTCGTAAGGCCCCTCCGGCGCGGCGGCCGCGCGGCCGGCGCCGGCCAGGCCGAAGGCGGCGATCAGGCGGGACATTCCGCGGCGCGTGAGAGGCAGGTCGTGAGTCATGGGAAAAAGGTCGCACGCTCGGTCGGAGCCGCCTAGCGTCGTTCGTCCTTAGGCCAAACCGACGGAGGCTTTGCCATGAGCGAGAACAGAATGCCCGAGATCAAGCCGGGCTCGATGCCGAGGCCCAAGGGCGGGATCGTCAGCTACCTGCAGCTCAGCGACGCGGGCGCGGCGGCTGACCTCTACAAGACGGCGTTCGGCGCGGAGGAAGTCGCGCGGATGCACCACCCGGATGGCAAGCGGATCATCCACTGCCACCTCTACATCAATGGCGGCTCGCTCATGCTGAACGACCCCTTCCCCGATCAGGGCATGCCGCTGGAGGCCCCGGCCGCCTTTACGCTCACCTTGATGGTCGATGACATCGACGCCTGGTTCAAGCGGGCCAAGGATGCCGGCTGCACAGTGATCACCGAGCCGCAGGCCATGTTCTGGGGCGACAAATACGCCGCGCTGAAGGACCCCTTCGGCGTCAGCTGGGCGATGAACGAAGGCGCCAAGTAGCGGCGCCTCCCGAGGCCTCCTTCTCTTCCATCGAGAAGGAGGCCTTGAGGGCGATCATTTGCCGCCGACCGAGAAGGCCAGCAGCACGTTGTCCGGGCCGCTGGAGCCCGAGGCCCCGTTGAAGCCGGCCATCACGAAGCCCATGTTCCCGGCGAAGCTCATGCCGGTGGCGTCGAGGTTGCCGCCGCGCTGGTTCTTCACGCCGTTGACCGTCTCGTAGCGGCGCCCGGCGGTGTCGTAGTCCCAGATCTGCTCGCCGGTCTTGCCGACGAAGGCGCGGATGTGGCCGTCCTGGTTGACCGCGAAGACGACCCCGCCGGCGATGCTGGACGGACCGGAATAGCCGTTGCCGCAGCGGCCTTGGAAGCTGCACTTCGGGTCCGGTGCGCGATGGCGCCAGACCAGCGCGCCGTCGGCGAGCCGCAGGGCCGAGATCGACGGCAGGCTGCGGTCGGCGATGCCGACGTAGAGGTTGTCGTTGTCCGCCGACATGCCCCACTCGACGCCGCCGAGCGCGCTGCCCTTGCCGATGCGGGTCTGCCAGATGATCTTCCCGTCGTCGGGATCCAGCGCATAGACCTGCCCCGACTTCTGGCCGGCGAACAGCATGTCCTTGCCGCCCTTCAGATGCTTGAGGATCGGCGAGGAGCCGAAGTCGAAGTCCGGCCCGTTCGGCGTCGGGCAATTGACGCCGGGCTTCTGCCGCGGACAGCCGACGAGGAAGTGATCCTCCTCGGTCATCTGGTGCGCCCATTTGATCTTGCCGGTCTTCAGGTCCATCGCTTCGACCGCGTCGGAGTAGGTCTCCTCGACATTGGTGTAGCTGTCGCCGGTGGCCACATAGAGCACGCCGCGCTTGGGATCGATGGTCGGCGAGGACCAGATCGCCGCGCCCGCCGGGCCGTACATCTGGGTGCCCACGGCGTTCTTCTTGAAGGGCGCCGGCGCGGTGGGGATCGCATAGGTCTTCCACTTGATCTTGCCGGTGGCGATGTCGACCGCGGCCACGGCGCCGCGCTGCTTGCAGCACTCGTAGGCGGCCAGGCCCGCGACGCCCTCCTCGAAGGAGGACAGCGGTACATAGAGGGTGTCGCCCCACAGCGCCGGCGCGCCGGTCAGGATGCCTCGGCCGCCAGAATCGATGACGACGTTCCACAGTTCCTTGCCGGTGTTGGCGTCGACGGCCACCTGGTTGCGGCTCATGTCGCCGAAATAGGCCGCCCAGCCGGAGGGCGCCTTGGGGTTCTTGCCCACCGAGACGGTGACGCGGACGGAGCCTCGCGCCTTGTAGGCCCAGGCGACGCAGCCGGTTTGCTTGTCCAGCGCATAGACCTGGCCGGACGAGGAGGTGACGAACACCCGGTTGCCGACCACCGTCGGCTGGCCGTAACGGCCGCCCTGGTAGGCGAAGGCCCATTTCACGGCGAGCTTGGGCGCATTGGCCGCGGTGATGGTGGTGGAGGCCGCGACCCGAGTGTTCTGCTTGTCCGGGCTCCAGCCGTTCCAGGCGGGGCCGGCGGGATTGAACTTCGCGCCCACAGGGCAGGCGTTGCGGGACTCGCCCGCCAGATCGAACTTGGCGTCCGGCGCCTGGCCGGTCACCCAGGAGGCGATCGCCCCGATGTCCTCGTCCGACAGTCCCGCGGCCATCGCCTGCATCTTGCCGGTCTTCAGCGCGTCGATGATCACGTTGGGGAACTGGGCCGCAAGCTCGGACCGCGAGGGCGCATGCTCCACGGGCGGCAGGTGGCAGCCCTTGCAGCGCTGGTTGAACAGCTCTTCGCCATGGCTCTGCAGCTTGGCCAGCGCGGCGGCCTGGGCCTGGCGGGCGGACAGCGCATTGCCGGCCGCGGCGGCGGGCGGCGGGCCTGAGTTTTCTCCGCTCACCGATTGCGCCAACGCCGCGCCGCCCATCAAGCCGACGGCGGAGGCGATGACGACCGCGCCCAACAGTCCCAAGACCGGTTTCATGTCACGCCCCCGAAGCTTCCCCTTTTGGCGCCGACTGCCGCGGCGCTTTCACGCAGCATACCGTGGATTAAATTTCAGTCAGATTTCCTGGCCTTCCCGACCGCCGCGCCGAGGGGACATAAGAACCGCATAGTGCCTGCATTGCGCCGCCGTTACGCAATTGCAGCGCCGGAAGGTTCGGACGCAGGGCGGAAAGACCACTGTCACGACCAGGCCTTAGTAAGCCGCCAGGTAGCTTGGCAAACGTCCCCCATTCAGCGATGAGCGGGGGAACGGTGTTCGCTGCGCGATGATTTTGGTGAAGCTTGCGCGAGATGGTGCGCCCGGTCCGCAAGTGACCTCGGAGGAATGATGGATAACCGGACGCAAGCCAGGGGCTTCGGGGCGTTCAGCGGGGGCAGTCCCCTGCGCCGCGCCGTGATCATCCTCCTGGTGCTGGCCGCGCTGGCGGGCCTCATCTGGTTCGTGGTCTCGCTGACCCACAACGCCAAGTCCGGCCCCGGCGGCCCGGGCAGCGCTCCAGGGACCACCTTCGGCGGCGCCCGGCGGCGGCCCTCGACCACCGTGGGCGTGGCCACGGCCACGACCTCCGACGTGCCGATCACCCTAGACGGCCTGGGCACTGTGACGCCCGCCGCGACGGTGACGGTGACGCCGCAGGTTTCCGGCGTGATCACCCAGATCCTCTTCAAGGAAGGCCAGCTGGTCAAAAAGGGCCAGGCGATCGCGGTCATCGATCCCCGGCCACTGCAGATGGCGCTCCTCCAGGCGCAGGGCAACCAGACCCGCGACGAGGCCCAGCTCGACAACGCTCGCATCACGCTCACGCGCGACCAGACCCTGCTCACCCAGGATTCCATCGCCCGCCAGGACGTCGACACCCAGGCGGCCCTGGTGAAGCAGCTCGAAGGCACCGTGACCACCGACAAGGCGTCGGTCGGCACGGCCAAGCTCAACCTGGGCTTCAGCCGGGTGGTGTCGCCGGTGGCGGGCCGCATCGGCCTGCGCGCCGCCGACCTTGGCAACTTCATCCAGGCCGGCAGCACCACGGGCCTGGCGGTGGTCACCGAGATCACCCCGATCGACGTGGAATTCACCGTCGCCCAGGACGCCGTCCCCAACCTGCAGACCCAGGCCGACCATGGCCGCCTGCCGGTAACCGCCTATGACCGCACCAAGACCACGATCCTCGACCAGGGCTTCTTCTCGACCCTCGACAACGTGGTGGATCCGACCACCGGCACGGTGAAGGCCAAGGCGCGCTTCCCCAACGCCCACAACACCCTGTTCCCGAGCCAGTTCGTCAACGTCCGCATTGCCCTGCAGACCCTGCACAACGTCACCACGGTGCCGGTGACGGCGGTGCGCACCGGCCCGCAGGGCGATTTCGTCTGGATCCTGCGTCCCGACAAGACGGTGACCAAGCGCAACGTGACCCGCGGTCCCGGCACCCCGACCGTCACCAGCATCACCGAGGGCCTGAGCCCCGGCGAGCGCGTCATCACCGAAGGCGGCGACCGCCTGACCGAAGGCGGCAAGGTCACCCTGCCCACCGACCGCAGCCCGATGATCGCCTGCGCGGCCGACATGAAGAAGCTCTGCGATGGCAAGACCGGCCGCGAAGGCTTCATGTGCCTTCGCCAGAACCAGGCCAAGGCCAGCGCCCCCTGTAAGGCGGCCATGGCCGACATGATGTCCGGCCGCAGCAGCAGCGGCGGTGGGGCCGGCGTCGGTGGCGGCGGCAGCGCTGGCGGCTACGGCGGCGGGGCTGGCGGCGCCGCGGGCGCTGGCGGCTTCACGCCCTCGCCTGAAATGCAGGCGGCCCGCGCCGCGATGCACGCGGCCTGCGACCCCGACATGAAGAAGCTGTGCCCCGGCCAGGAAGGCCGCGACGCCTTCATGTGCCTGCGGGACAACACCGCCAAGGCCAGCAAGGCCTGCCAGGCGGCGCTCTCCAAGATGCCGAGCCACGCCGGCGGCGGCGCTGGCGGCCAGGCGAGCGCGCCTGCCGCCGGCGCGGCGCCGGCGGCGTCGGCGGGTGGCCAAAGCGGCGGCGGCTTTTCGCCTTCGCCGGAGATGGCCGCGGCGTTCGCCGAGGTCCGCAAGGCCTGCGCCTCGGACAACACCAAGCTCTGCCCGGGCAAGGAGGGCCGCGACCTGATGATGTGCATCCACGAGAACAGCGACAAGCTCAGCGCCGGTTGTCAGGCGGCGCGGGCCAAGATGCCCCACCGTCCGCCGGGTGGCGGCGGTGGCGGTCGATGAGTGTTGAAGCGTAAGAACCGGTCCCCGAACGGATGAACCCGTCACGCCCCTTTATTCTGCGACCTGTCGCGACCGCCCTGTTGATGGTGGCGATCGTGCTGGCTGGGCTTGTGGGCTTCAAGCTCCTGCCCCTCTCGGCCTTGCCGGAGGTGGATTATCCCACCATCCAGGTCTCGACCCTCTATCCGGGCGGCAGCCCGGAGGTGATGGCGCAGACGGTCACTGCGCCCCTGGAACGCAACTTCGGCCAGATGGCCGGCCTCGAGCGGATGACCTCGGTCAGCTCCGCCGGCGCCTCGGTGATCACCCTTCAGTTCAACCTGAAGCTCAGCCTCGACGTCGCCGAGCAAGAGGTCCAGGCAGCGATCAACCAGAGCAACACCCTGCTGCCGGCCGACCTGCCCGCGCCGCCGATCTACGCCAAGGTCAATCCGGCCGACGCCCCGGTGCTGACGCTGGCGGCCACCTCCGACACCATGCCGCTGACCGACGTGCAGAACGTCGTCTACACTCGGCTGGCGCAGAAGATCAGCCAGGTCTCCGGCGTCGGCCTGGTGACGCTGTCCGGCGGCCAGCGGCCGGCGGTGCGCATCCAGATGGACACCAATTCGCTGGCGGCCTACGGCCTGACCTCGACCACGGTGCGCAACGCCATCAGCTCGGCCAACGCCAATGCGCCCAAGGGCAGCTTCGAAGGCCCGACCCGCAGCTACACCATCAACGCCGATGACCAGCTGGCCACGGTCGACGACTACAAGAACCTGATCATCGCCACCCGCAACGGCGGCTCGGTGCGCCTGTCGGACGTGGCCCACGTGGAGCAGGGGCCGGAGAACATCCAGCTCGGCGCCTGGTCGGGCAAGACCCCGGCGATCATCGTCAACGTCCAGCGCCAGCCCGGCGCCAATATCATCCAGGTGGTCAACCGCGTGCAGTCGCTGCTGCCGCAGATCCTGACCGGCCTGCCGGCCGCGGTCGACATCAGTGTGCTCA
>DATAUR010000109.1:0-2589 GCA_036268175.1 Phenylobacterium sp. | reverse complement strand
CAAGCTGAAGGAAGGCGTGGAGATGATCATGCCCGGCGACAACGCCGAGCTGGAAGTCGAGCTGATCACGCCGATCGCCATGGACCAGGGCCTGCGCTTCGCCATCCGCGAAGGCGGCCGCACCGTGGGCTCCGGCGTCGTGGCGCGGATCATCAAGTAGGGCGCACAGCCCAAGCGAACTGAATGCGAAGGCCGTCGGGGCGACCCGGCGGCCTTTTCATTTGCGGCGGGCTCAGATCGACAGTTTCGGGTTTCCCTCCAGCACCTTCTGCTCGAGGCGCGGCCGTTCGCCGGGGGCCCACAGCGGGGTGCGGTGGACGACGCGGTAGAGCAGGGGGCCGCCGTCCGGCGTCGCGCTGCGTTCCAGCGGGCGCGGGATGCAGACGAACTCGGTCTCGAAGGCCGCCCCGTCGGCGCGCACCACCGCGTAGCCGTGGCCGCCCATGTCGACGAAGGCGAGGTGCGGCGAAAGGTCGGGGTTGGAGAGCGCGCGCGCCTTGGTCAGGTCGCCGGTGCGGGCGTACTCCAGCGTCGCCTTGACCCCGTGGCGCAGCAGCACGTTGACCGTCGGCTCCGGCTTTCCCTGCGGCATGTCGCGCAGATAGAGCGGGCGGAGCGGCAGGTCCTTGGGCAGGTTGTGCTCGAAGGCCTCGACCATGCCGGGCGCCGAGATCGAGCCGGTGATGTAGGCGACGCCTACCGGCTCGAAGGCCTTGGGCGGCAGGGCCTTGGCCGCCAGACCCGCCCAGAAGCTGTGCCGGTCGCCGGAGACGATGGCGAAGCCGGTGAGCTTGTGGTCGCGCACGAAGTCGTAGACCTCCGCCCTCTCGCCGACGCAGCCGGACCAGTCGCCGCCGCCGCCGTCGGCGTAGCCCGCGCCCGGCCATTTGGGCAGGTCGGCCGGCAGGTTCTGGAAGTCGGCGCGCAGGTCCAGCGTGCCGTTGGTGGCGCCCCAGACCTTCCAGGTGGCCTTCGACGCCTTCAGAGTGTCGAAGAACCAGGCCTTCTGCCTGGCGCCCAGCATGGTCACCGGCGGGCCGTCCTTGCGGAAGTTCTCCACCTGCTGGCCGCCCAGCGGGAAGCTTGCGGGCGGTTGGCCGCCGTTGTGGGCGCGGCCGGCGTCGAGGGCCTCGGTGACCTCGGTCGGGGTGAAGTCCGGAAAGTCCTTGAAGCTGACGGTGGCGGCCTGCGGCGTGTCGAACGGGTCCTCCGTGCGATAGCCGTGCTGGTCGGTGAGAATGATCTCCACGTGGCGGCCGAAGCGCAGCGATCGATAGCCGGTGAGGCTCTCGATGGCGGCCAGGTTGTTGGGCTCCCGGCCCAGGCCCTGGGCGTCGAAGACGGTGACCGGCGTATCGACCACCTTGGGGCCGACGAACTGCTGCAGGGTCCCGGCCTGTTTCACCCGGGCCGGCTGGTATTCGAACCAGGCCTGGTTGGCGGCGACCTTGCGGGTCTGGGCCCAGACCACGTCCTTGCCGAACTTCTCGATCCCCTGGTAGCCGCGCCAGGAGAACTCGTGGTTGTCCCACATGTGGACGAAGGCGAAGCGGGCGCGGGCGTCCTGCACGTCGGGGTCGTGCAGATAGGCGCGGTAGACGGCGCGGTAGTCGGTGAGCGTCGTCGGCAGGTGCAGGTCCTGGAATTTCTTGCCGTCCGGATAGCGCACGATGTCGCGGATGCGCCGGTCGTACATGCCCTGCGGCCGATCCTCCGGATACCAGACGATCTCGTAGATGAAGTCGCCCAGGTGCATGACGAAGTCGAGGCGCTGGTCGGGCGGCGCGCGCTCGTCCTCCCAGATCATCCGGCGATAGGCGTTCTGGGCGCCCTGGTTGACGTTCTGGCAGCTGACGAAGACGAACCGCACCTGGCGCGGATCGTCAGGCGCAGGCGCGGTGGTGGTCCGCCCGATGCGGCTGCCAAGGCCGTCGTCGCCGACGAAGCGGTACCAGTACTCGCGGGAGGGCTTGAGGCCGCCGACCAGCACACGGACTGTCCAGTCGCTATCCTCGGAATGGGCGGCGGGCGCGGTGGCGACGACGCGCTGGAAGGCCGGGTCCTCGGCGACCTCGACGGTCAGGCGCGGCGAGGCCTTACCGTCCTGAGGCGGGCGCCGCGTCCAGAGGATGACGCTGTCGCCCTGCGGGTCGCCTGAGCCCACGCCTTCGGGGAAGAGATCGCGGCGCTCGGCGTAGGCCAGCTTCGAGGGCGCGGCCCGGGCGCCGCCCCAGGCGGCCGACGCTCCCAGCGCCGCGGCGGCGGCCAGGAAGCTGCGGCGGTCGACGGACTTCGCGGTGCTCATGGCGGCGCCTCATCTCTGATCGTTCAGAGCTAGGCCCGGCCTTGGCCACGAGGCCAGGGGAAAACGCGGCGGCTGCGACGAACGGGCGCGCAGCGTCGATCAGGAGGGTTTCGGCGGCCGGCGACGGGGCTCGCCGGTGGCGGGATCGGTGGCGGTCTTGGCCGAGCGGGCCGAGCCCTTGGCGCCGGCGGGCTCGGTGGCGGGCCTGGGCGGCGCGCCCGGCTTCTGGTCGTCGTCGCGGTTGTAGCGGGCGTCGGTGTTCGGCATCGTGGGCTCCGAAAGGC
>DATAUR010000108.1:0-27419 GCA_036268175.1 Phenylobacterium sp. | reverse complement strand
CAGTTGCGCCTCACCGGCGCCTACACCGAGGGCGGCGCGCCCAGCGGCGACGCCGAGGGCTATGTCACCGGCCCGATCTGGCGCGGCCTGGCCGGCCTGCGGCTGTCTGCCTACGAGGACGTGGAAGGCGGCTACCTCGACGACGTCAATCTTGGCCTGCGCAACGCCAACCAGACCCAGCGCACCGGCGCGCGCCTGGCCTTCCTGGTGCGGCCCACCGACGACTGGTCCGTCGACCTGACCTTCGCCGGCCAGCACCTGCGCAGCGCCGACACCCAGTACACCAACCCCGGCCAGGGCCTGACCCGCGACAACCGCATCGCCGAGCCGCACGTCAACGACATTGTGCTCGCGACAGCGACCATCAAGCATTCCTGGGGCTGGGCCGATCTCACCTCCTCGACCGGCTATGTGCAGCACGACTACGGCAGCTTCTACGACGCCACCGCGGTGCAGGACCTCTACACATCCTTCGCGGAGACCTCGGCCTATTCCGAGCGGACCCATACGCGGATGCTGGTCGATGACACCTACCTCGCCTCGCGCGGCGCCAGCTGGCTGCAGTGGCTCGTGGGCGTCTACGGATCGCTCACCGACGAGCATTCCCCGACCGAGTTCCTCGCGCAGCACAGCTTCGCCCCGAACAACGACGCGGAGGTGTATGGCGACAATCGCTACGACCACATCGCCGAGCTGGCGCTATACGGCGAGGCCTCGGTGGAGATCACCGACAGCCTGATGGCCTCGGTCGGCGGCCGCGCCTTCGACATCCACACCCGGACCCAGTCAGCGGTGGTGTCGGAGCGTTTCCCGGCCCGCAACATCTTCGGCGTCGAGCACTACCAGGGATTTTCGCCCAAGGCTTCCCTGCAGCAGAGCTTCGGCGACGGCGACCTGGTCTATGCGGTGTTTTCCGAGGGATTCCGGGCGGGCGGCATCAACTCCGGCGGCGCGGTGCCGCTGGCGGGGCCCTTGGTGGTGTTCGCCCCCGATATCCTGCGCAACTACGAGGTCGGGGTGAAATACCAGACGCCGAGTGGCCACCTGGCGGTCAATTCGGCGCTGTTTTTCGATAACTGGCAGGACATCCAGACCGACCAGTTCCGCTCCTCCGGCATTCCCTTCACCACCAACGTCGGCGACGCCGATATCATCGGGTTCGAGACCGAGGTCGGCTACCACTGGCAGAATGGCCTGGCGATGCAGCTCAACGGCCGCTTCGCCCACACCAGGATCACCCATCCAAATCCCGACTTCATCCCAAGCCCGGTGAACGGCCTGCCGGGCGCGCCGGCCGGGTCGGGCGGGGTGGTGCTGAGCTACGAGCGGGCGATCCGCGATGGGTGGCAGCTGCGGCTGGTGGGCGAGACCACCTATGTGGGCCGTTCGCGGGTGACCTTCGACACCACTTTCCAGGCGATGGGCGGCTATGTGCGCACCAAGCTGCTGGCCGAGGTGCGCAAGAACGACCTGGGCGCGCAGGTGTTCATCACCAACCCGACCAACGCGTTCAGCGACACCTTCGCCTTTGGAAATCCGTTCAATCCGACCCAGACCCAGCAGATCACCCCGCAGCGGCCAAGGACGATCGGCGTCTCGCTGTTCGCCACCTACTGAATTTTCCTGAATGGGGCGCCTGGGGATAAGGCCAAGCCGTAACGTCATTGCCGCGACCCCGATCTGCCTGGACAGCGCGGGGTCGAGCCACGGCGTGGCTGCGCGGCTTGGCCCGCGCGCCGCGCCCGGCGGGCGCGGCCCGGACGTCGGAGAGAGCGTCGCGGGCCGCGCCGCGCCGCCTCGCTCCCTTCCACGATTTGGCCCCGCAGCCCGGAAGTGTTAAGCTCGGTCGTCGTCAGGTCTCCAGTCTGACGCGCCCAAAGCCCCGGCCGCAGGCTGTCACACCTCGGCCGGGGCGCTCAGCGCCCTCATGTCCACCCTATCCGATCGAGGCCCGACGCCTTGACTCCTCGGCTTGACTCCTTGGGGCGGGCGGCGTCGCATCCGGCATGCCGTTGAACAGCTATTGGACCCTCGCCGACCGGCCGCTCGGCCCCTGGCCGACGCCAGAGACCTTCGAACGCTGCGAGGCGCCTATTCCCGCGCCCGGCCCCGGCCAGGCGCTGACCCGCACGATCTACGTCTCCCTCGACCCCTACCAGTGGGGCTACAAGAAGCGTGGCGTCGAGGCGAAGGGCGCGCCCTGCCACGCCCGCACCGTCGCCCAGGTGGTGGAGAGCCGGATGGACGGCTTCCAGCCCGGCGACCTGGTGTTCAACACCAACGGCTGGGCCGAGTACGGCCTGATGGGCGAGGGCGTCCCGCGCCCCGGCTACATGATCCCGCGCAAGCTCGATCCGGCGCTGGGCCGCATCTCGCAAGCCGTCGGTGTGCTCGGCATGCTGGGGCTCACCGCCTACGCCGGCATGATCCTGCAGGGCGATCCCCAGGCCGGCGAGACCGTGGTGGTCTCCGCCGCATCCGGCGGCGTGGGCCAGATCGCCGGCCAGCTCGCCCGCCTGCGCGGCGCCCGGGTGGTGGGCATCGCCGGACGCGAGGAGAAATGCCGCTTCGTCACCGAGGACCTGCGGTTCGACGCCTGCGTCTCGCACTTGTCGCCCACCTTCGCTGAAGACCTCGCCGCGGCCTGCCCCAAGGGTGTCGACGTCTATTTCGAGAACGTCGGCGGGGCGGCGTTCGAGGCGGTCCTGCCGCTGTTCAACCCCGGCGCGCGGATGACCATCTGCGGCCTGATCGCCCACTATGGCGACGCCGCCGGGACCGACGCCCGCGCCGCCCTGATGGCCCGCGGCGAGGCGATCTTCCGCGAGCGAGGCGTCACGGTCAGAGACCTCTTCGTCGGCGACTTCGTGGCCGACCACGAGGCGAGCTTCCTGCGCGACATGGCCGGTTGGGTCGCGGCCGGCGAAGTCCGCTACCGCGAGGACATCCGCCAGGGATTCGACCAGCTGCCCGCCGCCTTCATCGAGATGCTGAAAGGCGGCAACTTCGGCAAGATGCTGGTGCAGGTGGGGCCCGACCCGACGCTCTGACGCCTCTGGACAGAAACCGCCTGCGTGGGCTCACAGATCCACTGGCCGACCGGCGACGGACGGACCACCGGCCACGGCTGCTTGACTTGCCAGCCTAGGCAGGCTCGCATCTGCGGCAGATCGGGACGGGGGCGGCGTCAGACCCGCGCCCCGCGAAACACGGGGACGAAACCAGATGTCGCGCATCACCCTCATCGCCGCCGCCGCCGCCGCGGCCGCCGCCACCCTGGCGCTGGCGCTGCCCGCCACGACCTTCGCCCAGAACCCGCCGGCCGCCGCCGCTGACGCCCTGACCGATCCGGCCTTGAAAGGGCCGGAAGTCATCGCCTTCATCGGCGTCAAGCCGGGCTGGAAGGTGGCCGACATCGTCGCCGGCCGTTTCGTCCGCGCGCTCAGCCAGGCCGTCGGGCCCAAGGGCAAGCTCTACGCGGTGATGCCCGCCGAGGTCGTCAAGGCGCACCCCACGGCGATCGAAACCCTGAACAAGACCGCCGCCGACCCGGCCTACGCCAATGTCGTGGTCTCCAGCGGGCCGGTCAATTCGCCCCTGCCGTCCGGCCTGGACGCGGTGTTCATCCGCCAGAACTATCACGACCTCTACGACAAGTTCATGGGCCCGGCCGACGTGCCGGCCTTCAACAAGGCGGTCTATGCGGCCCTGAAGCCCGGCGGGGTCTACGTCATCCTCGACCATACCGACGCGCCGGGGTCGGGCATTTCAGGCACCGAGAGCCGCCACCGCATCGACGAGGCGCGAGTGAAGTCCGACCTCGCGGCCGCTGGCTTCAGGCTGGACGGCGAGAGCAAGATCCTCGCCAACCCCGCCGACGACCACAGCAAGATGGTCTTCAACCCAGCGATCCGCGGCAAGACCGATCAGTTCCTGCTGCGCTTCAAGAAGCCGAAGTAGCGGGCGGAGCCGGCCGCGAGCGGTCGCCGCGTGATTGTGACCGGTCCACCGTTCCTGTCGCGCCGCCAGGCGCTCGCGGGGTCGCTCGGCGCGGGGCTGATCGCCGTGGCCGAGCCCGCCCTGGCGGTCGGCGGCGACGCCGGCGAGGCCGCCGCGCGAGGCGTGCTGACGCGCCTCTTCGGCTCCGGCGTCCGCGACATCGCGCTCAAACACCAACCCTCGTCAGAGGCCAGCTCGCGGCCCTGGTATGCGGTGGAGGGCCGGGATGGAAGGGCCTTGGTGCGCGGCGATACGCCGGTGGCGCTGGCCCGCGGCGTCTATGCCTGGCTGCGCGAGATCGGCGCCGCGCAGGTGAGCTGGGAGGGCGACCGTGTCGTGCTCCCGGCTCGCTGGCCGGACGCCGCCGGCGCCCGGACGGAGAGCCCCTTCGCCCACCGCGCCTATCTGAACACCTGCACCTATGGCTACACCACGCCCTGGTGGGACTGGCCGCGCTGGGCGCGCGAAATCGACTGGATGGCGATCCACGGGATCGACATGCCGCTGGCCATGGAGGGCCAGGAATATGTCTGGCGCGCGCTGTGGCGCGAGGCGGGACTGAGCGAGGCGGAACTGGCCGGGTATTTTTCCGGCCCGGCCTTCACCCCCTGGCAGCGGATGGGGAATTTCGAGGGCTACCTCGCGCCGTTGCTCGCCGCCTGGATCGACAAGAAGCGCGACCTGCAGCGCCAGATCCTGGGCCGCATGCGCGAGCTTTCCATGAGCCCGATCCTGCCGGCCTTCGGCGGCTATGTGCCCAAGGCCTTCGCGCTGAAGAACCCCAAGGCGCTGATCCACCGCATGCGGGTCGGCGGCGGCTTCCACGAGACCTATTGGCTGGACCCGCGCGATCCCCTGTTCGCGCACCTCGCCGGCCGATTCCTGGCCCTCTACGGCGAGACCTACGGCGCGGGGACCTATTACCTGGCCGACTCCTTCAACGAGATGACCCCGCCGCTGACCGACGCAGGGGCCGGCGGCAACGCGGACTACAGCGACGCCAACGCCAACACCGCGGCTGCGGCCAGCAAGGTCGAAGTCGACCCCGCGGCGAAGGCGGAACGCCTGGCGGCCTATGGCCAGGCGATCCACGAGGCCTTCCGCCAGACCCGGCCGGACGCGGTCTGGGTGATGCAGGGCTGGCTGTTCGGCTCCGACCAGAAGTTCTGGAGCGCCGACGCCATCGCCGCCTACCTGAGCCGCATCCCCGACGACCGACTGATGGTGCTGGACATCGGCAACGACCGCTATGCGGACATCTGGCGCCGCGCCCGGGCCTTCGGCGGCAAGCGCTGGATCTATGGCTATGTGCACAACTACGGCGGCAGCAACCCGCTCTATGGCGACCTTGGCTACTATCGCCGCGACCTCGCGGCCCTGACCGCCAGCCCGGACACCAAGGCGCTGGCCGGCTTTGGCCTGTTCCCAGAGGGTCTCGACAACAACTCCATCGTCTACGAAGCGGCCTACGACCTGGCCTGGAACGCCGGCGGCGCGTCGCAAGGCGCCTGGCTCTCCACCTACGCCCGCTCGCGGTATGGCCGCACCACGCCGGAGCTGGAGGCGGCGCTGGGCAAGCTGGCGGAGGCCGCCTATTCCACCCGCTACTGGACGCCGCGCTGGTGGAGCAACCGCGCCGGCGCCTACCTGTTCTTCAAGCGGCCTACGGCGACCATCGTGACCTTCGAAGGCGACCCCGGCGACCGCGCCGAACTGGCCGCCGCGGTGCGGCAGCTCACGCGCCTCGCGCCCACCTTCGCTGGCCAGCGGCTGTTCGTCCTCGACCTGATCGACGCGGCCCGCCATCTGGCCAGCGAGGACATCGACGTCCTGCTGGTCCAGGCGGTGGCAGCCTATCGGCGCGGGGACCCCACGGCCGGCGACCGCGCCCGGCGCAAGATCGCCGACCTGGCGCTGGCGCTGGACGCGCTGACGGGCGCGCAGCCGCAGAGCCTGGCCACCTGGATCGACGCGGCGCGCGCCTATGGCGACACGCCGGCCGACGCCCGCGCCTACGTCCTGAACGCCAAGGCCCAGGTCACCGTCTGGGGCGGCGACGGCAACCTCAACGACTATGCGTCGAAGGCCTGGCAGGGGCTCTATCGCGATTTCTACCTGCCCCGCTGGGAGACCTTCCTGACCGCGCTGCGCGCCGCCGGAACCGAGCCCTTCGATGAGGCTCCGGTGGTCCGCGACATCGCCGCCTGGGAGCACGCCTGGGTGAAGCGCGACACGCTCTATCGCCGCGAACCGCCAGCCGATCCGATCGCCTCGGTGCGGGCCCTGCTGGCGCGGCTGGAGCGCGCGTGATGGCCTCGCCCAGCCCCTTTCGATCGTCATTCCCGGCCCTGTGCCGGGAACCTATGAACTCCGAGGTGAAGGGTTCGCACGGCGCCGCCACGCCTCTTCCTGACACCCCTGCGATCATGGGCTCCCGGCACAAGGCCGGGAATGACGAGCGTTGGGAAAGGTGATGAACCAGCCCGCCAGCTCCCGCTTCCTGTCGCTGGACGTGTTCCGCGGACTGGCGGTGGCCCTGATGATCGTGGTCAACACGCCAGGACCCGGCGCGCATCCCTACGCCCTGCTGGTCCATGCCAGGTGGTTCGGTTTCACCGCCGCCGACTGGGTGTTTCCGTCGTTCCTGTTCGCGGTGGGCTCGGCCATGGCCTTCGCCTTCTCGCGGTCGACGACCCAGGCAGCCTTCGCGCTCAAGGTCCTGCGGCGCGCGGCCCTGATCTTCCTGCTGGGCTTCCTGATGTACTGGTACCCGTTCGTGCATCGGGACGGCGGCGGCTGGAGCTTGAGCCCCTTCGCCGACACCCGGGTGATGGGCGTGCTGCAGCGGATCGCACTCTGCTATGCGCTGGGCGCCTTTGCGGTGCGCTACCTGACGATCCGCAAGCTGATCGCGCTCTGCGTCCTGCTGCTGCTGGGCTACTGGGCGATCCTGGTGGCCTTCAACCCCGCCGACCCGTTCGCCAAGCTGGGCAACGCCGGGACCCATCTCGACCTGTGGGTCTTTGGCCAGAGCCACCTCTATCGCAAGGACGGCGGCTTCGATCCGGAGGGCCTGCTGGGGACGCTGCCAGCCACCGTCAACGTGATCGCCGGCTACCTCGCCGCTCGGGTCCTCAAGGACAGTCCCGACCGCCGCCGCGCGCTCACCCGCATGAGCCTGGCCGGTGTCGTACTGGCGCTTGCGGGCCTTGCCTGGAGCCCGGTCTTCCCGATCTCCAAGAAGCTCTGGACCGGCAGCTTCGTGCTGCTGACCGTGGGCCAGGACCTGGTGCTGCTGGCGGCGCTGGCCGCGGGGCTGGAGGGCCGCGCGCCCAACCCGGTGACCCGCTTCTTCCAGGTGTTCGGCCGCAGTCCCCTGGTGATCTACCTGTTCTCCGAGCTTTTCGTGACGACGCTGCGCCAGGTCCAGGTCGCGCCGGACGTCGACCTGTATGATTGGGTCGGGATCGACGTCTTCCAGGCCATCGCGCCGGGCCCCATCGGCTCCCTGCTCTGCGCCATCGCCTACACGCTCATCTGCTGGGGGCTGGGCTACCTCCTCGACCGTCGCAATATCGTCGTGAAGCTCTAGCGCGCCGCCCCCGCTTTCAAGCTAAGCTGCAGGAAAGGCGAACCTCGGGGGACGATCCAGGTGACAGGGTTTCAGCGTTGGACGCGGGCGGCCGCGTTTGGTTTGGCCGTTTTCCTGGCCACGGGGTCGCTTTCGAAGGCGCAGACGACGCCGCCGGTGCAGCCTCAGGACGAGGCCTATACGGCGCTGATCAAGAAGTACCTGGTCGACCCGCGCTTCACCACCGAACTGGTGGATCACATGCCGGCGTCCGACACCGTGCCCTCGCCGCTGAAGTTTTTCGGCCGCATCCCGGGCACGCCCGGCGAACTGACCTACGCCAAGGACATCGAGCGCTACTACCAGGAGTTGGCCAGGACCTCGCCCAGGGTGAAGTTCTGGAAACTCGGGACCACCGAGGAAGGCCGCGACCAGATCGTCATCGCCATCGCCGACGAGGCGACGCTGAAGAACCTCGACGCCAACAAGGCCGCGCTCGCCGCCCTGGGCGACCCGCGCAAGACCTCGCCGGAGGAGGCCAAGCGGCTGATCAAGACCGCCAAGCCGGTCTACTGGATCACCAGCGGCATCCATTCGCCGGAGACCGGCGGGCCGGAGATGCTGCTGGAACTGGCCTACCGCCTGGCGATCGAGGAGACGCCGCTCGTCCAGAACATCCGCAACAACGTCGTCACCTTCATCACCCCGGTGGTCGAGGTGGATGGCCGCGAGAAGATCGTCGACACCTACTACTACGGAAAAAAGACCGGCAAGCCGAAGCCGCCGCTGGTCTATTGGGGCAAGTACGTCGCCCACGACAACAACCGCGACGGCATGGGCCAGTACCTGAAGCTGACCCAGAACATCACCCGCGGCATCCTGGAGTGGCACCCCACCGTCGTACACGACCTGCACGAGGCGCAGTCCTATCTCTACGTCTCCACCGGCACCGGCCCCTACAATCCCTCGCTCGATCCCGTGCAGACCGACGAGTGGTGGCTCTTGGGCGAGACCGAGATCACCGAGATGGCCAAGCGCGGCGTCCCCGGCGTCTGGACCTACGGCTACTATGACGGCTGGGTGCCCAACTACCTGTTTTGGATCGCCAACAGCCACAATTCGCTCGGCCGCTTCTACGAGGTGCAGAGCTATGGCCCCGACATCCAGAAGGGCCTGAAGCTGCCACCCACCGTCACCAGCCGCGAGTGGTATCGCCCCAACCCGGCCCTGCCGTCGGTGGACTGGGGCCCGCGCAACAATACCAACATCCAGGAATCGGCCCTGTTGTTCGCCCTCGACCGGGTGGCCAAGGACCGGACGATGTATCTCGAGAACTACTGGGTGAAGAACCAGCACGCGGTGGACGGCGGCAAGAAGACGGGCGCCGTCAACGCCTGGGTCGTGCCCGCCAACCAGACCGCCAGGCTGAACGTCGTCGACATGATCAACGACGTGCGGCGCCAGGGGCTGGAGGTCAGCGTCGCCGACCAGGCCTTTACTGCGGGTGGCGTGAAGGTCGCCCAGGGCGACTATGTGATCCGCGCCGACCAGCCCTACCGCACGCTGGCCGACCTCTATTTCAGCGTCCAGAACTACCCGGCCGCCAACCCGCGCCCCTACGACGACACCGGCTGGACCATGTCCTACATGCGCAACGTCAGCATGAAGACGGTGCACGATCCGGCCGTGCTGAAGGAGCCCATGACGCTCATCACCGCCGACGTGGCGCCCAAGGGCGTGGTCAGCGGCGCCGGCAAGACCATCCTGGTCAACCACACCGGCGACAACGAGCTCGTCACCTTCCGCTTCCGGCTGAAGGACGTGAAGATGCAGGCCGCTGAAACGGCCTTCGACGCCGGCGGCAAGCACTACGCCGCTGGGACCTTCATCATCCCCGATGCGCCCCGCGCGACCGTCGAAAAGGTCGTCGCCGACCTGGGCCTCACCGCCGAGGCGGTGGACGTGGCGCCGACGGTGAAGACCCACGCGCTGACCATCCCGCGCATCGGCTACCTGCACTCCTGGCTGCGCACCCAGGACGAAGGCTGGTGGCGCGCCGCCTTCGACCACTATGGCGTGCCCTACACCTATCTCGCCGACACCAAGGCGCGGCTGGGCGACCTGCGAAAGCGGTTCGACGTCATTATCTATCCGACCGTGGGCTCGTCCCCCCGCGACCAGATCGTCGGCGTGGCCATGAACGGCGACGTGCCGATCCCCTACAAGAAGTCCGCCCTGACCCCGAACCTGGGCGTGCTGGATTCCGCCGACGACATCCGCGGCGGCCTGGGCGCCGATGGCCTGGCCGAGTTGCAGAAGTTCGTGAAGGCCGGCGGCGTGCTGATCGGCGACGGCTCGACCGTCGAGATGCTGGCCGACTACGGCATCGCCGCCGGGGTCACCGTCACGGCGCCCAACGAACTCTACACCAAGGGCGCCCTGATGCGCGGCGTCTTCACCGACCAGGCCAGCCCCATCGCCTATGGCTATCAGGGCAAGGAGATGCCGATCTACTTCGCCGACGCCCCGGTGATCAGCGTGGCGACGCCGGGCCAAGGCGGCTTCGGCGGCGGCGGTCGCGGTGGCGGCGCCGGCGCGCGCTACGCCCAGAACATCACGCCCAACGCCGTCCCGGCCCACGTCTCGCCCTGGCCTTCGCCGGAGCCTGGCGCCAAGGCCGCCGCGGCCCCGGCCGAGCCGGTGGAGACCGCGCCGCCGGCCTCCCGCCAGGGCGGCGCCCAGCCGACCCAGCATCCCCGCACGGTGATGGCCTTCCCGGCCCAGGCCGACACCATCCTGCTGTCGGGCATGCTGGAGGGCGGCAGCGCGCTCACCCGCAAGGCGCTGATCGTCGACGTGCCGGACGGCAAGGGCCACATGGTGCTGTTCGGCCTGCGCCCTTACTGGCGCTGGCAGACGCAGGGCAGCTACTTCCTGGGCTTCAACGCCATTCTCAACTGGGACCACCTAGACGCCGGCAGCCCTCCAGCGCCGACCAAGGATGCGCCGGCGAAGCCGGCGGAATAGGGACCTCGGGCCGTCGTCTCGGCGGTTCCGGTTCGGGCGCGGATGGGTTAGGTGTGGGGGATGACTCTTCGAATCCTCCTGGCCGCGTCCGCGGCGACGCTCGCCCTCGGCCTGGTCGGCTCGGTCTTCGCCCAAACGCCGCCCCAGACACCGCCCCAGACACCGCCCCAGACGCCGGCGCCTGCAACGGCGCCCGCGCCGGCCGCGCAGACCCCGCCGCCGGCGGACGATGGGCTTCCCGACGGCCCCGGCAAGGATGTCACCGTGCGCATCTGCACGAGCTGCCACGAGGCTTCGCAGTTCGCCTATGCCCGTCACACGCCTGAGGAATGGGACATGGAGATCAGCAAGATGATCTCCGCCGGCGCCGACATGACCGCCGACGAACAGGCCGCCATCTCCGCCTACCTGTCCAAGAACCTGGGCCCGCAGCCCGCCGCTCCGGCCGCGGCGGCGCCCGCGACTCCGGGCACGCCCGCCACGCCGACGCCAACCCCGCCCAGCCGCTAGGTTTCCGCAAGCTTCGCCATAGATTACCGGGGGATAAGTCGCCCCCTGCGGCGCTTGGGACGCTTACCAGCCGGGCCGATTCAGTCTCTCCTCCGCTCGAGGGCCCCTGAACCGGACAGTAGCCATGGCTGATGCGACCTACGTCACCTTCGTTCCTTCCAAGAAGCGCGACCGTCTGCGGCGGATGCTGCAGACCGAGGACACCGGCCCGCTGGTCTGGCGCGAGCAGCGCAGTTGGTTCGGCAGCGAGTTCTACTTCTCCGGTCCCGCGGCGCTGGCTCGCCGCGCCCAGGCCTATGTCGCCGAGTGGGTGATCGCCGGCTGATAGGGCCGCAACGCCAGACGGTGGCGGGGCGCCCGGCGTCGGCGTTCCGGTCGGCCGCCGTCACTTACAAGCAATATTGACCGTTTCTTTCTCGCCGCCGTACAGTCGCGCATCCAGACCATTCCGGGGATGCCGCCGATGACCGGCCTTCAGATCGACCGCCGCCAGATGTTCGCTGGCGGCCTGCTGGCCGCAGGCGCCGCCACCGCCAGTCCCAGCGCAGCCGCAGCAAAGTCCGGCTTCCTCTGGGGCACGGCCGGCGCGGCCTACCAGATCGAAGGCGGCAACGTGGCCAGCGACGTCTGGACCCTGGAACACCTCAAGCCGACCCTGTTCGCCGAGCCGTCCGGCGACGCCGACGACGTCTACAACCGCATCGACGAGGACCTGGCGCTGGCCGCGTCGCTCGGCTTCAACGCCCACCGCCTGTCCATCGAATGGGCTCGCATCGAGCCCGAGCCCGGCCAGATCTCCCAGGCGGCGCTCACCTACTACCGTCGGGTGCTGGAGACCTGCCGCCGCCGAGGCCTGAGCCCCGTGGTGACCTTCAACCACTACACCGTGCCCCGCTGGTTCGCCGCGGCGGGCGGGTTCGACACGGCCGAGGGGATCGCCCCTTTCGTACGCTACTGCGAGCTCGTCACCCGCCACATGGGCGACCAGATCGCCGTCGCCGCCACCTTCAACGAGCCCAACGTCAACGCGCTCCTGAGCTGGACGCCGCTGCTGCAGAAGATGGCCCCGATGATCGGCGGCATGCGCAAGGCGGTGCAGACCGCCACCGGCGCGCCCAGGTGGTCGAGCCCGATGCTGGGCGATTTCCGCGTGCAGCAGCCGATCATGATCGAGGCCCACGCCCGGGCCTATGACGCCATCAAGGCAGCGTCCGGCGGGCGCTTTCCGGTGGGCGTCACGCTCTCGCTCAACGACGACAAGCCGGCCGGTGGCGACATGACCGGCGTCGAGGCTAAGCGCGCCCAGGTGCTGACGCCTTGGCTCGCCGCGCCGGGCGATCTGGTCGGCATCCAGAACTACACCGAATCCACCGTCGGCCCGACCTCGGACCTGCCCAACGCGCCAGGCGTCGAGGTCACCCAAATGGACTATCCCTTCGCGCCGCGCGCACTGGAGGCGGTGATCCGCCTGGTGGCCAGCCGCACCAAGCGGCCGATCTACGTTACCGAAAACGGCATCGCCACCGAGGACGACAGCCGCCGCATCGCCTTCATCCGCGAGGCGGTGCGCGGCGTGCAGGCCTGCCTCGCCGACGGCCTGGACGTGCGCGGCTACCTGCACTGGTCGCTGCTCGACAACTGGGAATGGACCAGCGGCTACCGGCCAAAGTTCGGCCTGGTCGCGGTGGATCGCACCACCTTCAAGCGCACCCCCAAGCCCAGCGCGGCCTATTTCGGCCAGATCGCCCGCACCGGCCGGGTGGCGTGAGCGAGGCGCCCGCCCGGCCGCGCCGCAGCCAGGCGGAGCGCAGCGGCCAGACCCGCGAGCGGGTGCTAGCGGCCGCCATCGACTGCCTGCATCGCCGGGGCTATGCGGCGACCACCACCCTGGCCGTCGCCGAGAGCGCGGGCTTGAGCCGCGGCGCCATGCTGCACCAGTTTCCCACCCGGGAAGACCTGCTGCTGTACGTGGTGCGCGCAGTCTATGAGCAGGAGCTCTTGATCTACGCGCAGCGCATGGCCGCCATCTCCGATCCGCGCGAACGCCTGCGCGCCCTGCCGCGGATCGTCTGGGAGGTGCTGAGCCGCCCGGCCGGCGTCGCGGTGCTGGAGGTGCTGCAAGGTTCGCGCAGCGACCCGGCGCTGGCCGGTCAGGTCCGCACCCTGCAGGCCCGCATCGAGGCCGACTCCTTCGTCAAGACCGCGCGGCTTGGCGCCGACCTTGGCATGCCCGAATTCCCCGCCCTGGTCCGGCTGATCGTCTGGGCGGCGCGGGGGCTTTCCATCGCCCAGACCCTGTCCGACGATCCGGGCAGCGTCGAAGACTCGGTGACCCTGCTGCGCGACCTTGTCGACCTGATCTTGGCGGACACCGCCAAAGGAGCCCGCCCGTGAGATTTGCGACCCTTGCGTTCGGCGTAGCCGTCGCCGCCTTGGCCGGCGCCGCCGAGGCCAAGCCCGTCCTGATGCCGCAGCCGGTCTCGATGACCGAACAGCCCGGCGCGCTCACGCTCACCGGCCCGTTCCGCGCCAACGTCCGCGGCTGTCCCCAGCCGCTCACCGGCCGCGCCGTCGCCCGCCTGCAGGCCGACGTGGACCGCCTGCGCGGCGGCCCGGCGTCCGGCGCGGGCGTGCGGCTTTCGATCCATTGCCGCGCCCGCGACGCCGGCTACCTGACCCTCGAGGCCAAGGAGGCCTATCGCCTCGACGTGACAGCCCAGGGCGTGGCCATCGACGCCGACGGGCCTGAAGGCATGCTCCGCGCGCTCGCCACCCTGCGCCAGCTCGCCGCCCCGGCCTCCGGCGCGGCCGGCCTGCCACTGGTGCGGATCGAGGACGCCCCGCGGTTTGCCTGGCGCGGCGTGATGATCGACACCGCCCGCCACTTCATGTCGCTCCCCACCCTGAAGCGCCAGATCGACGCCATGGAGCGGGTGAAGCTCGACGTGCTGCACCTGCACCTGAGCGACAACGAGGGTTTCCGGGTCGAGAGCAAGCTCTATCCCAAGCTCACCGGCTCAGCTTCCGGCGGCCAGTTCTACACCCAGGCGCAAATCCGCGACCTGGTGGCCTATGCCGCCGACCGGGGCGTGCGCATCGTGCCGGAGTTCGACGTTCCGGCGCACACCGGCGCCATCGTCACCGCCTATCCGCAGGTCGCCGCCCAGGTCGCGCCCAACGATCCCTTCATCACCCAGAACCGCGCGCTGAACCCGGCGTCGGAGGCCACCTACCGCTTCCTCGACGCCCTGCTGGGCGAGATGGCCGGCCTGTTTCCCGACAAGAACTTCCACGTCGGTGGCGACGAGGTCAGCGACGCGGCCTGGGCGCACGACCCGAGCATCCAGGCCTTCGTGACCGCCCATGGCCTCGCCAACCGCCCTGCGATGGAGGCCTATTTCCACGCCCGGGTGCGCGCCATCCTGGCCAAGCACGGCAAGACGGTGATCGGCTGGGAGGAGATCGCCGCCACGCCGATCCCGACCTCGGTGTTCGTCCAGGCCTGGCGGATGTCCAACACCATCTCCGCCACCACCGCCGCAGGCCATCCCACCGTGGTTTCGGCCGGCTACTATCTCGACAACCTGGAGCCCGCCGCCCACCACTATGCCGTCGATCCGCTGGATCCGGAGGCCGATGGCTTCACCGCGGCCGAGGTCACCGAGGCCGCCAAGATCAGCCCGCTCGCTGAATCGGCCGTCCGGCCGCTGGAGCTGAAGCCCCTGCCGCCGCTGACGCCTGAGCAGGCGCGGCTGATCCTGGGCGGCGAGGGCGAACTGTGGAGCGAGTTGGTCTCCGACGAGATGCTGGACGCTAGGCTCTGGCCCCGGGCCGCGGCGCTCGCCGAGCGGTTCTGGTCGCCGGCCAGCGTGCGCGATCCCGACGCCCTGCAACGCCGCCTGCCGATCGTGCAGACCGAGCTCGAGACGCTGGGCCTGCAGGACCAGGCCTCACGGGCGCGGATGGTCGAGCGGCTGGCGCCCGGCCACGTCCAGCCGGTGCTGACCTTCCTCGAAACCGTCGCGCCGGTGCGCAACGCCGCCCACAACCACATGATCCGCGCCATGCTGCGCGGCCAGGCCCATCCGCCGCCGCAGGATCTGAACACGCTGGCCGACATCGCCCCGGTGGATGGGACCGCGGTGCGCAGCTTCGAGGCCGACGTGCAGCGGCTCGTGACCGGCGATGTCTCCATTGCGCCGGCGATCCGCGCCCGCCTCACGGCCTGGCGCGACAACGCCGGCCCCTTCGCGCGGATCGCCCGGGGCCATCCGGACCTGGAGGCGGCGCTACCGATCTCGGCGGAGGTCACGACCCTTTCAGGCCTTGGCCTCGATCTGGTGGACAGCCTGACCGCCAAACAACCCCTGCCGGACGCCGTGCGCGAGCGCGCCGCCTCGGCGCTGGCCCAGGCGAAGCGCGAGACCGACGCCTCGGCGCGTCCGATGTTCGCCTTCGTCCACCCGCAGCCGCCGGCCGACCTGATCGTCGCCATCGCGCCGGGGATCGACCGCCTGTTCGAGGCGGCGCAGGCGGCGCGCTAGGAAGGCGCCCTTTAGGCTAGGCCGCGCGGGGCTTGGTCGCGCCGCGCGAGAGCGCCTCGAAGGCGGCTGCGATGACCTCTTCGGTGACCTCGGACGGCGTGCGCTCCCACTGCTCGGTGAAGCCCAGCAACAGCGCCTGGATCGCCAGCGCCATGGTGCGGGGCGGCAGCGAGAGGTTGTCGCCGAAGCCCTCGGCCAGGCGCCGGGCCATGCGGTCGAACTGCGCCTTCTGCTGCGCCGCCTGCTGGGCGCGCAGTTCCGGATCGGTGCGGATGTAGGCCCGAAGCTCGGTGTAGAAATCGGCCTCCATCTCGGCCTGGGGAAACTGCGCCATCAGCGTCCGGGCAATGTCGCGCGAGGTCGTCCGCGCATCGCCGGGCGTGATCGGCGAGTCCAGGTGCAGCCGGCGGCGGTCGACCGCCTCCCACAAGAGTTCCGCCTTGCTGCGGAAGTTCGAATAGATCGCCCCCTTGGTCACCCCGGCGCGGGCGGCGATTTCGTCGAGGCTAACGTTGCGCAGGCCCCGTTCGGCGACGAGCGCGGCCGTGGCCTCGATCAGCGCGGCGCGGGTGTTCTGGCGTTTGCGGCTGAGCTGTGGCTTGACCATATCCTTGGAATATACCACGGTATAAAAAACTCCAGTATATTCCTGTCGGAGACATCCGGATCATGGCCACCCTCGGTTCTCGCCTGGCCCGCGCCGCGATGGCGCTTTGCCTGTCCGCTTCGGCGCAGAGCGCGAGCGCCGCCCCTGCCCCGGCTGCGCCGCCTCTCGCCACGCCTCCCGTCGCCAAGCCGCTGCTCGCCCCCGACCAGCCGATCCCGCCGCTGGCGCTGGAGGCGCTGGTGGACGCGACCGTCCGCCAGGCCATGGACCGCGACCACATCGCCGGGGTCACCGTCGCCATCGTGCAGGACGGCCAGGTGGTGCTGAAGAAGGGTTATGGCTTCGCCGACGTGGCCCGACGGCGGCCGGTGGACCCCGACCGCACGCTCTTTAGGGTGGGCTCGATCAGCAAGACCTTCACCTGGCTGATGACGCTGAACGCCATCGACCACGGCCAGATGAAGCTGGACGCGCCGCTCAACAGCTACCTGCCGCCCAAGGTGCGCATTCCGGGCCGTCCCGGCTATCGGCAGGTCAGCGTGCGGGACGCCATGACCCACACGCCGGGCTTCGAGGACACGCCGCTCAAGCAGCTCTTCCTGCGCGATCCAGCCAAACTTCGCCCCATCGACGACGACTTGGCCGCCCAGCGCCCGGACCGGGTCTTTCCGCCGGGCGAAGTCGACGCCTATTCCAACTACGCCGCCGCCCTGACCGGCGACGCGCTCGCCCACGCCGAAGGCCAGCCCTGGCCGGACCTGCTGGAGGCCGAGATCCTCAAGCCCGCCGGCATGGCGCACACCACCGGGCGCGAGCTCTATCCGCCACGTTCCGGCCTGCCGGCGCCCATGCCGGCGAGCCTCGCCCCGGACATGTCCGTCGCCTACCGCTGGACCGGCGCGCACTTCACCGCCGACCCCTTCGAGCTGATCGGCGGCTTCGCCCCGGCGGGCGCGATCTCCAGCACCGCGGGCGACATGGCCCGCTACATGACCCTGCTGCTGAACGGAGGGGTGATCGAGGGCCACGCGGTCTATGGCCCGGCGACCGCCGCGGCGATCCGCACGCCCATGCGCCGCTATCCTGGCGACGCCGCCGTCGACGCCGGCTTCTTCCAGAGCCCGCTGGGCGGCGGGCTGCTGTCCTACGGCCACAACGGCGCGACGCTCGATTTCCACTCCGACCTGATGATCGTGCCGGCGCTGCGTCTGGGCGTCTTCATCTCGACCAACACCGAGAACGAACACACCCTGACCAATGTCCTGCCCGCCCTGATCGCCCAGACCTTCTACACCAAGCCGCCGCCGCCCCTGCCGCCGACACCGGGCCTGTTGCGCGACGCCGCCCTCTACAGCGGCGAGTATCAGACCACGCGGCGGCCGTTCCACGGCCTGGAAGCCTTCGCCATGAGCTTGCTGGCGACCCCGGTGTCGGTCGCCGCGCCCGGCTATCTGATCCTGGGCTCCGAGCGGTTCGTGGCGACGGGCGAGCCCGGGCTCCTGCAGGACGCCGAGCATCCCTGGCTGCAGATCCGCGTCGTCGCGGCGCCGGGCAAGGCCGCCACGCGGATCCTCGCCGGCGGCCAACTGGTGCGGTCCGACTGGCTGCACCAGACCCGCACCCTGGGCATCGTGGCGCTGCTGGCCATCCTGGCGGCGATCGGCGTGCTGTTCGGCCTGGCGAGCCCGGCGCGGTGGCGCCTGCCGCAGACCCGCGTCCAGCGGATCGCCGGCGCCCTTCGCGGCCCCGCCGCGGCGCTCTGGCTGTTCGCCGTCCCGGCCTTCGCCCTGAAGCTGCAGGGCGCGCTCAGCGACCAGAGCAGCGTGGTCTACGGCTGGCCGCAGCCCATCGTCGTGGCCGCCGCCAGCGCCGCCCTCGCCGCCGCCATCCTGAGCTGGGCCGCCGCGGCGCTGACGCCCTTCGCCTGGGCCGGCCGGGGCGGCTGGAGCGCCTGGCGCAAGCTGCGCTTCACCGCCACCATCGCCGCCTTCTCAGCCTTCAGCCTGCTGCTGGCTTTCCTGGGCGCCCTGCAGCCCTGGAACCCCTAAGCCTCAGCCGCCGCCACGGATCAGCTCGACCTGCGAGCCGGCGACCTGGCGCACCTCGCAGATCCCTTCCCAGTCCGGCAGGTGCGCCTGGTGCAGGGCCATGAAGTCGCGCGCGCTGGCGATGGCCGCGGCCATGTCCGGCAGCTCGAAGACCGCGTAGCCGCCGATCACCTCCTTGGTCTCGGTGAACGGCCCGTCGGTAACGGTCAGCTTGCGCTTTTTGATCGTCACCTCGGCGCCCGTGTCCCGCGGCGCCAGCCCGCCGTCGTGGATCATCCGCCCGGCCTTCACCTCGCGCTCGGCGAGCGCGTGCATGGCCTCCATCAGGGCCGGGTTCGGCCCCATGGCGCTGGCGCTTTTGACGATGAACATGAAGCGCATGGGAGTCTCTCCTGCAAAGGCGCGCCACGGCGCCGGAGCCCCAAGGACGGACAAGCTCCAGCCGGGCCGACATTCCGTTCGCATCGGCGGCCCGCCGCGACGGGTGAAAGCGGCGCCGGAGCGTGTTAGGCTTACGATAGCGGCGTTTTGCGGGAGGGGCATATGCGGCTGTCAGGGGCTTTTCGCGCGCTCGGTCTGGCGGTGGCGCTGGGGGCGTTGAGTCCGCACCCCTCCGCCGCCCAGAACCCCACCACGCCCGGCGCCCTGCCGATCGCCGGCACCTACCAGGGCAGCATGGCGATGCAGCAGCAGAGCAACGCCAGCTACGCGGCCCAGGCGCAGCAGAACGCCGCCATGCAGTCCCGCCTGAACCAGACCTACGCCCAGTATGGCCAGGGGCGCGGCGGCGGTGGAGGCGGCGGCGGTCCGCCGCCGGTGGACTGGTGGCGCAAGCCCGCCCTCTCGCCAGCCAAGAACCCGCTGCTCGGCCGCTGGCGCCAGGGGGCGCACAAGGACGTCGGCGCCGACGATGTAGCCGGGCCGATCAAGGACCTGCTGATCCCGGGGACGGCCGAGGTCGCCGCCAAGATCATGAACGGAGCCTTGGGCGCCGGCTGCGACTCGGTCTTCGGCAAGGGAACGGTCGCCTTCGAGCCCACCGCCCTGCAATGGGTCGCCCCCGACGGCCACGAGGAGATCCTCAACCACGTGGCCTATCGGGCCAGCGGCGCCGACGTGGTGGTGATCACCCGCGACGAGGGCGCCCTGCCGGCGATGTTCTTCGGCTTCGCCGGCCACGACCACGCCGTCGTCGCCCTGCTTAACTGCACCCTCGATCGGCTGGGCGCACCAGGCAGCGCGCCGCCGGCGCGGACCGCCCAGGCCCGGCCCGTGCCCGGCGCGCAGCTTGCCAACGCGCCCTTGCCCCCTGCCGCGCCGCCGCCGTCCGGCCCGCCCAACGCCATCCTGAAAATCCAGACGGGGGTCTCGGTCCCCGGCGGCTTCACGCCGCTGGCCGGCGCACGGCTGTGGCTGACGCCCCAGGATCCGCAGGCCGAGCTGGCCGCCATCGGCCTCGCGCTCCCGCCGGGCGCCCCGATGCTGACCAAGATCGCCAATGACTGCGCCTCGGTCCCGGCCTGCGAGCGCGAGGTGGGCGCCATGGTCCGCCACGCCATCGGTCGGGTGGCCACCGACGCCCAGGGCCACGCCCAGAGCCCGCAGATCCCGTCGGGGCGCTACTACGTGGTCGGCGTCTCCAACATCCAGGGAAAGCCGGTGATCTGGTCCCAGCCGGTCAATGTCCAGCCGGGCGTCAACGTCGTCACCCTCGACCAGCTCAACGGCCGCTCGCCGCAATAGCTCGGCGATCCGGCCAGCTATCGACCCGCAGGCGATTGCCGGACTTCTCGCCCGGAAGTATCGGTTGGCGCGAGAGGCCAGACGGCCGGCTATCAGCAAGGCCCTTAGGGGCGCGGGAGACTCGATCGACATCATGGCGCGTGATTTGGCTCTGCTGACCTTCATCCGACGAAGCATCCCCTCGGTGTGGGCGCTCGACGTGCTGATGCTGGTGCGCAGGCCTCCGCCGCGCACCTGGTCCGTGGGCGAGCTGGTCGGCGAACTGCGGGCGAGCGATGCGGTGGTGACCGGCGTCCTCGACGTGTTCCGGCGCGACGGCCTGGTGTCCAGCGACGGCGACGGCCGCGTCCGCTTCTCCCCCGCCGCCGAGATGGTGGAGCAGTTGGTGGACGCCCTCGCCCAGGCCTATGCGGAGCGGCCCGTGGCGGTGCGAAACGCGATCGCCTCGACCGACGCCGATCTGAAGGGCCTGGCGGACGCCTTCCGGCTGGACCGCCGCAGGCCGTGAACACGCCTGCCCTGATCTATTGCCTGTGCCTGGCCGCCAGCTTCGGGTGCGCGGCGCTACTGTGGCGCGCCTATGGCCGCAGCCGCTCGCGGCTGATCTTCTGGACCGCCGTCAGCTTCTGCTTCTTCGCTCTCAACAACCTCGTGCTGGTGGCCGACGTGCTGGTGTTCCAGGCGACGGACCTGTGGATCTGGCGCCAAGCGGCCACGGCGATCGCCCTGGCCGTGCTGATCTTCGGCTTTGTCTGGCAGACGCGATGACGGTCAACCCGCAAGAGGCCTGGTTCGTGACCGGCGTGCTCACCGCGGGCTTCGTGATCGTGGGCCTGTATTTCCTGCGGTTCTGGGTCGTCACCCGCGACACCCTGTTCGCTGCCTTCGCCGTGGCCTTCTGGCTGATGGGCCTCAACCAGATCGTCAGCATGAGCTCGCGCGTCGCGCATGCGGAGAATAGCGCGGCCTACCTCATCCGCCTGGCGGCCTTCTTGCTGATCATCCTGGCGGTCCTCAACAAGAACACGCCCAGCGGCTCATCCCGCTAGCCGGGGCGCAACCAGACCCCTCAGATCGGCGCCCCGCAGTTGCGCGCACCACGTTCGGCGACTAGCGTTCCCTTCAGGCAGACGGGGGAACGCCATGACCGCAACCGCACTCGACCGCGGCGCGCCCAAGCGCGTCGCGCCCACGCCGCCGTTTCCGGCGCAGCATCCGTGGGACCGCAATTTCTTCCTGGGCGTGGTGGCGCTCACCTGGCTCGGCATCCTGATGGGCTTCGTGCCGGAGATGGTCCGCCACGTGGCGAAGAACCAGCCGCCATATCCCCTGATCGTCCACGCGCACGCCGCGGCGTTCGTCGGATGGCTGGCCCTGCTGACGACGCAGGTGGTGCTGATCCGCACGCGCCGCCCCGCCCTGCACCGCAGGCTGGGCTACGCGATGGTCGGACTGGGCGGGCTGATGCTGTTGCTCGGCCCGGCGGCGGCCTGGACCGTGCAGCAGCAGGAGTTCGGCACGCCGCGTAGCAACCCCGGATTCCTCTCGGTGCAGCTGATCGCCATGGTCAGTTTCGCGGTGGTCGGCGGCGCCGGGGTGCTGCTTCGCAACACGCCCTCCGCGCACAAGCGGCTGATGCTGATCGCGACCCTCGTCCTGGCCGACGCGGGGTTCGCCCGTTGGCTGGGGGGCCCGATCGCGCAGGCGTTCGGAAAGGGCCCCTGGCAGCGCTATCTCGGCCTGTCCGGCGCCACCGCCCTGATCATCCTTGGGATCGGGGCCTACGACCTGATGACCCGCCGCCGGCTGCAGCCGGCCTATGCGGCAGGCGCGGCTTGGGCTCTCGCCGGTCAAGGGCTCGCCGCCTACCTGCTTTTTGTCCCGGCGTGGCAGACGTTCGCGACCCATCTGCTCGGCCACTGACCGGCGGCGGCCGGACGGGACCTGTGGCGGAGATGACGCCGGACGCGGCGGGCGCGCGCAGATGAACCGCTACCAGATCTTCGCCGCCGCCGTGCTGGCCGCCGTGGCGATCTTCGCGGGCTTCACGCTGTTCAGCCGGATGCACGACGGGCGATGCCGCATCGGCGGCGGCATGAGCCGCGCCTCCGGCCTCGATTGCACCAATGCGCCGGGGACCTTTCCGGCCTGGCGGTAGGGCCTCGGCGTTCGCCGTCTCGCCGTCTCCAGGAAGGCATCCGTCGGACGGATGTCGTTCAGCGCCCTCGTCCGCGCCCGCACCTTCCGGGACCCTGTTCAAAACCCCTCCCTGCCGCGCGAGACGGCCGAGCATCTGCGCCTGGCGCACCTCGTGCGCGAACGCCGGCCGCTTGCGCATCCAGGCATAGAGCGTTCGCGCGCACGGCATGCCGGGCTCGCCGGCCAGTCCGCGCAGCGAGGCCCCCGCCGTCACCCGGTCCAGGATCGCGTTGGCCAGGGCCGCGGTGCAGGCGCCGCCGCCTCGCATGCCCACCCGGCGCCCGCGCGCCAGCCGACCCTCGACCATCGCCGCGCGCAGTTCCCGGTCCCAGGCCGGATGCTCGCGCCGCCACCGCTCGACGATGGTCAGGCAGGGCAGCTCCGCGCGCGCCGAAAGCAGCCGGCGCAGAATCGCCCCCGACCTCACCGCCGACACGATCGTCTCCGCCAGCCGCGCATCCCACGCGCGATACCGCGAATGCCCCTCGCCGGAATGCCCCGAATAGCGCACCCCGCGCAGCCGCCAGAGCTCCGCCTGGAACCCCACCTGCGTCCGCGACCAATAGCGATAGGCCCTCTGGCTCGGCATCCCCGGCCGCGCCAGCAAGTCGTTTATCCGCTCTCCCGCCGCCACCCGCGCCAGGAACGCCGCCGCGACGGCATCGTTGAACATCAGCTCGCGCCGCCAGGCCCCCCGCGCCCGGGCCGTCGCCAACTCCGCCGCGAACGCCGCATCCCCGCGCCGCCACACCTGCACGCAGGCGGTGGTCGGCATCCCGGGCTCGGCGCAGATCGCCTTGACCGTCTCGCCGTCCGCGACCCGAGCGACGATCTGCATCTTGAGCTGCGTGCGGTTGGGGTAGGCGAACATGGACGGAGGATAGCACGAGAGGGCTTGAAAAGAGAACAATTAGTGAACATTTTTAGCCGCCCGTGGCCGGCGACGCTGACTGTCCTGCTCAATCCGACGGCGCCGTCGCGGTTCGTGGTGAGCGGTCAAAAATGTTCCCTAGGCAGGGGCGCGCAATTCCCGTCCGGCTCCCCGCGGATCGCACGGCCGAGGAGCGCCGGCGCGGTGACCGATAGCCAGAGGAAGTCATTTCATGTCGCGTTCGTTTGTCCTGCCCCGCCACCTCGCACGGGGGCTTGCGGCCACCGGGGCCGCGCTCGGCGTGAGCGTCTGTCTGGCCATCGCCGCGCCGGCCCGCGCCGACGTCGAGGTCCTGAACATTCCGCTGAACACCTTCGACAGCGTCACCCAGACGGTGGACCTCACCACCGCCTTCAACACGCCGCGCAGCAATTACGAGATCACCATCACCGCCGACTCGCCGCCGCTATTCACGACCCTCGACCAGAGCAGCGTCTCGGGCGGGACGGAGCAGATCGGAAACAACGTCTACTTTATCACCGATGAGACCATCTACCATGAGGACCAGAATCCCGGCGTCTTCGACCTGCTCCTGCTGGGCGACGACATCCAGGGCCAGTCGAACCCCCAGCCGCAGGTCTCCCTCGGCAGTTCGCCGACCGTCATCCAGCAGTTTCCCTGTCCCTTCCAGGGCATCGTCTGCTCCAACGTCACGCAGGTGACCAACGTCGGGATCGGCGTCTGGGGCCCCACCAGCCTGACCTATGTGCTGACGCCCGCCGAGGTCGCGCAGGTCAACGCCGCCGGCGGCTTCAGCTTCACCATCGACAACCCCAGCGGCGCGCACGATCAGCAGGAGCTGCTCAACATGCAGATCACCAGCCTCCCCGAACCCACCGCCTGGGCGCTGATGATCCTGGGCTTTGGCGGAGCGGGGGCGCAGTTGCGCCGCCGCCGGACGCTGGCGGGGGTCGGCGGCTAGGGCGCCAGATCGGCGATTGCATTTTGCAAACCGGCCAGGCCGCCGATAGCCTGAGGCGTGCCCGCAAACACCCCGCAAGCCTGCGTCGAGGATTTCACCGCCGCCCTTGTCGCGCGCGACATGGCGGCCGCTCTGGCTCTGCTCACCGATGACGTTGTGTTCTTCTACAGCAACGGCGCGACTATCACCGGGAAGGACGCCTTCGCCGCGCTGATGCGGGCGAGCTGGGCCGTGGTGGAGGACTACGAATACGCCAGCCGTGGCGCGACCTGGATCGCCGAAACCGAGGCCGCCGCCGCGGTGGTCTACAGCTTTGCGTGGTCAGGCAAGGCGCGCGGCGCCGAGGTCAGCGGCAGCGGCCGCGCGACGCGGGTGCTGCGCAAGGAGCCCGGCGCCGGCTGGCGGGTCGCCCACGAGCACCTCAGCAGCGGCCAACCGCCTGGCGTGCCGTAGGCGTCCTTGACTCACCTAGGCCGGAAGGCTCGCATCCACCGTGAGATTTAAGGCGGGGACCGCGCCGCGAGGGCGCGCCCGTTAGACTGGGGAAGCCATTTCCCACAATGGCGCTGGACCCTGGGCGCGCACCGCGACATCCTACGCGCCTAGCGTGTGACCGGGGGGATGCATGGACCTAGCAACTCGACTTGCCGAACTTCAAAAGCGCACGGTGGAGCACCGTGAGGTGTTGCTCACCGAGGAAGCGGCGAAGACCGCACTGGTGATGCCATTCATGCAGGCGCTCGGATACGACGTCTTTAACCCGTCCGAAGTGGTTCCTGAATACACAGCAGATATCGGAACCAAGAAAGGGGAGAAGGTTGATTACGCGATATGTAATGGCGGGAAAATCACCGTCTTGGTCGAATGTAAATCATCCTCCTCAGAATTGACGCTAAACAACGCAGGGCAATTATTTAGATATTTTTCTGTGACCGACGCGAGACTTGCAATACTAACGAATGGCGTTGTTTATCAGTTCTATTCTGATATCGAACTCCCAAATCGGATGGATTCTAGACCATTCTTTACTTTCAGTATGGATGCCATTAAACCAACAGATGTAAAAACTTTGGAGAATTTTGTTAAAAGTAATTTTGATATTGATAAAATCGTAAAGGAAGCCGGAAACTTAAAGATACAATCTCTACTGCGAGTGGAATTGGAAAAAGAATTCGCCAATCCTTCTGATGATTTTGTAAAGCTTCTAGCTAAACGAGTTTACAGCGGAAACGTGACAGCCGCGATAAAGGACAATACCGCAAAACTGTTGACGAGCACGATAGATACCATAGTGAGAGACAAGGTAACTGAGCGCCTTTCGTCCGCGCTCAACGCCTCGACCCCGAAGCCTGTCGATGTCGCCGAAACTCCCGAAGCTGAAGGCGAAATCATTACGACCGAGGAGGAAATATCGGGCTTCCGCATAGTTCAGGCCGTTGCCTCTAGGCTGGTCGATCCCAAGAGGATAATTATGCGAGATCAAAAGTCATACTGCGGAATATTATTGGACGATAACAATCGAAAGACAGTTGCAAGGATGCACTTCAACGGGCTTACGAAGAAGTATTTCGGGACATTTGTTTCGAAGGACGAGAGTCTCCATTTGATTTCGGACCTGACCGATATCTACACATTCAGCAAGGATATCGAGAAACGTCTTCGAGAGCTTGATGAAAGCATCAAGGCCTAAGACAACGTCCGTAGGACGGACTGAGCCATAGATCTCATGGCGGCCAGTCTGCCGTGAGGCTTAAGGCGGGGACCGCGCTGGATGGCGGCCTTTCGCAGTCACCTCAAATGCGAAGCATCCCCACCATGTCGGACCTCGAAGAACCTACCCCTGAAGGCGTCCGATTGAACGGGGGGCAACCGTACAGATTGGGATTCCTTGAGGTTGACTCGGTGCTTTATCGCGACGGAGCACTCAGCAGCAGCAAAACTCGCCGCATCGGGCATCGCGAAAATGTGTTCGAATTCGGCGGACCACTCTACCACTACACATCAATTGCGGGTCTCCAGGGCATTATTTCGACGAATGGATTTTGGGCGAGCGACAACCGGTTCATGAACGACGCTGAAGAGCTGGATCACGGCCTAAAGCTCGCAGCCTTCGTCGCAGAATCGTGCGGTCAACGGACACAAAACCGAGAATTCGGCGCGATCCTCGAACGCCTTGGGGCCAAACTTTCTGCACAGAACAGCGTCGGGAACCTAGTGGCGTGTTTTTCCAGAACTCGCGACAGCCTGGAGCAATGGCGAGGCTACGGCCCCTCGGGAGCTGTGTGCATCAAGGTTGATCATCGGAGCCTTGAAGGAGAACGCCCCCTGTTTGCAGGCCCGGATTTGCTTCCCCGCTCGGTGCTTTACAAGAAGAGGCCGAAGCTTGCGATGCTACTTTCAGTGATCAGGAGATTTGAAGAGCAGTACGATCTTGATCGAAAATCAATGACCCCTCGCTGGCCTAACAATCACGATGATCACTATGAACGCACACTGCTATTTCGCTTGTCATATTTTGCTGCTGGATTTAAGAATCCGGCTTTCATTCAGGAGAATGAAGTTCGTCTCGTGATCAGCCACAGCAACGCTGATCGATTCAATGGTCTGAAATTTCGCGCCTCGCCGTTCGGCTTAGTCCCCTACATAAACACTGGCGACTATGTAGCTAGCGGTCGCTTGCCCATCCGAGAAATATTGATCGGCCCCTCCCCGCATCAAGGGCTGATGGCCGCTAGTGTTCGGACCTTCATAGACAGCTACGGATATACGGCGACCAAGATCGAACTATCGGAAGTGCCGTTCCGGGCCTCTTAGGCCCCTCACTCCGCCGGCAGCACGGTCTCCGCCCGCTTCGCCTGCATCTGGTCGAACGCGGCCCAGACGCCCTCGCCGCCGTGCCATTGCCCCTTGGTCGCGGCCTTGGAGTACTCGGTGCTCCGGGCCTCGAAGAAGTTGGCGTGTTCGACGCCGCTCAGCATCGACTGCAGCCAGGGCAGCGGATTTTCCTTCACACCGTAGACCTCCGGCAGGTGGAGTTGGCGCAGGCGCCAGTCGGCGATGAAGCGGATGTAGGCCTTGATGTCGTCGGGGGTCATGCCCTGCACCTCGCCGGCCTCGAAGGCCAGGTCGATGAACTTGTCCTCCAGGCCGACCACGGTCTTGCAGCAGTCGACGATATCGGCGGCGACCGCCTTGGTCACCGCGCCGGTCTCGGCGTTGAAGGCGTGGTAGACCTTGATCATCCCCTCGCAGTGCAGGCTCTCGTCGCGCACCGACCAACTGATGATCTGGCCCATGCCCTTCATCTTGTTGTGGCGC
>DATAUR010000107.1:0-15569 GCA_036268175.1 Phenylobacterium sp. | reverse complement strand
CGGTCGGGCACCACGATCACCTTGCGTATGGTCAGGCCCTCAAGGCGCCGTGCGATCTCCGGATCGTCAAGCACGATCTTTTCCACGTCGGCCGCCGAGGCGCCCGCCGGCGCGGAGATTTCGCCCCGCCGCTTGCCGTTCACCTGCACCGGCAGCACCCGCACCGCGTCCTCGGTGAGCGCCGGATCGAAGGCCGGCCACCCCGCCACCGCCGCCATGCCCTGGCCGCCGACCCGCACCCAGCATTCCTCCGCCAGGTGCGGCGTGAACGGCGCGATCAGCCGAGCGAAGGCCGACAGCGCCTCCTGGCGGGCGGTCAACAGGGCCGGCGAGGCGTCCGCCGCCGGATTGGCCTTCAAAAGATTGAGGAACTCGTAGAGCCGCGCGATGCCGGAGTTGAACCGGAAGGTGTCGATCGCCTCGGTCACCTGCTTGATCAGCTTGTGGGTGGCGCGGCGCACGGCCGTGGCCGCTTCATCGTCGCCGGCGGCTGAGGCAGCGCCCGGCGGCTGGCTCTCGAACTCCTCCCAGACGCGGTTGACGAAGCGCCAGGCGCCCAGCACGCCGGCCTGCGACCACTGGGTGTCGCGCTCCGGCGGGGAGTCGGAGAGCACGAAGAACCGGGCGGCATCGACGCCATAGACGTCGAAGATCTCCTCCGGCGCCACGGTGTTCTTCTTGGACTTCGACATCTTCTCGGCGTCGCCGATGGTCACCTCGGCGCCGTTTTCCACCAGCTTGGCGCGGCGGCTATTGCCCTCGACGACGATCTCCACGTCCTTGGGCTCGACCCATTCGCCGCTCTGCCGGCGATAGGTCTCGTGGGTGACCATGCCCTGGGTGAACAGGCCGGCGAAGGGCTCGCGCACCGACAGCTGTCCATCGTCAGCCAGCGCCTTGGTGACGAAGCGCGCGTAGAGCAGGTGCAGGACGGCGTGCTCGATGCCGCCGATGTACTGGTCCACCGGCATCCAGTAGTCGGCCGCCGCCTTGTCGATCGGCGTAGCGAAGTCCGGATTGGTGAAGCGGGCGAAGTACCAGGACGAGTCCACGAAGGTGTCCAGGGTGTCGACTTCCCGGGTCGCCGGGCCGCCGCAGGCGGGGCAGGTGGTGTGCTTCCAGGTCGGATGGCGGGCCAGCGCGTTGCCCGGCTTGCCGAATTCCAGGTCGTCGGGGAGCGCGACGGGCAGGGCCGCCTTGGGCAGGGGCACGACGCCGTCCTTGTCGCAGTGGACCACCGGGATCGGGCAGCCCCAGGCGCGCTGGCGGGCGACGCCCCAGTCGCGCAAGCGAAAAACGGTCGCGCCCTCGCCTTGGCCGAGTTCTTCCATCCTCGCGATGGCGGCGGCCTTGGCGGTCTCGATGTCCAGGCCGTCCAGAAACTGGGAGTGATAGATCACGCCGGGGCCCGTGTAGGCCTCGTCGCCGACGCTGAAGGTCTTCGGGTCCTCGCCGGGCGGCAGCACCACCGGGACCACCGGCAGGCCGTACTTGCGGGCGAAGTCGATGTCGCGCTGGTCGTGCGCCGGGCAGCCGAAGAGGGCGCCCGCGCCGTAGTCCATCAACACGAAGTTGGCGATCCAGACCGGCAGCTCCCAGCTCGGATCGAAGGGGTGCTTCACCTTGATGCCGGTGTCGAAGCCCAGCTTCTCGGCGGTGTCGATTTCGGCCTGCGAAGCGCCGCCCTTGCGGCATTCCTCGATGAAGGCCGCCGCCTTGGGATCCTTCGCCGCCGCCTGCTGCGCCAATGGGTGGTCGGCGGCGATGGCCACGAAGCTCGCCCCGAACAGGGTGTCGGGGCGGGTCGTGTAGACCTCCAGGCCGCTGTCGAAGCCCGCCGGCGCCTCGCCCGCGAAAGCGAAGGAGAAGGTCAGGCCCTTGGAACGGCCGATCCAGTTCTCCTGCATGACGCGGACCTTCTCGGGCCAGCGCTCCAGGGTCTCCAGGTCGTCGGTCAATTGGTCGGCGTAGTCGGTGATGCGGAAGAACCACTGGTTCAGCTTGCGCTTCTCGACCACCGCGCCGGAGCGCCAGCCGCGGCCGTCGACCACCTGCTCGTTGGCCAGCACGGTCTGATCGACCGGGTCCCAGTTGACCATCCCCTCGCGGCGATAGACCAGGCCGCGGGCGTAGAGGTCCAGGAACAGCGCCTGCTGCTGGCCGTAGTAGGCGAGGTCGCAGGTGGCGAATTCACGGGACCAGTCGATGGAAAGGCCCAGCTCCTTCAGCTCCGACCGCATCCGGGCGATATTGTCGTAGGTCCAGGCCTTGGGATTGACGCCGCGCTCCATGGCGGCGTTCTCGGCCGGCAGGCCAAAGGCGTCCCAGCCCATGGGGTGCAGGACGGAAAAGCCCCGCGCGCGCTTGAAGCGGGCGATCACGTCGCCCAGCGCATAGTTGCGCACATGGCCCATGTGCAGGCGCCCCGACGGATAGGGGAACATCTCCAGCACGTAGTACTTGGGCTTGGACGGGTCGATCACCGCGCGGAAGGCGTCGGCGTCCGCCCAGGCCTTGCGCCACTTGGGCTCGGTCTCTTTGGGATTGTAGCGGGCCATCTTGAGGAGGCTTTGGACTGGAGTTGAAGGTCCGGTCAACGCCTCTTCAGAAGATGCGCCGACTCACGAAGGATCAGAGGGGCTGGCTAACCCTTGATGTCCGAAAGTCGAAGCTGGCGCGCCTTGGTCAGGATGGCGTTCTCGAAGTCCGTCTCGGTCTGGGCCGTCGAGGGGGCGTCGATCCACTGGCCGTCGGGGCCCTTGTTCTGCTTGTAGACCGCGACGTTCAGCCCATCGGCGCGCAGGCGCGCGTCCAGGATGTAGACCGTGACCTTGAAGCGCTCGTCCGGCTTTTCCGGATTGGCGTACCAGTCGGTGATCACCACGCCGCCATAGGGGTCGGCCGAAGCCAGCGGCATGAAGCTGAGGGTGGAGAGCGTGGCCTTCCACAGATAGCCGTTCACCCCGATCTGGGCGGCAGAGTCCGGGTTCATCACCCGCCTGGGGCCATCATCGCCGCCGCCGAGCGGGTGCATGATGTGGGAACAACCCGCCACGCCCAGGCAGGCTGTGGCCAAGGCGCTCACCGCAACGCCACGCATCCAGGTACCGCGCACAAACGGCATATGTATCCGTCTCCAAAGATTTCCGTCGCGCCAAGCATAGCGCCACGGCGCCGCCCCGCGCCGCGCCGCGCCCTCTATAACAACGCCGTGTCAGTCGCCAAACAGGAATCGCGTGACCCTCCCGCCACAGGCGGCGAGGTTCTTCGTCGCGGGGCGGCCAACTCACCCCGACTTCAGTTGACGTTAGGGGCCTGGGCTCTTTAATCGACCTCCACCGTGGCCATGCCTGGGATAATCCCCGGGGTGCGTTGGCTGCGTGCAGGGGCTATATGTTCGGCATGTCCGTCCGCGGGTTCGCAACGCTGGTCGCTACGACCGCCCTTTTCGGGGCGGCTTGCGGCGCTGCGCAGGCGGGTCCGGTGGCGGCGACCTCGGTGGCGAGCCAGCAGGTGATCAGCCAGGTGACGCCCGCGGCGGCCAACAAGTCGCTGGATTTCACCGTCCAGCCCGACAACTCGCCGGCCTTCCCGGGCGGCCAAACCCTGAAATGGGACGCGGCGAAGGGTCGCTGGGGCCTGACCTTCAACCTGCACCAGCCGGACACCCGCGAAACCACGCTCAACGATATCCAGGCCGGCGCCTACTACAAGATCACGCCTGCCTGGCGCGCCGGCGGCGCATTCTCGTTCGGGAACGAGCAGATCCTCCCCGGGCCGAAGCCGAACACCCCGGAAAACAGCCAGCCGCGCGTGCAGTTCGAGACCAAGTTCAAGTTCTAGCGCGAAACGCGTCCACCGCCGCGATGCCCGCCAGGCCCGTATCCTTCAGGAGGCGGGCTTTTTTGTTGTCGACGCCGCCCAGCCCGTAAACCGGGCCCTTCACGCCCCGCACGAGCAGGGCCAGGCGCACCGGTCCCATCGGTAGGCCGGCCGAAGCGCTGCGGCTGGTGAACACCGTCGAGACCACCACCGCGTCCGCGCCGGCCCCCAAGCCCCGCCGCGCCGCGCGGGCCGAGTGGGCCGCGGCGGTGACGATCCACTTGGGATGCGCCGCCTTAAGCCGCCGCGCCCGATGCGCCATGCGCTCGGGCAGATGGACGCCGTCGGCGCCCAGCCGCGCGGCGAGCGTGGCGTCCGCGCCGACCAACAGGATCAGGCCGCGCGCCTTGGCGATGGCCTTGAGGCGCCGGCCGCGCGCCTCGGCGTCGACCGCTCCGAAGGCGCGGAACACGATGGCGGCGCCGCGGGGCAGGCGGGCGGCGATCGCCTCGGGCTCCGGCGTGCGCACCGGATCGGTGAAGAACAGCAGGCCGGGCAGGCCCTTTCGCGCTCCCGCGCGGCGCCCTAGGAAGGCCGCGGTTCTCGCCAAGGTCCAGAAACCCCCGGAAATGGCCGCCTCCCTCGCCGATCCTGCCGCAAGTTACGCCAACGTCGTGGCCCGGATCGCCCGTGCGGCGCAAGCGGCGGGGCGCGCTCCCTCCGATGTCACCCTGGTGGCGGTTTCCAAGCTGCAGCCCTGGGACGCCGTCGCCCCGGTGCTGGACGCTGGCCAAAAGGTGTTCGGCGAAAACCGCGTGCAGGAGGCGCGGGAGCGCTGGGCCGACCGGAGCGACGGCCTGACCCTGCATCTGATCGGGCCGCTGCAAACCAACAAGGCCGCCGACGCCGTGGCCTTCTTCGATGTCATCGAGACCCTGGATCGCGAGAAACTCGCCCGCTTCCTCGCCGAGGAGATGCAGAAACAAGGCCGCAGCCCCCGGCTCTACGTCCAGGTGAACACCGGCGAGGAGCCGCAGAAGGCCGGGGTGATCCCCGCCGAGGCCGACGGCTTCATCGCCCTGTGCCGCGCGACCTACGGGCTGCGGCCGCAGGGGCTGATGTGCATTCCGCCGGCCGACGAGCCGGCCGGGCCGCACTTCGCGCTGCTGGCCAAGATCGCCGCGCGCAACGGGCTTGCGAAGCTCTCCATGGGCATGAGCGGCGACTTCGAAACCGCCATCGCCTTTGGGGCGACCAGCGTGCGGGTCGGGTCGGCGGTGTTCGGCGCGCGCGGCTAGGCGGCCTGTGCGGGGTCGAACGGCGCCGCGTCCGGTTCGACCCAGCCCCGCCGCGCCGCGATCGAGAACAGCCGGTCCTTCGACCAGAACGCCAACAACCAGTCCGGCTGGCCGAGCCGCGAGGCCATCAGAGCGTCAACCACCTCGTGCAGTGGCGTCGCCGGCGGGCGCGCCGCCAGGAACGCCCGCGCCGCGGCGATGGAGGCCAGCGTGATGGTCTCGTGATAGCCGCCTTCGTCGGTGTTCGGAACGCCGCTGGCCTCGTTGTAGGCGCGGATCATCGGCGGCATGCGTCGTCGCACCACCGCCTCCGGCTCATGGCGTAACAGCCAGAGCGCGGCGGCGAAATGGCCGGCGTGGGTCCATTGCGCCTTGGGCAGCGTGCGGTCGATCAGGCCAAAGCCCACGCGGGCGACGGCGGCGTCATCGGGATAATGGAGGGTCATCTTCAGGGCTCTTTCGGAGGAAAAGCCCGGCCAGCGCATGAAAAACCCCGCCGGTCGGGCGGGGTTGGCGGCGCGTCGCAGGGGTCTTCGACCTATCCTGAGACGCTCACACGCACCCGCGCCGTCGAAAGACGGTTTTGCTGTTGCTGGGTGCGTTTGCGGCAGGAAGCCATGCGCCCTCCTAAAAGGCCAAGACCAAGCCTGTCAATCCGACCATCGTTGTGCGGCGGCGATCTCCACCGCGTCGCCCGGCCGGGCCTTGGCCAGCAGCGCCTCCATGTCGGCCCGGCTCACCGCCACGCAGCCCTCGGTGGGCAGATAGCCGTCCCTGGCCAGGTGCAGGAAGATGCACGAGCCCATGAGCGCGATTGGCGGGTCGTCGTTGTACCCGAGCACGACGACCAGGTCGTAGAGGTGGTCGTCCCGCCACATCGTTTCCGCGCTCGCGGGGTAGGGCCGCTTGATCGGGCGGTTGTAGGCGGGGTCGTCCGGCGCGTCGCACCAGCCGTCGTCCGGCGAAAGCGCGGCGGTCGGCAGGGCGGTGGTCGGCGCGGCGCCCCTGTCCGGCCGGTAGAGCACGCGGCGCATCGGCCAGACCCCCGCCGGCGAGGCGAGGTCGCCTTCGCGCTTGTCGGCCGCCGGCTTCACCCCTGATTTGCCTAGCGCGCAGCGAACCTTGTGGCCGCCCAGGTCGAGGAAACCGTCGGCGGTGGCGGTGAAGATCACGCTGCGCATCCCCAAATAGCTGTGGCCCCTCAAATATCTTTGCCCCGGGGCGGCGACACGGTGCATGTTCCAACGGTCATGGCGCAACGCAAGACCCTCCTCATCGTCGATGACGACGCGGACCTGCGCGGCGCGGTCGCCGAGCAGCTCCAGGCCGAGGACTTCGCGACCCTCGAGGCCGCCACGGCCGGCGAAGGCGTTCGCCTGGCCCAGACCGAACGGCCGGACCTGATCCTGTTGGACGTCGACCTGCCCGATTTCGACGGCCGCGAGGCCTGCCGCAGAATGCGCGACAGTGGGGTCGCCACCCCGGTGATCATGCTGACCGCCGCGGGCGAGGACGACGACACCGTCCAGGGCCTCGACGCAGGCGCCAACGACTACGTCACCAAGCCCTACAAGTTCGCCGTCCTCTTGGCCCGCATCCGGGTGCAGCTTCGCGACTACGAGCATTCGGAAGGCGCGGTGTTCCGCCTGGGCGCCTATGAATTCCGCCCCGCGGCCAAGATGCTGATCGACCCGCAGGGCAAGAAGATCCGCCTGACGGAAAAGGAAACCAACATCCTGAAGTACCTCTACCGCGCCGGCGAAAAGCCGGTGTCGCGGGAGGAACTGCTGGCCGAGGTGTGGGGCTACAACGCCGGCGTCACCACCCACACCCTGGAAACCCACGTCTACCGCCTGCGCCAGAAGATCGAGAACGACCCCGCCAACGCCAAGCTGCTGCTCACCGAGGCGGGCGGCTACAGGCTGGCGCCGTAGTCAAATCGCTCCCCATCGGGGGAGCTGTCAGCGAAGCTGACAGAGGGGGTCATCCGAGGTCTGAGCGGACCCCTCCGGCGCTCCGCGCCACCTCCCCCGAAGGGGAGGGACTTACAGGATCAAATCCGCCGAGACCGGCGCGTGGTCGCTGGGGCGTTCCCATTCGCGGACGTCGTCGTGGATGCGCGCCGCCGCGGCGCCGGAGCGGAAGGCGGCGTCCTTCAGGCCCGGCGTCACCAGGATGTGGTCGAGCCGCAGGCCGCGGTTCGAGACCCGGAAGTCCTGGGCGCGATAGCTCCACCAGGACGCCAGCTTCTGCGGCTCCGGATGCGCCTCGCGGATGAGATCGGTGAAGCCGAGCGATTTGTGCAGGGCCCACATGGCCTCGACCTCCACGGGCGTGTGGCTGACGATCTTGGACATGTACTTGTGGTTCCAGACGTCGTTCTCGCTGGGAGCCACGTTGAGGTCGCCGACGATGACCAGGGGCGACTTGGGGTCGCGGCGCGCCATTTCGGCGGTGAGCTTTTCGTAGAAGTCGAGCTTGTGGTCGAACTTGGGGTTCTCCGCGCGGTCGGGCACGTCGCCGCCAGCCGGGATGTAGAAGTTCTGGATCTCGACGCCCGCCACCTTCACGCCCACGCAACGGGCATGGCCCTCGCGGCAGACGTCCAGCGGCGCCGGGTCCTCGATGGGCAGGCGGGACGCGATGGCGACCCCGTGCCAGCCCTTCTGGCCCATGATCTTCAGGTGCGGCAGGCCCATCTCGACGAAGGCTTGCCTAGGGAACTCGCCCTCCCGGCACTTGATCTCCTGCATGCACAGCACGTCGGGCGCCTGTTCGGCGACGAAGCGGGCGGCCTGCTCGGCGCGCAGGCGGACGGAGTTGACGTTCCAGGTGCAGATTCGAAGACGCATGGCTGTTCGTTTAAGCGCCGCTCTCGAGGATGGGAATTGGCGATGGGGACCGCCGGACAAAGAGACGCCCGGGCACTGGAGAAGCCCGGGCGTTTCAGTGGTCTCTCATGCCGCCGCCGGGAGGGGATAGATTCCGGCACGGACTCCGTCGGCGCGTGCGCCGCGCCAAAGGCGTAGTGGCATTAGAGCCACAGAGAAGCCAAAAGTCAAGAGATCAAAAGTTAAGCCTTGCTCGTGACGAATACGTCACATTAGCCGCTGAGGCCGCTTCGGGCGGGGGTCGGTCAGGACGAACAGCGACGGGTCGAGGCCCGACGCCCGCTGCAAGCCCTCGATGCGGATCTGGGTCGTGTGGCCCTGCGCATCGGTAACCGTCCAGCCGACCAGCGCCATGGGATTGTCGGTGAAGGTCAGCATGATCTGGCCGGCGGTCCGCTTGTGGCCGTCGCGGGCGGTGATGGTGAAGCCGTCGGCGGCGCGGGCCACGCGGGTCACCTGCACGCCGCGGTCCAGGCGGATGGTCTTGGCCAGGAACAGCGACAGCGGCGTCGCGCCCAGTGGGTAGGCGGTGAAGGTGTTCAGCCGGCTGTCGGAGACGATCACCCGGCCGCCGTCGGAGACCACCAGCAGGCCGGCCGGCGGGTCGTAGGCGAAACGCGCCTTGCCGGGGCGTTTCAGGAACAGCTCGCCGTGGGTCACCGCGCCCCGCGCGTCGATCTGGGTGAAGCGGCCGCGCGCTTCGTTCAGGCTCTGCAGATAGGCCACCGCCTTGTCGACCAGGGCCTGGTCGCCGGGCGGGAGACTCGGCGCGGGCGGGGCGGCGAGCGCGCCCAGGGGCGCCAGAGCGGCGACGGCGGCGCCGAGCGCCATCAGGCGGCGGCGGGTGATCGACAAGGAACCGGTCATGGTCGGCAAGATGCTCAACTTTCGTGGCGGCAGGATGGCTCTAACGCACCCACGCTTCAGAAGGCGCCCGTGCGGCTGGGCGTCACCTGCAGGCGAACGCGGTCTGGCGCTCCATTGCCGCCGAGGCAGGCCGTCGGATGGAAGGCCAGATCATAGCAGACCCGCACCTCGGTCAGGTCGCCGCCATGGCTGGTCTGCACGAAAATCTCATTCGCCCTCAGCGCCGGGTTGGCCGCGACGAAGGCGGCCCGTAGCGCGCCCGCATCGAACTGACCACCGCCCAGGTGTTCGATCCTGGGGATCTTCAGGGCGTCATACAGCCGGGCGGCTTGCGCGAAATAGGCCTTGGCGTCCGGCCAATGGGCGCAGGTCCCGTGCGCCTGCCACTCGTGCTGCAGCAGCACCGGCGAGGGCGTGCGGCAATACATCTGGCGCACGGTCGCCGCGTCGAGCTGGCCGCCCGGGCGGCAGAAGCGCGGATAGGGCGGCCGCGCGCCATCCGGCCACAGGCCGTGCAAGGTGAAGCCGTGCGGCGCGGCGCACTCCATCTCCTTCGCCGTCGCTCCGGCGCCGCCGGAGCGACACCATTGCGGCGTCCAGTTCAGCGCCAGCACATAGGCGGCGATCGGAACCCCGGTCACCACCTCCTCGGCCTGGGGCGTCAGCGCCGGCGCGGGCGCCAGGCCGGCGGGCGGCGCACACGCGGGCGCCGCCAAGGCCGGTGCGCCGACGAGGCTGAGGAGGGCGGCGAGGATGATGAGGCGCATGGGGTCTCCGGCGCGGCGCAACGGGGGCGGCCCATGCTACGTTGCCTCGCCATGGACGCCATCGCAAAGCTCGAAGCCCGCCGGATCGAAGCGCAGGAGGCCGGCGACACCGAGACCGCCGAGCTACTGGCCGAGGCCATCGCGCGGCTGCGCTCCGGGGAAAGCCGGCTCACCGAACAGCAGCCCGGTCGCATGGGCCTGGGCAGCAGCCAGGAAGACTATCGCCGCGATCCCGGCCGCCCCCTGCCCAAGAAGCCGGACCCGATGACCAAGGGCCACAAGCCGGGTGGCCGCCGCTCCCGCTGAGCGCTCGCGCTTGACATGCAAGTGATTGCTTGCATATTGACGCCATGACCGACGACATGGATCGGGTCTTCAAGGCCTTGGCGGACGCCAGCCGCCGGCGGCTTCTGGACGACCTCTACCGTGAACCCGGCCAGACCCTGGGCGCGCTGGCCTCGCGCCTCGCCATGACCCGCCAGGCGGTCAGCCAGCATCTGGCGGTGCTGGAAGCCGCCAACCTCGTCGCCACGGTCAAACGCGGCCGCGAGAAGCTGCACTACCTGAACCCCGTCCCGATCCACGAGGTGCACGCCCGCTGGATCGCGAAATTCGAACGGCCGCGCCTGGATGCGCTGGCCGCGCTCAAATCACGCCTCGAAGGAGACGAGTCCAATGACCCTGACGATGGATAAGCCGACCTACGTCTATGTGAGCTACATCCTGACCACCCCGGAAAAGGTCTGGCAGGCGATCACCGACGCGCAGCTCAGCGCCAGCTTCTGGCATCGCTCCAACGTCTCCGACTGGCAGGTGGGCTCGACCTGGACCCACGGTTTCAAGGACAAGCCCGCAGACCTGATCGGCAAGGTGCTGGAGGCCGATCCGCCCAAGCGCCTGGTGCTGACCTGGGCCAGCCCCGCCAACGTGGACAACCCCGACAGGGTCTCCATCGTCGCCTTCGACATCGCCCGGATGGGCGAAAAGGTCCGCCTGACCATGACCCACAGCGAACTCACGCCCCAGGGCTACAAGGATGTCTCAGAGGCCTGGCCGGCCGTGCTCTCCAACATGAAGACCTTGCTGGAGACCGGGGGCGTGATCCCCGATGCGTTTGGGGGGATTCACGGGTAGCGCAGCCAAACCGCGCGAAGCGGGAAGGCACAAAAGATCAACCACGGAAAACACGGAAGGCCACGGAATCGAAGCTCCGCCTTCCGTGCTCTTTCCATGTTTTCCGTGGTTATTTCGTCTCGCCGCTGCGCGGCCTAAGGCGCCGCCGAGACCAGGATCTCGCGTTTGCCGGCGTGGTTGGCGGGGCCCACGACGCCCTCCTGCTCCATGCGCTCCATCAGCGAGGCGGCGCGGTTGTAGCCGATCTGCAAGCGGCGCTGGATGTAGCTGGTGGACGCCTTGCCGTCGCGGGTGACCACGGCCACGGCGCGGTCGTAGAGGTCGTTGCTTTCGCCGCCCTCGCCGCCGCCCAGGCCGAAGTCGCCGCCATCGCCATCCTCGTCGGGGGCGGCGGTGACCTCTTCCAGGTACTGCGGCTGGCCCTGCCCGCGCAGGAACTTGGCCACGGCCTCGACCTCGCCGTCGGAGACGAAGGGGCCGTGCAGGCGGGTGATGCGGCCGCCGCCGGCCATGTAGAGCTGGTCGCCCTGGCCCAGCAACTGCTCAGCGCCCTGCTCGCCCAGGATGGTGCGACTGTCGATCTTGGAGGTGACCTGGAAGCTGATGCGGGTCGGGAAGTTGGCCTTGATGGTGCCGGTGATCACGTCCACCGACGGGCGCTGGGTGGCCATGATCACGTGGATGCCGGCTGCCCGGGCCATCTGCGCCAGGCGCTGGACGGCGCCTTCGATGTCCTTGCCGGCGACCATCATCAGGTCGGCGACCTCGTCGATGACCACCACCAGCATCGGCATCGGCTCGGGCGTGATCTTCTCGCTCTCGTAGATGGCGCGGCCGCCCTCGTCGAACCCCGTCTGAACCGTTCGCTCAAAATGCTCGCCCTTGGCGGCGGCCTCCTTGGCGCGCTCGTTGTAGGAGGCGACGTTGCGCACGCCGATCTTCGACATGCGGCGGTAGCGGTCCTCCATCTCGCGAACGGCCCACTTGAGCGCGACGATGGCCTTCTTCGGATCGGTCACCACCGGCGCCAGCAGGTGCGGGATGCCGTCGTAGACACTGAGCTCCAGCATCTTCGGATCGATCATGATCATCCGGCACTGGTCCGGCGGCAGGCGATAGAGGATCGACAGGATCATGGCGTTGACCCCCACCGACTTGCCCGAGCCGGTGGTGCCGGCGATCAGCAGGTGCGGCATGCGGGCCAGGTCGGCGATGTAGGGCTCGCCACCGATGGTTTCGCCGAGCGCCATGGGCAGGGTCTGGCCGCCACGCTCGTATTCCGGCGAAGCCAGCAGGTCACGCAGATAGACCGTCTCGCGCTTCTGGTTGGGGAGCTCGATGCCGATGGCGTTGCGGCCCGGCACCACCGAGACCCGGCAGGCCGCCACGCTCATGGAGCGTGCGATGTCGTCGCTGAGCGCCACCACGCGGGCCGACTTCACGCCGGCGGCCGGGACGAGTTCGTAGAGCGTCACCACCGGGCCCGGGCGGATCTGGTCGATGGTCCCCTTGACCCCGAACTCGGCCAGCACGCTTTCCAGGAGCTGGGCGTTCTGGCGTAGCGCGCCTTCGTCGAACTGGGCGGCGCGGGGCTTGGGCTTGGCCAGCATGGACAGCTCCGGCAGCGCGAAGCCGCCGGGCTTGAGGAACTCGAAGGTCGACTGCGCCTCGCGCTGCTCGCGGGGGCTCTCCTTGGAGGCGAGCTTGGGCGGTTTCACCTTGGGGCCCTCGCCGGGCTCCAGGGCGGCGACCGGAACGGGATCGAAGGCGGTGTCCGTGGCGCCCTGGCTGCGGTCGCGGGCGGCGACGCGGGGCGCGCGTTCGGCCTTTTCGGGCTTGGCGACCTGCAGCTTGGCCTTCGGCGTCAGGACGACGCTCAGCCAGTCGCCCAGGGTGCGCAGCTCGGCGCGGCGCAGGCCGATGGCGTAGCCCACGGCGGCCAGGCCGAGGACGGAGAAGAGCCCCGCGGCAATCGGCCGGGCGATCGGCACATGGGCGTAGGTCAAAAGGCCGGACAGGCCGGACAGCAGGGCGTCGCCCCACAACCCACCCAGGCCCTTGGCCAGCGGCCAGGCGGCCGGCGGCGCGGGCCAGGCGAGCGCGGCGGCGAGCGCCAGCACGCCCAGCGTCCCCATCAAGGCCCGCAGGCGCAGATGACCGCGACTAGCGGCCGGCTCGCTGGCGGCGGCGCGGCAGAGGCCCAGCACGACGATGGTGATCGCCGCGAACGCGCAGGCCAGGCCCAGCGACTGGACGCCGAGGTCCGCCAGGGTCGCGCCGGGTCCGCCCAGGGCATTGGTCGGCGCGGCGAAGCTGGCGGCGTTCAGGCTGGGATCGGCGGCGTTGTAGGTGGCGAAGGCGACCGCCAGCGCCGCGCCGGCCGCGGCGGTGACGCCGCCCCTAAGGCGCGCGGCGCCCGGATGGCTCCAGGCGAGGTCCGCGATGTGCCAGACCAGGGCCATGCCGGTCTTCCGCGCCGTCCGCGCCATGCCGAAACCACTCCGCTCCAAATCAGCCGGCCATGTTTCGCGCGAGGATGGTTAACCGGCATTTACTTTGCGGCGGGCGCGATCTCGATTTGCGGGACGCCTGCCTTGCGGATTAGGGTCCGCGCCATGCAGTGGTCCATGCCTCATCGCCTGCTTCAGGCGGTCGCCGCCGGCCTCGTCCTGATCGCCCTGTCGGCCTTCACCCTGGGCGTGATGAACGCCCCGCAGCGCGGCCGCATGCCGGGCGAAAAGGCCGAGGGCTCGACGGGCGCCGCGGCGCTGGTCGCCACCGACGCCACGCCGCTCAGCGCCGACCGGATCGAAGGCGCGGCCCCCGCCCACGAGCTGACCTCCGAGGAAAAGGAAAAGCTCGAGGCGGACAAGGAGGCCAAGGAAGAGGCCGACGAGGCGATCAAGGCCGCCGCCGCCACCGCGCCTCCCAGCGCCTCGGCCGCCTCCGCCGCCCCGACCGTGCCCACGGTCATCCCCACCGAAGCCCCGCCGCCGCCCTCACCCGACGAAGCGCCGCACTAGGGGCGTCACGCCACGCCGTGCGCCTTGAAGAAGGCCAGCATCTTGGCCCAGCCGTCCTTGGCGGCCTCGGCGTTGTAGCTGGAGCGGTAGTCGGCCAGGAAACCGTGGTCGGCGCCCGGATAGACGATGATCTCGTCGTTCTTGCCCGCCGCCTTCAACGCGGCGCGCATGTCGTCGATGTGCTTGGCGGTGATGTTCTTGTCGAGGCCGCCGTAGAGGCCAAGCACCGGGCACTTCAGGTCCTTGACCAGCTCGATCGGCGGGGTGCGTGGATAGCCGTTGGCCTCCAGGGGCCCGTACCAGGCGACGCCCGCCTTGAACTCGGGGAACCGCTCGCAGCAGAGCCAGGTCGCCCCGCCGCCCCAGCAGAACCCGGTGACGCCCATCTTCTTGGTGTTCGCATAGGGCTGGGCGGCGAGGAACTTCAGAGCCGCGGCGGTGTCGGAGGTGACCTGATCGCCCGGCGTCGCCTTGACGATCTGCGACACCACCTTGAAGTCGGTGGTCTTCGAGGGATCGCCCGCGCGGACGAAGAAGTCGGGCGCCAGCGCCACATAGCCGACCTTGGCCAGGCGGCGGCAGATGTCCTTCACCCACTCATGGATGCCGAACACCTCGCAGTTGACGAACACCACCGGGTGCTTCCCCTTCGCCGCGGGTCGGGCGAGGAAGCCGGGGATCTTGCGGTCGGCCGCCTGGATCTCGACGGTTTCGGTGACCAGGCCCTCTGTGTCGGTGGTGATCGGCTCCGCGTCGGCGGAATAGGCGGCCACCGCATAGCCACCGGCGATCGCGATCGCGATCGTCCGCCGCGTCAGCGCGGGCTCCTCGACCCAGTTCCCCGCAAGCAGTCGATTGTCCAAGGGAAGCCTCCGTTAGGGTAATTGTGGTTGTTAAGCCGACACTGCGGCGCCACGACACAGGGAGTCAAAGTGACGGCGTACGTGAATGAGGCCTCCAAAGGGCCCCGCCTGTGGGGGCCGCGCGGGGCGTCGTTCGAACCATGTGCTTGGCGCGATTGGAGACTTTCACCCTTGCGAGCGCCCGCAATTTCCCCATATCGGCTGGCGAAGACGGGTTCCGCGAGAGTAGACCTCTGCCGCGGACCCCGGCCTGATCGAACCGGGGACGTTGCAAGACCGAAGCGCTTCACCTGAAGGCTTCACCGTAGCGTCCGCCAACAAGGAGCGAGCTAGACTCTCAATGAGCAAGATTATCGGTATCGACCTCGGCACGACCAATTCCTGCGTCGCCATCATGGATGGCAAGACGCCGAAGGTGATCGAAAACGCCGAGGGCGCGCGCACCACGCCCTCCGTGGTGGCCTTCCTGGAGGATGGCGAGCGCCTGGTGGGCCAGCCGGCCAAGCGCCAGGCGGTGACCAATCCGACCAACACCCTGTTCGCCATCAAGCGCCTTATCGGCCGCCAGATGACCGATCCGATGGTGGAGAAGGACAAGGGCATGGTGCCCTACGAGATCGTCAAGGGCCCGAACGGCGACGCCTGGGTGAAGGCCCACGGCAAGGACTATTCGCCCCAGCAGGTCTCGGCCTTCATCCTGCAGAAGATGAAGGAAGCCGCTGAGCAGCACCTCGGCGAAAAGGTCGAGAAGGCGGTCATCACCGTCCCGGCCTACTTCAACGACAGCCAGCGCCAGGCGACGAAAGACGCCGGCCGGATTGCTGGCCTCGACGTGCTGCGCATCATCAACGAACCGACCGCGGCGGCGCTAGCCTACGGCATGGATAAGAAGTCCGCTGGCACC
>DATAUR010000106.1:0-24975 GCA_036268175.1 Phenylobacterium sp. | reverse complement strand
CTCGATGCTGAACAGCTACTCCGGCTGGGCGGCGGCGGCGCTGGGCTTCACGCTGGAGAACACCACCCTGATCATCACCGGCGCCCTGGTGGGCTCGTCCGGCGCGATCCTCAGCTACATCATGTGCAAGGCGATGAACCGGGGCTTCATCTCGGTGATCCTGGGCGGTTTCGGCGCGACCGATGCGGTCGCGGGCGGCGGCGGCAAGGTCGAGACCCGGCCGGTGAAGCAGGGCAGCGCCGACGACGCGGCCTTCATCATGAAGAATGCCTCGAAGGTCATCATCGTCCCCGGCTACGGCATGGCGGTCAGCCAGGCGCAGCACGCTCTGCGCGAGATGGCCGACAAGCTGAAGGAAGAGGGCGTGGACGTGAAGTACGCCATCCACCCGGTCGCCGGCCGCATGCCTGGCCACATGAACGTGCTGCTGGCCGAGGCCAATGTCCCCTATGACGAGGTCTTCGAGCTGGAGGACATCAACGCCGAGTTCCCCACCGCCGACGTGGCCTTCGTCATCGGCGCCAACGACGTGACCAACCCGGCCGCCAAGACCGATCCGCAGAGCCCGATCTACGGCATGCCGATCCTCGACGTGGAAAAGGCGCGCACCGTGCTGTTCGTGAAGCGCGGCATGAGCTCCGGCTACGCCGGCGTCGAGAACGAGCTGTTCTTCCGCGACAACACCATGATGCTGTTCGGCGACGCCAAGAAGATGGTCGAGGGGATTCTCAAGAGCCTCTAAGGCGCGCGACCTTCGCAGCGTCATCCCGAAAGCCGCAACGCGGCTGTCCGGGACCCATACACGCCGACGATGCCGGAGAATCGCTGTGACGCCGCCGCGCCCAGCCTCCGAAACATGTGTTTGTGGTTCCCGGACAAGTGCTGCGCACTTTCCGGGATGACGACGGTTTGGGATGCGTCCACTGATCGAATTCCCCGCGACCTTCGCAGCGCTGTGGTCTTTCTCCGGTTTATTGCAGTTGCGCTGCGCCGCCGACCTCGACGCGCCACATCCGCCTGACCATATGGTGGAGCATCCCAAAAAGAGGACGCGCCCATGAAGTACAACCAGCTTGGCCGAACGGGCCTTTTCGTCTCCGAGATCTGCCTCGGCACCATGACCTTCGGCGGCAATGCGGACGCCGGCATGTGGAAGGCCATCGGCGCCCTGCAGCAGGACGAGGTGGACAAGATCGTCGGCCGGGCGCTGGACGCAGGCGTGAACTTCTTCGACACCGCCGACGTCTACTCCTTCGGCGAGAGCGAGAAGCGCCTGGGGCAGGCGTTCAAGAACCTCACGACCAAGCGCTCCGACGTGGTGATCGCCACCAAGGTGTTCGGCGAGATGGGGCCTCGGCCCAACGACAAGGGCGCAAGCCGCGGCCACATCATGGACAGCGTGCGCGGCAGCCTGGAACGCCTGCAGACCGACCACATCGACCTCTATCAGATCCACGGCGCCGACACGGTCACGCCGATCGATGAGACGCTGCGCGCGCTGGACGACCTGGTGAGCCAGGGCATGGTCCGCTATATCGGCGTCTCCAACTGGTCGGCCTGGAAGATCGCCAAGGCGCTGGGCCTTTCGGACGCCAAGGGCTACGCCCGCTTCGAGACCCTGCAGGCCTACTATTCCATCGCCGGCCGCGACCTGGAGCGCGAGTTGGTCCCGATGATCGCCGAAGAGCAGGTCGGGCTGATGGTCTGGTCGCCGCTGGCCGGCGGCCTGTTGTCGGGCAAGTTTGGGCCGGGCTCGAACAATCCGGAAGGCTCGCGCCGCACCACCTTCGACTTCCCGCCGGTGGACAAGGACCGCGCCTGGGCGTGCGTGGACGTGATGCGTGAGGTCGCAGACGCCCACGACGGCGCCTCGGTCGCCCGGGTGGCGCTCGCCTACATCCTGCAAAAAGCCTTCACCATGAGCATCATCATCGGCGCCAAGACGTTGGAGCAGTTGGACGACAACCTGGCGGCCGTGGAGCTGACGTTGAGCGAGGACGAGATGAAGCGCCTCGACGAAGTCTCCGAACTGCCCAGCGAATACCCCGGCTGGATGTTCGCCCGCCAGGGCGTCGCCCGCCGGCCAAAACCCTTCGTCAAGAAGAGCTGATCCCACCATGTCGCTCGCCCACGCCATGTCCCACCCGAAACCGCCCCGCGGCGAGATGGTGGACGTGGGTGGGCGACGGCTGCGGATGGTGCGGGCCGGCGGCAAGAGCGAGCGGCCCACCGTGGTGCTGGAGCACGGCGCCTTCGGCTGCGCCTCGGACTGGGCGGTGGTGCAGGAGCGGCTCGCGGCCAAGGGCCTGGCGAGCCTGGCCTACGACCGCGCGGGCCTCGGCCACTCCGAGCCCGGTCCGAAGCCCCGCGACGGCGCCGCCATCGTCGCCGACCTCGCCGCCCTGTTGCGCGAGGTCGATGAGGCCGGCCCCTTCGTGCTGGCGGGCCATTCCATGGGGGGGTTGATGGTGCGGCTCTACGCGCTGACCCATCCCGACCAGGTGCTGGGGGTGGTGCTGGTGGACGCGGTGACCCCGGACGTGATCAACCACCCGATCGGCGGCAAGGGCGTCGACGCCTTCAGCCGCATCCTGGGCTGGACCAGCGAGGGCGCGAAATACGGCATGATGCGCCCGGTGGCGGCGGTGGCCGGTGACCGCATCGGCCTGCCGCCGGAGGCCTCGGCGGACAAGCGCCGCATCTACGGCTCGGCCAGCCACGCCCTTTGGGCCGCCGAGGAGGTCAGCCGCTGGCGCGCCACCTCCGACCAGGCGCGGGCCGGCGATTTCCCCGCCGCCATGCCGATCGCGGTGATCACCGCCGGCGCGGAGAACACCATCACCGCCTTGAAGGAGGTGCAGTCGGTGCCGGCGCTGGCCTCGCAGAACGGCTACATCGAGCATGTCGCGGGCGCGGGGCACGCGAACCTGCTCGGCCGCCGGTTCGCCGACCCCGTCGTGCGCGGGGTGGAGCACGTGCTGGCGACCGCGCACCGGTAGGCGCGCGCGGGGCGGCCTAGGCGGGTTCCCGTTCGATGGCGCCGCAGGCCGCCAGCAGGCGGTCATGACCGAGTGGCCGGATCGTCAGCCCGTCCACGCCGCCGTCCGCTGCTGCCGGCAGGGTCGTTCGCCGCAGCGCCCTGATTTCGATGGCTCGCGTCGCGGTGACCTCGAAGCGACCGTCCCAGACGCCGGTCTCGCCGGCCCGCAGGGCGAGCGGCCGCAGGCCCCCGCGCGCGGCCTCGCCCGGCTCGCGCTGGAAGCGGACAACGGGCCCATCGGCGACGATGCGGGCGCCGGCCAGGCTGGCGGCGAAGGGCGCGTCCTCGGCCAGCCTGGCGAGCAGGCGCGCGACCTTGTCCCGGGCGGGCGGCCGATCCGTCCCGGCGGCGCAGAGGCAGGCGGCGGCGACGAAGCGAGCGGCGGCGTCGGGATGGGCGGCCAGCAGGTCGGCGCGGGCGATTTCCAGGCCGCGGCGCGCGTCGGGCCGGCAGGCGAGCGCCAGCGCCTTCGCCGGCGCGATGGCCTGGGCGGCGGCCGGCGTCGCGCCTTCGGCGATGGCGGTCCGCGCCCTGGGGCGGGCGTAGCTGCGATCCTCGTTGGCGGGATCGTCGATCCAGGTCTCCCCACGGGCGATCAACCAGGCGCGGATGTCCCCGCGCCGTACACGGAGCATCGGCCGCAGCAGGAAGACGCCGCGCCCCTGGGGCCAAGCGGGCGAGGGCGCCCATTCGCGGGGGTCCGGCGTGGTCGAGCCGGCCTGGCGCATCAGCCTGGCCTCCAGCCCGTCGTCGGCGGTGTGGCCCAGCAGGATCGCCCGCGCCCCGGCTTGCCGCGCCGCGTCGGCCAGCAGGGCGTGGCGGGCGGCGCGGGCGGCGGCGGGAAGGCCGGCGGCGGGCTTCTCGCCCGTCCAGGTCAACGCCTGGAAGTCCGCGCCCAGCCGCTTTGCGGTCGCCGCGCAGGCGTTCGTCCAGGCCACGCTCTGCGGGCGTAGGCGGTGGTCGACGGTGAGCACCAGCAGGCGGCGGCCGACCCGGCGCGCCCAGTCGGCGGCGATCAGCGAAAGGGCCAGCGAGTCGCCGCCGCCGGAGAGCGCGACGGCGATCGGGCGGCGGCTGTCGCTCAGCAGGCGGCGGTCGAGGATCGCGCCGACCTCGCCTTCCAAGGTCGGCTGGGTAGGTGGATCGAGCGTCGCTAGCCGCACTTCGCCTTCAGGCGCACGGCGGCGGCGCGCGATTTCACCGCCGCCGGCGCCCTCGGGTATTTGCGGTTGACCTCGGCCAGCGCCTCGCAGGCGTCGGTCGGTTTCTTCAGCTCCACCAGGGCGCGGCCCAGTTCGACCACGGCATCGGGCGCCCAGGAGGTCTGCGGCCAGCCGCGGATCGCGCCGATGAAGGCGGCGGCGGCGCGCGCATAGTCGCCGTTCACCGCCAGCGTCTTGCCCCACCAATAGCGCGCTTCCGGCGTCCGCGGCGTCTCGGGGTAGGTGGTCACATAGGCGGCGAAGGCGGTCTGGGCGCCGTCGTAGTCGCCGTTCAGCATCAGTTGCCGGGCCTTGGTGAAGGCGCTGGCCGCCGCGGCGGCGGCGGCCTTGGGATCGGCCGGGGCCTCCGGTTCCGCTGGCGCCGCCGGGGTCGCCTGGGCGGCCGCGGCGGTCTGGGCCGCCTGGGCGGCCTCGGCCATCTTCTGCTCGTCGGCCGTCAGGCGGTCGCCGAGCGACTTAACCTGGGCGCGCAGCGCGGCGTTGTCGCGCCGGCTCTGATCCAACTCGTGGCTGGTGGTCTCCAGCGAGCCGTTGACCTTGGTGAGCGTCTGCTCCAGGTCGCCCAGGCGGGTGGCGAGGTCGGTCAGGCGCGAGTCGGTGTCCGCCGGCTGGACGACCACCGGCGCGCCGGTCTTCTGCGCGGCGAAGACGATGTCGCGCAGCTCCCGCACCACCTTTTCCATGCGATCCAGCCGCTTGGCGTCGCGCGCGTCCAGCGGGTCGTTGTCCATCGGCGTCTGCGCGAACGATGGGGTCACGCAGAGAGGGGCGGCGACCAGGGCGATCGCCGCCGCGGCGGCCAGGAGACGCAGGCGTCCTGGCCGCATCATTGCATCCGGGCGCCGCTGACGATGGCGGTGTGGCCGTTGCGGTTATGGGCTTCCGCCTCTTCGCCCGTGCCCGTGTCGATTGGCCGTTCCTTGCCGTAGGACACCGTGGTGATGCGGCTGGCGGAGACCCCGTGGGCGACCAGGTAGTCGCGCACCGCGTTGGCGCGCCGGGCGCCCAGCGCCAGGTTGTATTCCTCGGTGCCGCGTTCGTCGGCGTTGCCTTCGATGCGCACCTGCACGGCCGGATAGCGCTTCAGCCAGTCGGCCTGGGCGTCGAGCAGCGGGGCCGCGTCGCTGCGGATCGAATACATGTCGTAGTCGAAGTAGACGCGGTCGCCGACGTTGACGGTGAAGTCGCGCTCGGAGCCCGGGAGCGCGTTCTGGGTCACCGGCTCAGGCCGGTTCGGCCCGGCCTCCGACCGCGACGGCCCCGACGAACTCGGGCGCGGCGTCGCCTGGGTGGTCGGATAGGCGGGTTTGGGACCGTGCGAGCAGGCGGCGAGCGAGATCGCGCCGGCGGCGGCGAGCGTCAGTCGCAGGGCGCTCCTGGCGGTCTTGGGGGTAACCATGGAAAGCGTCTCCTTCGAAGGGCGCGCCATCGGCGCGGGGCGAGAATCTAGCGGTCCGCCTTGCGGCGCAAGCCTGGAACCTTTCTGCGAAAGGCTCCAGAGCGAACTCAGTTCAATAAGGGCGACCAGGCCGGGTCCGAGGCGGCTCCCGGATAGGGCATGGGCTGCAGGATGCGGCCGGTGACGTCGACACTCCAGAGCTTCGGCAGGCCCGGGCCGGTTTCGCGGCTGAACAGCAGCACGCGGCCGTTTGGCGCCCAGGCGGGACCTTCGTCGAGGTAGCTGGAAGTGAGGATCCGCTCGTCGGTGCCGTCGGGCTTCATGATCCCGATGTGGAAACCCTCGCCGACAACCTGCTTGGTGAAGGCGATGAACTCGCCGGTCGGGCTCCAGACCGGGTCGGTGTAGCGGCCCTTGCCGAAGCTGATCCGGTGGGGGTTCGAGCCGTCGGCGCCCATGACATAGAGCTGCGGCTGGCCGGAGCGGTCGGAGTTGAAGACGATCTTGGAGCCATCCGGCGCGTAGGACGGCGAGGTGTCGATGGCCGGATCGACCGTCAGGCGCGTGGTGGCCCGCGTTTTCAGGTCCATGACGAAGATGTCGCTGTTGCCGGCGCGCTCGACGGAGAAGGCCACCTTGCCGCCATCGGGCGAGAAGCGCGGGGCCAACACCATGCCCTTGAAGTCGCCCAGGCTCTCGCTGCGGTTGGTGTCGAGGTTCAGGAGATAGATCTTCGACCCCTCGGGCCGAAGCTCCATGTAGGTGATCTCCTGGCCGGTGGGAGAATAGCGCGGCGTCATGATCTCGCCGCTGCCGGCCGGGATGTAGCTGGGATTGGCGCCGTCCTGATCCATGATCGCCAGGCGTTTGGTCTTCGCCCCCCGCACGCCGGTCTCGGCGACGAAGGCGATGCGGGTGTCGAAATAGCCCTTTTCGCCGGTCAGCCGCTCATAGACGGCGTCGGAGATCTTGTGCGCCACGCGCCGCCAGTTCTCCGGCGTGGAAGCGAACTGCAGGCCGCCGCCGTTGGCGTTGTTGAAGCCCAGTTCGTGCTCGGCGAAGACGTCGTAGAGGTGGAAGCCCACCTGCAGGCGGCCGGCCACCAGGCTGGACTGGCCGACGATCAGCGCCTGGGCGTTGATCTGCTGCCAGGCGGCGAACTTCGGCAGGACCGAGACCGCCAGGTCGTGCTCCACGAAGCTCGCCGGATCCAGCGGCCGGAAGAGCCCCGAGCGCTGCAGGTCGGCGCTGACCACGCCGGCGATGTCGGCGCCCTGCTCGCCCGCGAACACCGGGATGGCGATGGGCAGGGGCTGGACGTCGCCGCGGTTGACGTTGACCTCGATGTCCGCGCGGGCGGCCAGTGGCGCGAACAGCGCGGTGACGGGCAGGGCCGCCAGCGCCGTCAGCAGGGTGCGTTTGGAAAGGCTGGTCATCAGGAGCAGGCCTCGCGCGCGTTGAAGTTGACCGCGATTTTCTCACCGTAGAACTCCCGCGGCAGGGTGCGGAAGGGCGCCGCGGCATAGACAGCCCGCACAGCCCGGTCGGCGGCGGCGCGGGCGACCTCGTTGGGGGCGCTCTTGATCTGGGCGGCGGCCGTGCCGACCACCTGGCCGCCCTGGCCGATGGTGAAGGTGACGCGCAACTGCACGTCGCGACCGCCTTCCACGTCGCAGTTGGGGTTCCAGCGCCGCGTCAGCTCGTCGGCGAGGCCGGTCATGGCGGCGGCCGAGAGGCCGGTGCCCATGGCCGGGCGCGCCTGCAGGGCGGTCTCCGGCCGGGCCGGACCCTTGGCGGCCGACGAGGGCTTGGGCGGCGAGGGCTTGGTCATCTTGGAGATGCTGGCCGAAAGCGCGTCCAGGTCGAGGCTCTTTTCCGGTTTGGCCGGCGGCGCGGGCTTGACCGGCGCGGGCGCCGGGATCGGCTTCGCCACCTTGGGCGTCGGGATGGGCTTGGGCGGCGGCGGGGCGGGCTTCGGCTTGGGGGGCGGCGGCGTCGACTGCACCGGCGCCTCGGGGATCGGCTGTTCGGTCTGGGCGGTCTGCTCCACCGGCGCCTGTTCGGCCGGCCGGACGCTGGTGTCGGGCGCCCTGGTGACGATGGTCACCGGCACCACAGAGCCCACCTTCAGGTCGCGGGTGAAGTTCCAGGAGATCAGCAGCGCGACGGCCACGGTCACGTGCAGCAGCACCGACCCCAGCATCGCTGGCTGGAGCTCCCGGCGGGTCACTGGACGTCAGGCTCCGCGGGCGGGGTGGACGCCTTGTCCGCCGGCCCGGCGCCGGACGACGGCCCGCCGGTGTCGGTGATCAGGTTGATCGAGGTGAAGCCGGAGGTCGAGAGCGAGGCCATCACCTGGGCGACGATGGCGTAGGCCGCCTTGCCGTCGGCGCGGACGTAGATCGGCTTGGTGGACGCTGGACCTGGGTTGTCGCCTCCGGCGTCGGGGAGGCCCGCCATCTCGCGCAGGCGCGGCGCGAGGCTACCGAACGGCACCTCCTCCTCCTTCACGAAGATCTGGCCATCGGCGCGGATCGTGACGGTCAAGGGCTGGGTCTGGTCCTGCAGGGCGCCGGCCTCGGTCTTGGGCAGCTCCACCGGCACGCCGGCGGTGAGCAGGGGCGCGGAGATCATGAAGACGATCAGCAGCACCAGCATCACGTCGACCAGCGGCGTGACGTTGATCTCGGAGAGCGCGCCGCGCCGGGCGCGCCCGCGCCGGCGGCGTCGCCCGCCGCCGCTGGCCGCCGCAAAGGCGTCGTTGGACGACAGCGCCATGGGTCAGCCGCGCTCCGCCAGACGCCGCTGGATGGCGGTCGACAGGTCGTCGGCGAAGCTCTCCAGCCGTCCGGAGAACTTGGCCGCGTCGGTGGAGAACTTGTTGAACGCGATATAGGCGGGGATCGCCGCCACCAGGCCGATGGCGGTGGCGAACAACGCCTGCGCGATGGAGGGCGCCACCACGGCCAGCGAGGTGTTCTTCTGGATCGCGATCGCCTGGAACGAATGCATGATCCCCCAGACGGTCCCAAACAGACCAATAAAGGGTGAAGCCGTCGCCACGATGGCCAGCGAGCCCAGGCCATCCTCGATGCGCGAGCTTTCCCGGGCGATGGCGGCGTCGAGGCCGCGGTCGATGCGCTGGATCAGGAAGGCGGCCTGGGTGTCGCTGCCGATGCCCTTGGCGCGGGCGTCGCGCCATTCGCGCAGCGCCGCCTGCAGCATGCGCGGCAGTACGTGGCTCGGGCGCTCGCCGGCCTCGTGGGCGACGTCCTCCAGGCTCTTGCCGGACGCGACGGAGTCCTCGAAGCGGTTGGCCTCCCTGTTCAAGGACGAGAAGCGGAACGTCTTGTCGATGATCACCGTCCACGACCACAGGGAGGCGGAGGCCAGGCCCAGCATGACCAGCTTCACCACCCAGTCTGCATGCATGAACAGAACAAAGAAGTTGAAGCTCTGTTGGGTGACGGCGGCGGCGGAATCCATGCGGGTCCAGGAGCTCCCAAGAACAGTGATGCGAATCGGTCAGGAAAACGCCGTGGTGGGCGGACCGGGTGGCGAACTTATGGCGCGTCGGAAAAGATCGGGTCCAGAGCCTTTTTCAGGCTGACGGGCGGCCGGATTGCGCGGCCGTTGAGGTCGATGCACGCCGCCTCAACTTGCGCCGTGGCGATCAGTTCCTCGTCCCGGGTGATGCGCTGGCTGATGTAGAGGCGCGGCCCCTTGATCGCGTCATAGGTGGTGCGCACCAAGAGCGCGTCGTCGATGCGCGCGGGGCGTTTGAAATCGACGGTGATCCGCGTGACCGTGAAGGCGGAAGGCGCCGGCTGTTCCAGCAGGCTCGAGTGGCTGACGCCCACCACGCGGAAGAAGTCGCTCCGCCCGCGCTCGAAGTAGCGCAGGTAGTTGGCGTGGTAGACGACGCCGGTGAAGTCGGTGTCCTCGTAGTAGATACGCACCGGCAGCTGGTGCTCGCGGCCGACCAGCCAGCCGGCGGAGGGGGCGGTGTCCGTCATGGGAGAGGCATTTCGTAATTGCGGATCAGGCAAAGGGTCCCTGGATTCCAATCCTGGCCCCAAACCATCACCAACTTGCCGTCCACCACGCTGAAATCCCTGACGACGGGTGGCTCCCCCGGTTTTGGCGGCGCGTTCGCGGGCCGATAGATACCGCATAGAACATCGTGGCCTTGGAACCGGCCCCGCACCGACTCGACGATGACCACGGGGTGACCGTCGCGCCTGGAAAGCTGGTCGGTGACTTGCTTTATCCGATCGGCGGCCACGCAGCAGGTCGCGCAGGCTAGGCCGGCTAGAACCAAGGACGGAAGAGCGATCGACCGCATCTTCAATCCTTCACTCATCGAACAGGTCCCCGGGCTGGGCCTGACCGGCGCTTTTGGGCGCGGCCATTCCGAGGTGCGCATAGGCCTTGGCGCAGGCCATGCGGCCGCGCGGCGTGCGCTGGATGAAACCTTGCTGCAACAAAAAGGGCTCGATGACGTCTTCCACGGCGTCGCGGGCCTCGGCGATGGCGTAGGCCAGGGTTTCGACGCCCGCCGGGCCGCCGGCGTAGTTTTCGATCAGCGCGCGCAGGTACTTGCGGTCGAGCGCGTCGAGGCCGTGCTCGTCGACGTCCAGGCGGGCGAGCGCCGAGGCCGCCGCCTTGCGGTCGATGGTCTCGACGCCATCGGCGGCGGCGAAGTCGCGGACCCGGCGCAGCAGCCGGCCGGCGACCCGCGGCGTCCCCCGGGCGCGGGCGGCGATCTCGGCGGCGCCGTGCGGGTGCAGCGCCAGCCCCAGCTTGGCCGCCGCCTGGGTCAGCACCTTCTGCAGCTCGGCCGGCGTGTAGAACTCCAGCCGGATCGGGATGCCGAAGCGGTCGCGTAAGGGCGTCGCCAAGAGGCCCGCCCGCGTGGTCGCCGCCACCAGGGTGAAGGGCGCCAGATCGATGCGGATCGAACGCGCCGAGGGCCCCTCGCCGATCATCAGGTCCAGCACGTGGTCCTCCATGGCCGGATAGAGGATCTCCTCGACGTTGGCGGCCAGGCGGTGGATCTCGTCGATGAACAGGACGTCGTTGGGTTCCAGGTTGGTGAGGATCGCCGCCAAGTCGCCGGCCTTGGCCAGCACCGGCCCCGAGGTGGCGCGGAAGTTCACGCCCAGTTCGCGGGCGACGATCTGCGCCAGCGTGGTCTTGCCCAGCCCCGGCGGCCCGAACAGCAGCACGTGGTCCAGCGCCTCGCCGCGCGACTTGGCGCCCTCGATGAACACCCGAAGGTTCCCCTTGGCCTGCTCCTGGCCGACGAACTCGGCCAGGGTCTGCGGCCGCAGCGCCTTGTCGGGGGCTTCGAGCGGAGCCGGTTCGCCGGAGACGAGGCGGGTCATGGAATTTGCACCCCGGGAAACCCGGCGAGGTCACCCCAAACCACCGGCGTCGTCCCGGTTTCGCGGCACGCGAAGACCGGGACCCATAGACTCGATGCTCGCCAGCACGGCCCGAAACCCGCCGCCGCGACCGACCGGCTAAGCTTGTGTCTATGGGTCCCGGACAGCCGCTTCGCGACTTCCGGCATGATCCGGATTTGGGGATTCACCTTCCGTACGAGCTTCACCGCCCCAGCTCCTGCAGCGCGGCCTTGATCAGGGTGGGCGCCTCGGCCTCGTCGCCCAGGCGGAGCGCCGCCTGTTCGACGACGCGGCGGGCGGCGGGCTCGGCGACGCCCAGGCCCATCAGGGCGGCCACGGCCTCGCCGGTGGACGAGGGCCTGGCCGGGACGGCGGGCGTCGCGGCGGCGTGCAAGGCGGCGACCAGGCCATCGCCGATCGGCTTATCCTTCAGCTCGGTGACGATGCGCAGCGCGAGCTTGGGGCCGACGCCCTGGGCGCGGGAGACCGCGGCCTGGTCGCCACGGCCGGCGGCGGCCTGCAGTTCGGCCGGCGGCAGGACGTCGAGCACGGCCAGGGCCGCCTTGGGCCCAACGCCCTGGATGGTCTTCAGCATGACGAAGGCGCGGCGTTCATGGCGGTCAAGGAAGCCATAGAGGGTCATGCCCGTCTGCTCGCCCCACTGGCTCTCGATGAACAGTTCGGTGGGGCCGCCGATGGCCGGCAGGCGCCCCAGGGTGCGCGATCCGCAGCGCACCACATAGCCGACGCCCGAGACGTCGATCAGCGCCTCTTCCTCGCCGACCTCGGCGACCAGACCCCAGAGGCGGCCGATCATGGGTGGGTTCTCCACATATCGTCTTCTCCTTCCTCCTCGATGGAGGAAGGCCGGGATGGTGGTGCGCCTGATGAGACGAGGCGAAGGGCTCCGTTTGGCGCCGACGCCTCCGGCCCCAGCGGCTTCATCTCAGCGGCCACACCACCACCCAACCCTCCTCCATCGAGGAGGAGGGCTTTCTGTGTGGCGCTAGTGTGAATCACGTTCGGCATCTGTTCCAAGCATGCCGTAAACCACGCCGACTCGCTTGCGCAATCGTGAACGCATGAAGATCAGGCGCCGAACGGCAGGGGCGCCGGTTAACCAGCTTGCTCAACCACCGGTGGGCGGGCCTGTTGATCGGCGAAAGATCGGCGCCTGCGTCGAATATGTGCAGTTGGCGGACGGGTTTTGGCGGTTAGGGTCGAGGCGCAGTTGGGGAGCCCTATGACCGAGACGCCCGTCGCCGTTTCCGCCGAGCGGAAGTCCACCCATCCGATCGTCTATCTGGTGCTCTACCTGCCGCTGGGCATCGCCACGGGCTATGCGACGGTGACCCTGGGCTGGCTGCTGGGCCACGCCGGGGCGAGCGTCGAGGCGGTGGCGGCGCTGGCCAGCATGGTGCTGGTGGCCAACACCTGGAAGGTGCTGTGGTCGCCGCTGGTGGACACCACGCTCAGCGCCAAGGCCTGGTTCATGATCGGCCTGGTCGCCACCGCGGTCGCCATCGCCGGCATCGCCTTCCTGCCGCTCGATCCGCATCTGATGGGCGTTTTCAACGGCCTAGTGCTGGCGGCCGCGATCGCCGCGACGGTCTCGGCCATCGCGGTCGACCGGCTGATGGCCTTCGACGTGCCCGACCACCTGAAGGGCCAGGCGGGCGGCTGGAGCCAGGCGGGCAATCTGGGCGGCATGGGCCTGGGCGGCGGCGCCGGCTTGTGGGTCGCCCAGCACCTGCACCAGCCGGTGCTGGCAGGCGCGGTGCTGGCGGTGATGTGCCTGGTCTGCGCCTGGCCCTTGCTGTGGATCGCCGAGCCTGGCCGGGTGGGCGGCGGCAAGACCTATCTGGCGACGCTGGCCGAGACCGGCCGCGACGTGTTCGCCCTGATCAAGGGGCGCATCGGCCTGCTGGCCTGCTTCCTGATGCTGCTGCCCATCGGTTCGGGCGGCCTGCAGCAGCTCTGGGCGCCGATCGCCAAGGACTGGCATGCGGACGCCGACGAGGTGGCCCTGGTGGGCGGCCTGCTGGCCGGCCTGGTCAGCATTCCGGGCTGCATCGTCGGCGGCTATATCGCCGACCGCATCGACCGCAAGCGGGCCTACAGCCTGTTCGGCATCGCGCTCGCGGCGGTGGCCATCGGCATGGCGCTGACGCCGCGCACGCCGCTGAGCTTCCTGATCTGGGCCTGCGTCTACAACGCCACCACCGGCTTCTGCTACGGCGCCTATTCGGCGGTCACCCTGGAGGCCATCGGCAAGGGCGCGGCCGGGACCAAGTTCAACCTGATCTCCTCGATCTCCAATGCGCCGATCCTGATGGTCACCCTGGTGGATGGCTGGGCGGAGACCCACTTCGGCGCCACCGGCATGCTCTATGTGGAGGCGGCCATGGGCCTGGCCGGCGTGGCGGTCTACGCCCTGGTCGCGGTCGCCACCCGCGGGCTGAGCTGGGGGGTGGTCTTTGGCAAGGGCCGGATCGCGCCGGCGGCCTGAAGGATTCGTCCACGAACCACACGAACCACACGAACGGTTCCGTGGTTATTTCTTAGCTAGAGGCGCCCGCTGCGCGGGCCTTTCAAGACGGAACCAGGTTCGTGTGGTTCGCGTGGTTCGTGGACCAATTCCAAACGAGCTGACCTTAAGGGAAACCTTCGGGCCGGTCGCGCGTATTGCCGCGGTCGGGGTCTTAGGACCGATGAATATGAAACCTCAATCGATCGCCCTCGCCGCCGCGTTTGCGCTTTGCGGCGGCCTCGCGGCTTGCGCCAGCTATGGCCCGGGCGCGCCGGCCGGCTACTACGACGCGGCCGGCTACAACGCCTACTACGACGACGCCTACGGGCCGTTCTACGACGGCTATTGGGACGGCGACGACTTCTTCTTCTCGCGCGGCCGCGGGCGGGCGTTCGAGCGGGACGCGGGCCACCATTTCCATCGGACGGGCGGCGCCGGCTTCCACGGCGTGCACGGCCACTTCCACGCGCCGAGCGCCCACGCCGCGCCGTCCGGACGCCGGCCCGGCTAGATCGACGACCCTAGGCCAGGGCGGAGCTGACGGCGGCGCAGGGCGGCGCCGACACCGCCGAAGCCCAGCAGCATCAGGGCCCAGGCGGCCGGTTCCGGAACGCCCACGCCGGCGCCGGGAACGGTCGTGCCCTCGACGATGAAGGCGAGCGAGTCGATGCGGGGCGTGAAGGCGCCGCTTTCGCTGGAGAGCTGGCTCTGAGTGGAGGACGCAAAGACGCCCAGGTCGAAGGCCTGCCAGCCGAGTTCCTCGCTCGTCCCTGACATGCCGATCCAATAGGTTCCGGCGGCCAGGGACACGGCGCTGAAATGCGCGCCGACCGTTTCCGAATCGGAGCTGAAGTCGGTGCGGCTATCGATCGTGCTGGCGAATTCGTCGAGATTCGTGGAATCCGGCGCGCCGCTGTCGTCGGCGCGGATCTTGATGGTGACGTCCTGTCCCGTCTGGCCAAATCCGGGGTCGGTCCACAGATCGAAGCCGGTGATGTCGGCGGCGTCGGCCAGGGTGAACTGCACCAGGAAGTTCTGGTCGCTGGTGTTGTTCTGGTAGGTGTCGGCCACATCCCCGCTCGGCGTCACCGAGGCGAGGATGTCGGCGGCCGAGGCGGAGCCGGCGGCGAGCGTCCCCACGGTGAGCGTCAGGGCGACAGCCGTCGCGGCGGCGAACTTCAAGGACATTACAACCCCCCTATGGTTAAGCTACTGACGAGCCGTTGGCGAAGACAGGTTCCAGCCATCCTCTGCTATAGTTGACGCTCAGTTAACCTTGTCAGATCTGCAACAGTTTTCGCCTCTCAGGGGATAGGCTGCGGCGATCTCAGGCCGCGAAGCTGCGCGCCCGCCGCGCATGGGCGTGCGCGATGGCGACGGCCAGGGCATCGGCGGCGTCGGCGGTGGTGTCGCCGGCGGTGGGCAGCAGGCGGCGGATCATGAAGCCCACTTGCGCCTTGTCGGCGGCGCCGGTGCCGACCACGGCCTTCTTGACCACGGTGGCGGCGTATTCGGCGACGCTCAGGCCCGCCCGCGCCGGGGCGATCAGGCAGCAGGCCCGCGCGTGGCCGAGCTTCAGCGCCGACTGGGCGTTGGTGTTCATGAAGGTCTCCTCCACCGCCGCCTCGTGGGGGCCGTGCAGGGCGATCACCTCGGCGATCCCATCGAACAGGATCAGCAGGCGCTGCGAGAACGGCAGGCTGTCCTTGGGCGCGATCACCCCGTGGGCGACGTGGATCAGTCGCGCGCCTTCCACGGCCACCACGCCCCAGCCGGTGCGCCGCAGCCCCGGATCGAGGCCGATGATGCGAAGGGAGTGATTCGGAGCGTTCATCGTCTGTTCCAGTGTGGCGCAGGCAGATGAGCGTGGGAAGGGTTGAGGAAGGATGAGCGGGGGGCGGCCCAATCGATCTCTTTCGCTCGTCATTCCCGGGACAAGCTCGGGAATGACGAGCAAATGGAAGGGAGGGCGACGGTCGCGAGGGACGTGATGCAGACCCACTCGGCTTCCCTCGCCCCCCACGCAACACAAAGGCGCCGCGGGGGTCCGCAGCGCCTTCAGGTTCAAGCTTGGTCTTTGGATCTAGAACTTGATCCAGACGCCGTTGCTCCAGTAGCCGCGGCCGCGATGTTCGTGCCACTTGTAGTGGTCAGCGGCGCCCCAGCGCCAGTTGTCGGGGTGCACCGTGAGGTTCCACTCCGGCTTGTAGTCGTAATGGCCCTTGACGTGCCAGCATTCGTTCTCGGCGTTACAGACGACCGCGGCCGAGGCGGACGTGGCCGCCAAGCCGAAGGCGCCTGCCGCAGCCGCGGCGACAAGAGCGCATTTCACCCGGAACTTCATGGATCGGTCTCCTTTGGTTTGGTCGCGAAACGCCGCCCGGACCGATGGGTTTCGTCTCGCCGCTGAAATTTTCGCCGATGCCGACTGGCCGTCGCCTCCCGCCAAATTCCGTTGACGTAAGCGGAAATTGAGTAACCTCGCGCCGGGTTGCCGTTGACAAAGGCCGGGGGTTCCCCGCCACTGCCTCCGTAGCGTAACCCCCGGGGGCCCAGGGGCACATAGATGACCTTACCGACCGAAGCCGTCACCGAGGCCGGAAGCGGCCTTACCTTCATCAACGACTACAGCGCCAGCGTCACCCCGGCCTACCGGGCCGCGATCATCACCGCGGAAAACTTCCTTCAGAGCCACTTCACCAACCAACTGACCGTCAGCGTGGACTTCGACTTCGCGCCGCTCTCCGCCGACGCCAGCGCGCAGAACGTCTTCAACGAAGTCGACGTGAGCTACGCCCAGTACGCCAGTGCGCTGAGGGCGCATGCGACGACGGCGGACGACATGCTGGCGGTGAACGGCCTGCCGGCCGCCGATCCGTCGAACGGGGCGGGCTTCGCGATCCCCGAGGCCACGGCGGTGATGCTGGGCTTGGCCAAGCAGAGCAACGATATCGACGACAACGTCACCCTGAATTCGAACCTAGCGTTCAGCTTTGGGCAGGACGCCATCGGGGCCATCGAGCACGAGGTGACCGAGGGCGTCTTTGGGCGGATCGCCAGCCTGGGCGTCGCGGAAACCCAGTGGAATCCGCTCGACCTGTTCCGCTTCACCGCCAGCGGCATGCGCGATTTCACCGGCGGCTCGGACGGGGTGCAGACCTTCTTCGGGCTCGACAGCAGCCATGTTTCGAACCTGCCGTTCCACAACTCGGTCAACACGGCCGGGGTGTTCGACGGCGAGGACCTGGGCGACTGGGCAAGCTCGGTGATCGGCGACGCCTTCGGGGCGGGCGGCCCGGGATCGCCGGGCTCGGTTTCGGCCACCGACCTGCAGGTGCTGGACATTCTGGGCTGGAATCCCACCAGCGCCAGCGGGGCGTTCGTCCCGGCGCCCGACGACTTCGCCAGCAGCTTCACCGACACCGCCCATGCATTCGGGCAATTGTCGGTGGGCGGCACAGCCGGCGGCGCCTTGCAGATAGCCGGCGACCGCGACTGGTTCGCCGTAAACCTGCAGGGCGGCGAGACCTACACGATCACCGAGACCGGCGCGACCGGGCACGGCGGCACGCTGGCCGACCCGTTCCTGCGCCTGCACGACGCCACCGGCGCCACCGTCGCCACCAACGACGACATCGTCGACGGCGCCAACCCGGATTCGCGGATCGTCTTCCAGGCTCCGACCAGCGGGACCTTCTATGTGGACGCCGGCGCCTTCGTGGACGGCTACGCCGGCAGCTACACGGTGGGGGTCTCGGACACCACCGGCACGACCACCGCGACCGGCCAGGTGATCACCGGAACGGCCGGCGGCGGCGACACCATCCAGGCGCCGGAGAGCAACGACACCATCGGCGCCGGCTCGGGCGCCAACAACTACCTGCGCGGCAACGGCGGCGACGACTCGATCCAGGGCGGCGCCGGCTTCGACGACATCAACGGCAACAAGGGCAATGACACTATCGACGGCGGCTCCGGTGGCTCGGACTGGCTGGTGGGCGGCCAGGGCAACGACAGCATCACCGCCCATACCGGCGGCAACCTGGTCTTCGGAAACCTGGGTAATGACACCCTTGTGGGCGGCAACGGCTTCGACATCATCCGCGGCGGCCAGGGCGACGACGTGATCACCGCAGGCTCCGGCAACCAGTACATCTCCGGCGACCTCGGCAACGACACCGAGACGGGCGGCAGCGGCGCGGACCTCTTTCACGGCTCGCTGACCATCGGAACGGACGAGATCACCAACTTCAACTACGCCAAGGGCGATCGCGTGGAGCTCGATCCCGGAACGGTGTTCCACACGTCCCAGGTCGGCGCCAACACCGTCGTCGACATGGGCGGCGGCAACGAGATGATCCTGGAGAACGTGCAGCTTTCCAGCCTGCCTAGCGACTGGATCTTCCAGGGGACGCTGGCCCACCTCTAGCCAACTCGGGCTTTTTCGGACCGTCCAGATAACAAGAGGCCCGCGGCCGGGGAGGGTCGCGGGCCTCAGGGCCCACCAGGCGGCCGGGGAGCCTGTGGCGGGCTGGCTAGAGGGCCGGGGGAAGGCCCTCACACTCCATGTACGCATGGAGGTGACGGTTAGACGCGAGACGCGAACTGGACGTCGCTGGCGATCTTCTCCTTGGCCTCGGTCTGGACGCCGGCGACGCAGGCGGCCTTGAGGGTCAGGTTGTGTTCAGCCGAGCAGAAGCGGCGGGCGGCGTGGTCGACGCGGGCCTCGAAGACGGCCTTGCCCGAAGATGTGGCCATGTTCAGGTCGGCGACGCGGACCCGTTCGTGGCCCTGGGCGTGGGCGGTCGAGGCGATGGACGCCACCGGCGCGGCGGCCAGGACCAGGGTGGCGGCGGTGGCGAAGCGGGCGATCAGGGTAGCCATGGTGTGTATCCTCTTCCGAATGTGGCCGGCGGTGCGGGCCGCCGATGAAGAGGGAATACTTGGGAACACCTGTCAGGTCCCGTGAAGTCTGCGTAATGACCTCGAATTCACAAAGTTACTGCAGATTAATTACCTAAACTCTGTGTAATGTTCTGAACGGTCGGTAATATTCGCGCTAGCCATTCGCCCCTGCGCCCTAGCCCGCGAAGTCCGGGACGCCGATCAGTTGCAGGAAGCTGATCGCCACGATGGGGGCCTTGGGGACGTTGGCGATGCTGGGCTTCTGGCGCGCCTCCACCGCGAGCGTGGCGATGATCCAGGCGTCGGGGAAGGCCTTCAGCTCCTGATCGGGCAGGTCGTGCAGGAACGGGCAGAGCGCCTGCGAGCGCTCGGCGCAGGCGCGGTGCATGGGCGCGATGCCGCCGGCGTCGAACAGCGGCCGGCGGTCGGGGAAGTCCCCCGGCAGCCAGACGCCCATGTTGCGGGCCCGCACTTCGCCAGCGGTGGTCCAGTGGCCGGTCTGGCTCCAGCGGTCGCCGTTGACGGTGGGCTTGCCGCACATGGGGCAGAGCATTTCGCGCACCGACTTGCGCTGACGGAAGACGTGGTTGCGGGCGTACTGCGGCTCGCCGACGCCGGGCTTGTCGATCTGCGCCACGGCGATCGCCCCATCGACGCTGGGACAGGGGCCGAAGCCGGTCATCAGCTCTTCCGACCAGGCGGTCACCCAGGGAACGTCGACGCCGATCTTCAGCGGCGAGGCGGGCGGCGCGCTCACGACTTGGGCGCCGCGGGCGTGGTCGGGGCGGCGGGCGTCGCGGCGGATGCGGCCGGAGCGGGAGTGGCGGCGGGGTCCGGCGGCGGGGCGCGGCGGATGGAGATGATCTTCACCGGCTTGGCCAGCATCTCGCCCTTCATGGCGCCGACCCCGGCGTTGGGATCGGTGGGCAGGCCCAGGATCGCCTCGGCCACCGGCTTGCCCTCGACCATGCGGCCGAAGGCGGCGAAGCCCGGATTGCTGGGGTCCTTCGGGTCGGCGTCCAGGTAGGGCATGTCGCCGATGCAGATGAACCAGTCGGCCTGGGCGGTGCCCGGCGCGTGGCGGCCCATGGAGATGGTCCCGTCGATGTGCTTCAGACCGGTCTTCAGGGTGCTCTCGTGGGCGATGGGCGGCAGCACCTTCTTGGGGTTGTTCTGCAGGCCGCCCTGGATGGTGCCGTAGTCGTTGGCGACCTGCCCCTTGGGCTTCGACGCCCGGTAGAAGGTCGCCCCGTCATAGAGCTTGCGGTCGACGTACTTCAGGAAGTTGGCCACCGTGATCGGCGCCTTGTCCGGATAGAGCTCCAGCGTCATCGCCCCTTCGGTGGTGGTGATCACCACGCGGGGATTGGCGGTCTGGGCGAGAGCCGAGGTGGCGAGGGTCCCCGTGGCGGCCAAGGCGGCGGCGAGGGCGAGGAGGGTGCGGCGCAGGAGCATGGCGCGAGTTTAGCCGCGCGAAGCTACCGCTGCCAGAAGTGGAATGCGCCCCAGCCGGCGCGCAGTGCGTCGAGGTCGAGGCCGAGCCAGACCGAGAGCGTCGCGGCGGCGCGGGACAGGGCGGCGCTGGCGCCCGGGACCACGAAGATCACCAACAGCAGGGCGACCATCACCAGGCCCTCGGCCTTGCGGATGTGTGGCGCGAGGCTGGCCGGCAGGAACGGCCGGATCGCGCCAAAGCCGTCGAGGCCGGGGATCGGCAGGAGGTTGAGGATCAGCGCCATGGCCTGCAGGAAGCCCAGCACGGTCAGCGCCTCGAACAGCGCGATCGGCCCGTTGCCGTCCAGCCCCCAGCCGAGCCAGAACGACAGGCCGAAGCTCAGAACCAGCAGGATGGCGAAGGTCGCCGCCGGGCCCGCCAGGGACGAGGCGGAGCGCCAGAGCCGGCCGCGGATCAGGTCCTGGCGGATGTAGACCGCGCCACCCGGGAAGCCGACGCCGCCCATGGCGAGCGCCAGCAGCGGGATCACCAGGCTGACGCCCAGGTCGCCATAGCGGCGCGGGTCGAACGACAGGTAGCCCTTCTCCGCCACCGTGCGGTCGCCGCCCAGCCAGGCGACGGCGGCGTGGCTGAATTCGTGGGCCATCACCGACAGGACCCAACCGACCATCACGAAGACGAAGACCTCCAGGCGGGCGGGGCGCTCGACGACCAGCGCGCCGAGCGCCAGCCAGACCGCGAGGATGCCCGGCCCGACGAACGGGTTGGGCCTGGGCGGGGTTTTAGATGGGCCGCCGGCGGTGTCTGTCACGCCCGGGCTTACTTCCGCGCCGCGGCGGTCTGGGCGCGGATCGGCTTGAACTCCGAGGTCGCGTTCCAGGTCGGCCAGCGGCTGGAGTTGGCGAGGTCTCGGCCGACCTCATAGAACAGCTCGATGTCCTGGGCCGCGCCGCGCAGGTCCCAATCCGGGCTCCAGTTGTCGCAGACCTGGTGATAGCAGCGGGTGGTGTAGTCGCTGACCCAGCGCTCGCCGGCCGCGCGGCCGCCCTTCAGCAAGTCCGGGCCGCCGGCCATGCCCATGATCAACAACGTCGGCACCCCGCGTTTGGCGACGCTGAAGTGGTCGGCGCGGTAGAACAGCGCCTTTTCCGGATAGGGGTCGGGCGTGATGGTGCGGCCCTGGCGGGCGGCGGCCTTGGCGAGGTCGCCCTCCAGGCTGTCTTGCCCCGCGCCCACCAGCACCAGGTCGTGGCTGGGGCCGGCGGTCTGCACCACGTCCATGGTGAAGTCCCCCGCCGTGGTCGCCAGCGGGAACTTCGGGTGGCTGGCGTAGTATTCGCTGCCCAGCAGGCCGCGCTCCTCGGCGGTCCAGATGCCGAAGACCACGGTGCGCTGCGGCGGCGGCGCCTTGGCGAAGGCGCGGGCGATCTCCAGCACGCCCGCCACGCCCATGCCGTCGTCGATGGCGCCATGGCGGATGGTGTCGCCGGTGGCGTCGGCCGGCCCCTGGCCAAAGGCGTCCCAGTGGGCGCCGAACATCACGCTCTCGTTGGGGCGTTTCGTCCCGGGGATCTCGGCCAGCACATTGTGGCTGAGCAGGCGGACAGTTTTGACGCCCAGGTCGGCGGAGAAACTGGCGCCCTTCAGCGTCACCGGATGGAAGCCGGCGGTCCGGGCCTGTTTCTTCAGGGCTTCGAAGTCCAGGCCCGACGCCTTGAACAGGTTCACCGCCACGTCGCGCTGGATCCAGCCCTGCAGCAGGGGATGGACCTTGGCCGCGTCGGGCCGCACCACGTCGTAGCTGTCGCCGTTGGAAGCGGTGACGGTGGACCAGGGATAGGCCGCGCCGGCGGTCTCGTGGACGATCAGGGCGCCCAGCGCGCCCCGCCTCGCGGCCTCCTCGTACTTGTAAATCCAGCGGCCGTAGTAGGTGGCCGCCTTGCCGCCGAACTTGCCATAGACCGGCTCGCCCGGCTGGGCCTCGAAGTCGGGGTCGTTGATCAGGAAGACCGCGATCTTGCCCCTCAGGTCGACGCCCTTGAAGTCGTCCCAGCCGCGTTCCGGGGCGGTGACGCCGTAACCGACGAACACCAGCGGCGCCTTGGCGATACTGACCCGCGCCACCGGGCGCTGGGTCCAGGCCATGATCTGTTGGGTCTCGGCGAGCGCCTGCGTCTTTCCGCCGGCGGTGAGGCTGAATTTGGGATCGGGCGCGACGGTGAAGCGGATCAGCGGCACCGCCTGGGTCCAGCCGCCGTTGTCGCCGGCGGGTTTGAGCCGCAGGGCTTTGAACTGGCCTTCGAGCCAGGCGAGCGTGCCGGCCTCGCCCGGTCCGCCCGGCGCGCGGCCATAGAGCTTGGCGTCGGCCAGCACCTTCACGTCGGCGGAGAGGCGCTCCGGCGAGATGGGGCCGGAGCCCGCGGCAGCGTCGGCGGCGATGGCGGAGGTTGCGAAGGCCGCCAGGGCGGCGGCGGAAATCAGGGACAGGGTGCGCATGGCTGCAACTCTAGCGCAGATGCTCCGCTTGGGGAGAGCTGTCAGCGTACCGATTGTGGAGGTTGGCGCACCCACCGCGTCCGCACTGGGGACGCGTTCAGGTGGACGGCCTAATTTGCATGGACTCCTGACCCCCCTGGCGACGGCGCGATGCCGTTATCTGCCAGAAATTTTGTGAGCGCCGGGCGGAAATCGGCTGTGTGGAATTGTTGGTCCTTGGGACATTTACCGGGGGGAGCCTTCACCTTGCAGCCTGGCAGAGTCCATTCGTCCTCGGGATCGATGTTTGCCATGGCGACAACCCAGGCTTCGTCCGCGCGGCCCAGCCGATAGCCATCAGCGATCAGGCCTGCGCAGGCGGGGTTCGCGTGCTTCAAGCACTGTTCCTTGGCCCCCGCGTAGTCCTTCACATACAGCGGCCGATAGCGCGATGCGGCGGAGACGTCCCGCACTTTGCCGCCGCGAAGGGCGAAGACACGCGGAGGCATCCAACTGCAGGCATAGCAGCCGAAGGCATAGGCGAAGCGGTCGTCCCAATGCTGAATGTCAGCGATTCCGTCGCCGTCGATGTCGATCGGGAATGCGGTGAACGGCTCGCCGTCGAACGTCCCAACATCCACGGTGCGCCAGCGGCCGGCGATGAAGTCCAGGATCTGGATGTGCACGCAGCAGTGCGCGCCGCCGGTGTAGCTGGTCAGCAGCAACTGCGGCTTTGGGCTCCGAGGGTCGATCCTGCCGACGCCTAGCGAAGCGTAGACGTCGTCAAAAGCGATCTCCGACTTGATGTCCGTCTTGCGCCCCTGGGGATCGGTGACGTGGAGGATGGCAAAGTCGTCTTCGTCGCCCCTTCCCGACTCGCGCGACCAGGAAAGGCTGAACGAGCCCAGCCGAGTGGGCAGGGAATGGTCCTTGTCCCACTTTGTCATCTTCGGGTGCGCCCACGCCACGGCTGGAAGCGCAAGCAGGACGAGCCCGAAGAAGAGGGGCCTGATCAGGCGATGCATTGGCAGGCTTAGCGACCCCATTGTGTCCATCCGATTCGGCGCGGAACATGCCTGGGACCAGAGTGAAGGGTCGTTCATCGTCCAGGCAAGCGCCGCCCCCCAAACGAAAAGGGCCGGCGCTTCGCAGCGCCGGCCCTTGACTTGGTTCTACGCAAGCCCCTGGGGGCTCAAGCGTTCGGCCTTAGGCGGCGCCGAGCTGGCCGGCGGACGTCTTGCCGTTGCGCGGGTCCTTTTCCAGCTCGTAGCTGATCTTTTGACCTTCGTTCAGCGAAGACATGTTGGCCCGCTCGACCGCGGAGATGTGCACGAACACATCTTGGCCGCCATCATCGGGCTGAATGAAACCGAAGCCTTTTTGGCCGTTGAACCACTTCACGACACCAGTCGCCATATCAGTATCCCCTTCCGGGTCTTAAGTATTCACGCGCCCACGATGGGCGGCACGATCAAATTTTCGGAGAGGGTCGAGGGCGGTTCCGGCGCCCGACTTTGAAATCGGGGGTGGAGAGCGGGCGAGCCAAAACGATATTCGATGCAGCCATCCTCGCATCATCTGCGGCAATAGGCAAGGAGATTCGCGGAATCTTTGCCATGAGGGGGAGACAGGCCGCTGTTTTACCTATAGAAAACTAGGTCCGTAATCTTTTTATAACAGTCCCGGGGCCGCGGCGCATGCGCCGCGCTTTAGAAGGATCATCCAGCATGGCCATACGAGGCGCAGCCGATCGCGAAACCCTTACCGTGGCGCGCCACGAAGGCCGCTGGGCGGTCGAGCACATGGGCGTTTTCTCCGACCACACGTCGGAGAAGGAGGAGGCCAAGGCCGCCGCCAACAAGCGCGCCCGCGCCCTGCAGGACCAGGGCCGTCCCTGCCAAGTGCGGGTGAGCGGCGAACACGGCTTCTTCGCGGACGCCTGAGATCATGAACGCACAGACCCCCAAACCCGCCCGCCGCCGCGGCAGTTCCGCCGAGGAAGCCCGTTACCTGATCGAACAGGCCGACGCCGATGGCGTGGCCCGCGAGGCCATGACCCTGCGCATGACCCTGCGCGACGCGTCCGAGCTGAAGCGCGACCCCAAGGTGCCGATGGCCGACATCTCCTATGGCCCCGACGGCATGCGCTATCTGGGCGTGGCGGTGGACCAGGGCGGGGTGACGCAGTCGACGCTGGACCGCGGCGACACCTCCTATGTGCGCGGCGCGGCCCCCGAGCCGCCGCCCGCCAAGCCCAAGGCGACCCGCAAGAAGGCGGTCAAGAAGGCCGCCCCGGCCGACGCCGAGTAGCCTTCCCGTCCCCGAACTTTCCAGAGACGAAAACGCCGGCCGCTCCTCCTCCAGAAGGAGCGACCGGCGCCGTCGCGCCCGAACGTCTGGCCGGCCTCAGCTTTTCAGCGAGGCCTGGATGCCCTTGATCTTGTCGAGGTGCATCTGGACGGTGGGAACGATCTTCGCGGCCCCGCCCTTCAGGCCGGCGTCGGAGCCGTCCTTGGCGTAGCCGTTCATCAGGTCGAGC
>DATAUR010000105.1:0-3988 GCA_036268175.1 Phenylobacterium sp. | reverse complement strand
CTCGACCCCAGTCGGCACGGCCTTCAACCCGGCGGCCTCCAGCGCCTTGGTCACCGCGTCCGGGGTCAGACGGGTGGCGATATCGATGTCGCTCACCGGCTTGCCGATCAGGGTGTTGCGCACACAGCCGCCGACGAAGCGGGCGCAGTCGGCCCCGCCGGCCGCCTCCAGAGCGTCCAGCACCGCCGCCGTCTCCGGCGCGGTCATCCACGGGCGTTGGCCGATCGTCTCGCTCATCTGGGGGCGTTCTTAGCGGTTGGCGGGGCCTTCTCGAAATAGCCCTTGGTGACCTCGCCGCCGGCGATGACTTTGCCGGGCACATAGACCTCGTGCCGGTTATCCGTGTGGAACACCGCGGTGGCCACCAGCGACAGACCCACCAGCACCAGCCCCGCAGTCACCAGCCAGGCCCAGGGCGTCGAGCCCATGGCGCGACCGGTGCGCTTGGCCCAGAACGCCCAGACGAACCACACCACGAACGGCACGGCGATCAGCAACAGGCGCCAGAAGACGATCTCAGGCAACGGCGGCTCCATAGAGCCGGTCGTAGAGCGCCCGTAGCATCCCCGCCGTCGCGCCCCAGATGAACCGGTCCTCGTGGGTGTAGGCGTAGAACCGCCGCGTCTCGCCGGACGGCAGTTCGCGCTCGTGCTCCTCCAGGTTGGCCGGATCCATCAGGAAGCCGAACGGCGTCTCGAAGATGTCGGCCACCTCGTCGGGGTTGGCCTTGAGCGTGAAGCCCGGCCGCACGAAGCCCACCACCGGTGTGATCAGGAAGCCGGTGCCGGTGCGATAGGGCGTCGAGAGTCCCACCGGCGAAACGAACCTGGGCTCCAGCCCGATCTCCTCATGCGCCTCGCGCAGCGCCGTCTGCCAGGACGTCTCGCCGGGCTCGCGCCGCCCGCCCGGCAGAGCGATCTGGCCGGTGTGGCGGCGAAGCGTATCGGCGCGCCTGGTCAGGATCACCGTCAGCCCCGCGTCGCGCTCCACCAGCGCGATCAGCACCGCCGCCGGCGTCAGCGGCCCGTCGACCTCGGTGGGCCCATAGGCCTTGGAGAGATCGAAGTCGGAAGCAATCTGGCCGTTTGCGTGCGGGTCATGCGCCTCCAGCGAATCCAGGTGCTGGCCGATCCAGTCGCGCAGGTCGCCGCGCCGCCCTCGCAAGCTCACAGCCGGTGGGCCCGGGCGGGACCGACCGGATACCAGGCGCCATTGGAGGCGACGCCCAGCGTCGGGCCGTCGGGCGTCTCGCGCTCCTCGGCCAGTTCCACCAGCTCGTAGAACACCGGCCGAGCGATCAGCGCCTCCAGGCCCCGGCGCACGTGCAGGTAGGGGCGCGGTTCGCCGTCTTCGGCCATCTCCACGCGCACGTAGTTCTCCGGTCCCGCCTCCACCTCGTCGCCGACGTTGGTGAGGAAGCGCAGGGTCTCGCCCACCCGGTCGACCCGAGTGGCCACGAAGGGCGCGTCCTCGACCCGGATCTTCATCTTCTCCACCGGGGTCACCAGGTGGATGCCGTCCGGGTCCTTGCGCAGCACGGTGGAGAACAGCCGCACCAGGGCTTCGCGGCCGATGGGCGTGCCCTCGTGGAACCAGACGCCGTCCTTGCGGATGAAGATATCGATCTCGCCGCAGTGGGGCGGATTCCACAGGTGCACCGGCGGCAGGCCGCGCCCCGGCGCCTGCCCTTTTCCCGATAAGGATTGGGCCGCCGCGACGATCCCCTCAAGCCCCGGTCTGACCGCTTCGTCCGCCATGCCTCAGAAGGTAGGCGCGCCCGCCGCCAGCCTCAAGCGGCCGCCTCAAGCCGGCTCGATCGGCCCGGCCAGCTCGCCGGCGTCGGCGGTGAGCGCGCGCACCAGCACGCGGCGCTGATCCACCGGACCGGGCAGGATCACCCGACGGCCCGGCGCGGTCGCAAAGCCCACGCGACTGAAGTAGGGCTCGTCGCCGACCAGCACCACGTGGCTCTCCCCGGCGGCCTGCGCCGCTTCGCAGGCCCGGGCAATCAGCCGTGCGCCAAAGCCAGCGCTGCGTTCGCCTTGCTCCACGGCGAAGGGGCCCAGGAACATCACCGGCCGGCCGCCGACCCGCACATGCCACATGCGCGCGCAGCCGAGCAGACGCTCGCCGCTCCAGGCGCAGACCGACATCTCGGGCGCGAAGGTCGCGAACTCGCGCACCCGCTCAGACGCCTTGACGTAGCGGCCGGGGCCGAAGGCGCGTTCGATCAGGGCGTCGACCAGCGGCCCGTCCTGGGGCCGTTCGGGTTGCAGGATGAGCGCTGGCGGCGGCGCCCCAGGCTGGGCGGAATTGGGGTGGGCTGACATGGGTTTTGGAAGACTTCGACCAGAGACGACGAAAATCCCGGCGCGCGATGGCGCGGCGGGAGCGTGGATCAGATGGCGCCTTGAGCGCGCCCGGTTCGTCGCAGTCGTCGCATGGCCGCCAGGACCTTAGTGGTCGAGGCGGGCGGAAATAGGGGCGAATGGCGGCGAGGTCAATGTCGTCTGGACGGCGGCGACGCCGCAGGGCAGGTTCGCGCCGCCCATGGCCGAGCCTTCCACCGACCCGCTTTCCCCGGCCGCCGTCCCCTCCGCGCGGGCGCTCCTCAAGGAGCGGGACTATCTGCTGTTCTGGACTTCCCGCTGGACCGGAGCCTTCGCCGCCCAGATCCAGAGCGTCGCCATGGGCTGGCAGATGTACGCCATCGCGCGCGCCACCCATTCGGTGAAGGAAAGCTCCTTCCTGGTGGGGATGATCGGGCTGGCGGGCTTCATCCCGGTCTTCCTGCTGACCCTGCCGGCGGGAGAGACGGCCGACCGCTACGACCGGCGCAAGGTGCTGCTGATCTGCTTCGCCGGCGAGATCGCCACGGTGCTGACGCTGGCCATCGCCACCTGGACGGGCCACGCCTCGGTGGCGCTGCTGCTCGTCGTCGGCTTCCTGTTCGGCTCGGCGCGAGCCTTCTTCAACCCGGCCAACACCGCGCTAGGCCCCATGCTGGTGCCGCGCGAGCTGCTGCCCCGCTCCATCGCCTGGAATTCGCTCGCCTGGCAGACCGCCTCGATCATCGGTCCGGCGGCGGGCGGGCTCCTGGTCGCGAGTTCGCCGGCCTACGCCTACTTCACGACCTTCGCCCTCTATGGCGTGGCCGCCCTCTGCACCTTCCTGATCCGCAAGAATGCCCAGCCGGTGGTCAATCCAGGTTCGCGGTGGGAGCTGGTGAAGGAGGGGCTGGCCTACGTCTGGAACCAGAAGATCGTCTTCGGGGCCATCAGCCTGGACCTCTTCGCGGTGCTGCTGGGCGGGGCGACCGCGCTCCTCCCCGTGTTCGCCCGCGATGTCCTGCACATCGGAGCCCAGGGCTTTGGCCTCCTGCGATCCGGGCCGGCGATCGGCGCGACGGCCGTGGCCCTGCTGCTCGCCGCCAACCCGATCCGCAGCAAGGCGGGCCTGTTCATGTTCGCGGGTGTCGCGACCTTCGGCGCGGCCACCTGCCTCTTTGCCCTATCGCGCAGCCTGGCGCTGTCGGTCGCGGCGCTGGCCGTGCTCGGCGGCGCCGATATGCTCAGCGTCTATATCCGAGGCACCCTCGTCCAATTGGTCACGCCCGACGCCATGCGCGGCCGGGTGGCGGCGGTCTCCTCGGTGTTCATCGGCGCCTCGAACGAGCTGGGCGAATTCGAGAGCGGCGTCGTGGCCCGCTTCCTGGGTCCCGTCGGCGCGGCGCTGTTCGGCGGGATCGGCGCCCTGATCGTCACCGGCGCCTGGGCCTTCCTGTTTCCCGCCTTGCGCAAGGCCGACCGCCTCGAATAACTGTCGGCCTATTCAGATAGGGAGATACTTCCATGGGCGCGTTAGACGGCAAGGTGGTCCTGGTTACAGGCGGCGGCAACGGCATCGGGCGCGACTGCGCCCTGATCGCGGCCCAGGAAGGCGCGAAGGTCGTGGTCAACGACCTGGGCGGCAGCTTGAAGGGCGAGGA
>DATAUR010000104.1:0-2643 GCA_036268175.1 Phenylobacterium sp. | reverse complement strand
CCTGCCGGGCCTGTCGGTCGGCAAGCCCGAGAAGAAGATGGGCCAGCAGGGCGCCCACATCTGCGATGTGATCTTCGACAATGTCCGGGTGCCGGTCGCCAATCGGCTGGGCCGGGAAGGCGAGGGCTTCAAGGTCGCCATGCAGGTGCTGGACCGCGGCCGCCTACACATCTCGGCGGTCTGCATCGGCGTCGCCGAGCGGCTGATCAAGGACTGCGTGGCCTACATGGGCGAGCGCAAGCAGTTCGGCCAGGCGCTGTCGAACTTCCAGCTCCTCCAGGGGATGATCGCCGACAGCAAGACCGAGAGCCTGGCCGCCAAGGCGCTGACGATGGAGACCGCCCGCAAGCGGGACGCCGGCCAGAGTGTCACCATGGAGGCCGCCGCGGCCAAGTACTTCGCGTCGGAGATGGTCGGCCGGGTGGCCGATCGCGCTGTGCAGATCTTCGGCGGGGCGGGCTACGTCGCCGACCACGGGATCGAGCGCCTCTACCGCGACGTGCGCATCTTCCGCATCTACGAGGGCACCAGCCAGATCCAGCAGGTGGTCATCGCGCGCGAGACCCTGAAGCGGGGCGGCTGAAGGTGAGCGCCGAGATCGAGACGGCCATCTTCGACCTGTTGGCCAAGGTCGCGCCGGGCAAGTCGGTGTCGCCGGAGGAAGTGGCGCGGGCCGCCGATCCGGAGGGCTGGCGGCGTACGCTCGGCCACGTCCGCGCCGTGGCGCGGGGCCTGGCGCGGCAGGAAAAGCTGGTGATCCTGCGCCACAACAAGCCAGCTGACCCGGACGACTTCAAGGGCGTCTATCGGCTGCGATTGCCGACGGAGGTCGCGAGCGAGGACGAAGGCGCGACGTGATGGCGCCTCGAAATCGCCGAACCGCTCTGGCATGTCACCGCCACGCATGACGCGTTTTCTCGCTCCCCTGTTCGCCGCCCTGCTGCTCGCCGGCTGCACGCCGCTGATGGTGCAGCAGGCTGGCCGGCCGCCGCTGGGCTTTTCCGGTCCCAGGCTCGAGGCCAGTGACATCGTCAGCTTCGATGGCGCTAAGCTCGGGCTTTCCGAGTGGGACGCGACCACCGCCGAGCCCTGGGCGGTGATCGTCGGCGTGCATGGCATGAACGACTACGCCAACGCCTTCCACATGGCCGCGCCCTGGTGGGCCAGTCAGGGCGTCACCACCATCGCCTACGACCAGCGGGGCTTTGGCCGCTCGCCCGACCGCGGCGTCTGGGCGGGCGACGACCTGCTGGTGGAGGACCTGCGCACCGTCACCGCCCTGGTGCGCCAGAAATACCCGCACGCCATCGTCGTGGTGGCCGGCGAGAGCCTCGGCGGGGCGGTCGCGGCGGAGGCCTTCGCCTCGGATCGGCCGCCGACCGCCGACCGGCTGGTGCTGATGTCGCCGGCGGTCTGGGGCTGGCGCGAGCAGCCGCTGCCCTACAAGACCCTGCTGTGGTTCGCGGCCAACTTCACCGGGCCGAAGGTCTACACCCCGCCAAGCTGGCTCACCTCGCACGTGATGGCGTCGGACAACCGCGACGAACTGATCGCCATGGGCCGCGATCCCCTGATGATCTGGGGCGCGCGGTCGGACACCCTCTATGGCCTGGTCACCACCATGGACAAGGCGGCCGACGACGTGGGCAAGGCCACGCTGCCGACCTTCTATCTCTACGGCGCCCACGACCAGATCATCCCCAAGGAGGCGGCCTTCAAGGCGGCCGCGCGGCTGAAGCCCACCGACCGCTCGGCCTACTACGCCCACGGCTACCATCTGATGATGCGCGACAAGGAGGGCCCGATCGTCTGGAAGGACATCCTGGCCTTCATCCGCGATCCCTCCGCGCCCCTGCCGTCCGGCGCCCCGAAAATCCCTAGCGCGCCCACCGCGCCCAACCAGGTCCAGGCCTTGGCGGGCTCCTAAAGCGGGGTTGTTCCGGTCATCGGTCCGGCGTAGAGGCTGAGCCCGCAATTTCCCTCCCCCAGCATCAGTGATGTCCGCGGCATGACCTTGTTCGATTCCCCCGCCTTTGAGGGCCACGAAGGCGTCCACGCGTTCTTTGACGAAAAAACCGGCCTGAAATGCATCATCGCCGTACATTCCACGGCCCGAGGCCCCGCCGCCGGCGGTTGCCGCATGTGGCCGTTCGCGAGCGCCGAGGCGGCGCTGGAGGATGCGCTCAGGCTCTCCCGCGCCATGTCCTACAAGAACGCCATGGCCGACCTGGAGCTGGGCGGCGGCAAGGCCGTGATCATCGGCGACAGCCGCACCATGAAGACCCCGGCCCTGTTCGAAGCCTTCGGCCGCGCGGTCGAGGCGGTGGGCGGCAAGTACTGGACGGCCGAGGATGTGGGCGTCTCGCCCGCCGACCTGATGCACGCGCGCAAGACCACCCGCTTCGTCGCCGGCCTCACCGGCCACGCCGCGGCGTCTGGCGACCCGAGCCCGGTGACCGCGGAGGGCGTGTTCCAGGGGGTCAAGCTGGGCGTGCGCCGGGCGCTGAACCGCGACCTCGACGGGGTGACCGTGGCGATCCAGGGCGTCGGCCACGTGGGCGCCTTCCTGGCCGAAAAGCTGCACGCCGCGGGCGCCAAGCTGATCCTCACCGACGTCAACGAAGAGGCGCTGCGCCAGGTGGC
>DATAUR010000103.1:0-25121 GCA_036268175.1 Phenylobacterium sp. | reverse complement strand
GATCACCAGCAGGATCACGAAGGTGACGGCGCCGCAGTAGAAGAAGGTCGCGCCGACGTCATAGACCTGCAGCAGCATCTGGTGGGGGTTGCCCTCCAACAGGCCGCCCTTGGGCGCCGAGGCGGCGTTGATCGCCTTGCTCGCGAACACGCCGGTGAGCAGAGCGCCCAGCGCGCCGCCGACCCCGTGCACGCCCCAGGCGTCCAGCGCGTCGTCGTAGCCGAACATCTTCTTCACGTGGACCGCCGAGATGTAGCAGACCACGCCCGCCGCGATGCCGATGATCAGCGCGCTACTGGCGTTGACGAAGCCGGAAGCCGGCGTGATCGCCACCAGGCCCGCCACCGCGCCGGACACCATGCCCAGCACCGACGGCTTCTTGGCGATGATCCACTCGGCGCACATCCAGGCCAGAGCCGCGCCAGCCGTAGCGATCTGCGTCGCCGCCGCCGCCATGCCGGCGTTGACGTTGGAGGTCACGGCCGAGCCGGCGTTGAACCCGAACCAGCCGACCCACAGGAGCGAGGCGCCGATGACGCTGTAGGCCAGGTTGTGCGGGGCCATGTTCTCGGTCCCCAAGCCCTTGCGCTTGCCCAGCATCAGGGCCGCCACCAGACCGGCGGTGCCGGCGTTCAGGTGCACGACGGTGCCGCCGGCGTAGTCAAGCGCGCCCATGGACCCCAACCAGCCGCCGCCCCACACCCAGTGGGCGATCGGGCAGTAGACCAGCAGCAGCCAGGCGCCCATGAAGGCCAGGAACGCCGAGAACTTCATCCGGTCGGCCAGCGCGCCGGCGATCAGGGCGGGCGTGATGATCGCGAAGGTCATCTGGAAGAACATGTAGACGGACTCAGGGATCGTCGCGGCCAGCGAACTGGTCGAGTTGAGCCCCATCGGTCCAAGTAACAGGTACTTCACCCCGCCGATGAAGGCGTTGTTCTTGCCCCCGTCGGTGAAGGCGATGGAGTAGCCGATCACCATCCAGAGCACGGTGATCAGGGCGGTGGCGCCGAAGCTCTGGGCGAGGGTCGCCAGGATGTTCTTCTTGCGCACCATGCCGGCGTAGAACAGCGCCAGGCCCGGGATGGTCATCATCAGCACCAGCACCGAGGAGGTGAGCATCCAGGCGGTGTCGCCGGTGTCGATCTTGGGCGGCGTGGCGGCGGCGGGCGCGGCGGCCGGAGCAGCCGCGGCGGGAGCCGCGGGCGTCGCCGCCGCTGGAGCCGGTGTCGCGGCCGGAGCTGCGGCGGCGGGTGCGGGCGCAGCCGGCGCTGGCGCGGTCTGGGCGAGCGCGGAGCCGGCGAGCGGCCCCCCGATCATGGCGGTGGCGAGCGCGAGCCCCGCCAGCCTTTTCAATCCGATGAGCTTCATGGTCTGATGTCCCCTTGTTCTTTCTGACCGCTAGAGCGCCGCGGCGCCGGTCTCGCCGGTCCGGATGCGCACGGCGTCCTCGACGTTGAGAACGAAGATCTTGCCGTCGCCGATCTTGCCCGTGGCGGCGGCGGCCTTGACCGCCTCGACCGCCTTGCCGACCGCGGTGTCGTCGACGACCGCCTCGAGCTTCACCTTGGGCAGGAAGTTCACCTGGTACTCGGCGCCCCGGTAGATCTCGGTCTGCCCCTTCTGCCGGCCGTAGCCTTTGACTTCCGAAACCGTCAGCCCCTCGACGCCGGCCCCGACCAGCGCTTCGCGCACGTCGTCCAGCTTGAAGGGTTTGACGATCGCCATGATCAGTTTCATCCGCTCGCTCCCGCGCGGCCCTTGAGGCTGGACCGGCCGTCAGTGTTGAGGTGCGCCGCCGCGAAGTGTCCCCATCTCGTCTCGCGGCGGTCGGCTGACGCTATCGGTGCGGCGCGGCGGCGCGCCCGGATGCCGGGCCAAGCTGGACAAGAAGGCCCTTGGCGCACGATTCCTGGGCGGCTCTGGCGGCGATTGCCCGGAAATTGGGCGATTGAGCGGTCCAGCGGGTTTGTTCTAGGGTGGGAACCCTGCGGTCACGAACCCGTGACGTGGAAACCTAGGCTCTGCGACCCGTAGACAGCGCGAACCCGCGCGGTAAACACGCGTTCCCAGTTGCCTGACCATTGATAGTCGTTCGCATTCAAATCGAGGACCCGATGCCGATTCATCGCCTGTTGACCGCGGCCGCAGCCGTTTCCCTGATCGCCGGGGCCGCTTTCGCCCAAACGCCGGGGGCCGCGCAGACCCCGCCCGCGACCGCTGCGGCGCCGCCCGCCACGCCGGCCGCACCGGGCGCCAAGCTGGTCCCGAACGGCGACCTGATCACCACGCTGCGGCTTTCCGGCCAGTTCAACAACTTCGTAAAGGCGTTGGACGCGACGAACCTCTCGGCGTTGCTGAAGTCGAGCCCGGGCCTGACGGTGTTCGCGCCGCCGGATTCCGTCTTCACCCAGGACAAGCTCAACTCGATGATGGGCGACAAGACGGCGCTGCAGAAGTGGCTGCTGCACTACATCATCAACGCCAAGATCGACTCCTCGAAGATCAAGGGCGCGCACGGCCCGGTGCCGTCCGGCGCCGGCGACCAGATCGTCGTCGACGGCACCACCGACGGGGTGCTGAAGGCTGACAACGCCACCATCACCCAGCCCGACGTGATGACCTCGAACGGCATCATCCACGTGATCGACGCCCTGATGATCGCCGGCTCGGTGCCGGCGAAACTGCCCGACGAGGCGCCGCAGGCCGCTCCGGCCGACGAGCCGGCCCCCGCTGCCGAGCCGCCCAAGGCCTCGCCGCACAGGAAGAAATGAACCTTCACCGGCGTGGGGGCTTTTATTGCCGACGAAGGCAATCGGAGACCCCCGCCATGAAGATCGCCACCCTGCTGACCGCCGTCGCCGCGACCGCCCTCATGGGCGGCGCGGCCTACGCGCAACAAACCACCGCCCCGACCGCCGCGGCCACGACCGCCCCCGCCACCGCCGCGCCCACCGGCACGGCGAGCTCGACCTCGGTGACCACCACCGATCCATCGACCGGCGCGTCGGTCACCACCTCGACCGTCACCAACGGCCCGATCCCGGACACGCCCGCGAACCGCGCCAAGTACGGCCAGCCCATGTCGCACGCCGGCAAGCGCACGGCGCCCAAGGGCAACTGACAAAGCCCGTTCTCCGTCCATCTGGGCGGGTTGAAGCCAAGGTCGGCGGGCCCTATGGTCCGCCGACTTTTTTTGCGCCTGCGAACAAGCCCCAAAAGCTCCATCCCGATGCCAGACAAACCGCTTTCGTTTCAGGACCTGATCCTGAAGCTGCACGACTATTGGAGCCGCCAGGGCTGCGTGATCCTGCAGGCCTATGACGTGGAGGTCGGCGCGGGCACGCTGAACCCGGCCACGGTGCTGCGCGCGCTGGGCCCCAAGCCGTGGAAGGTCGCCTATGTGCAGCCCTCGCGTCGGCCGGCCGACGGCCGCTATGGCGAGAACCCCAACCGGCTGCGCCAGCACCACCAGTACCAAGTGATCCTGAAGCCCAATCCGGCGAACCTGCAGGAGCTCTACCTGGGTTCGCTGGCGGCCATCGGCATCGACCCCAAGGTCCACGACATCCGCTTCGTCGAGGACGACTGGGAAAACCCCACGGTGGGCGCCTGGGGCCTGGGCTGGGAGGTGTGGTGCGACGGGATGGAGATCACGCAGTACACCTACTTCCAGCAGGTGGGCGGGCTGGATGTCTTCCCGGTGGCCGGCGAGCTGACCATCGGCCTGGAGCGGCTCAGCCTCTATCTGCAGAACGTCGATAGCGTCTACGACCTGCGCTACAACGACGAGTTCACCTATGGCGAGGTGTTCCTGGCCAACGAACAGCAGTTCTCGGCCTTCGAGCTGGAAGTCGCCGACGTCGAGGTCTTCAAGCGCCAGTTCGAGGACATGGAGCGCCAGGTGCCGATCATCCTGGGTGCGCGCGGCCGCAAGGGCGAACAACTCGTCCTACCGGCCTACGACCATGTGCTGAAGGCCAGCCACCTGTTCAACGTCATGGACGCGCGGGGCGCCATCGCGGTCGCCGAACGCCAAAGCTACATCGGCCGCATCCGCGACCTCTGCAAGCAGTGCGCGGAAGTCTATGTGGCGCGGCAGGACGGGGCGGCGTGATGTTCGAGCACGTTGACCAAACGCCAGGGACGACGGCGCGTTCGCGAGGCCTCAAGCGGCGTGCGACCTGGACGGAACAGCGCCTTTGGCAGGAATTGCGGAAGCTTGACGCGAACTTCCGCCGACAAGCGCCGATCGGCCGGTACTTCGCCGACTTCGCAAGTCATGGACGGCGATTGGTGATCGAGGTGGACGGCGCTGTCCACGAACGCTTGGTCGATGTCGCTGCGCGCGATGTTGAACGCCAGCGTTGGCTGGAGGCCGAGGGATATCGCGTCTTGCGATTCACCGACCGGCAGGTGCGGGACGATGTCCACGGCTGCATGGATCAGATTCAAGAAGCCGTCCTCCTCGATGGAGGAGGGTTGGGTGGTGGTGCAAGCAGAGAGGTGGGACTGAGGGAACAGGTTGGCGTCGGCGCCCCCTTGAGTTCATCCCCCGCCTCGGTGGGCACACCACCATCCCCGGCCCTTCCTCCATCGAGGAGGAAGGGGGACTGATATGCCGCAGCTTTTACTCGAACTGTTCTCCGAAGAGATCCCGGCGCGGATGCAGGCCAACGCGGCGCGGGACCTGGAGCGCATGGCGCGCGACAGGCTGGCGGCCGAGGGGCTGTTGCCGGAGGCGCTGACGGCGTTCGCGGGGCCCAGGCGCCTGACGCTGGTGGCCGAGGGGCTGCCGGCGGCGCAGGCGGACCGGCATGAGGAGCGCAAGGGGCCGCGGGTCGGCTCACCCGACCAGGCCATCGAGGGCTTCCTGCGCTCCACCGGCCTGACGCGGGACCAGTTGATCGAGCGCGACGGGCTCTACTTCGCCCACCTGCACAAGCCCGGCCGGCCGACGCCGCAGATCGTCGCCGAGATGGTCGACGCCATCGTGCGCGGCTTTCCGTGGCCCAAGTCGATGGTTTCCGGCGTCAGCAAGCTGCGCTGGGTACGGCCCCTGCAGCGCATCCTCTGCGTCTTCGACGGCGAGATCGTGCCCTTCGAGATCGACGGCCATGTGTCGGGCGACCTGACCCAAGGCCACCGGTTCATGGGGAGCGGCCAGGCGTTCCGGGCGCGCAACTTCGACGACTACGCCGACGGCCTGGCGCGGAACTTCGTGGTGCTGGATCCGGAGGAGCGCAAGGAGCGCATCCTGGACGCCGCGCGCACCCTTTGCTTCGCGCGCAACTTCGAGATGGTCGAGGACGAGGGCCTGCTGGACGAGGTGGCGGGCCTGGCCGAATGGCCGACGCCGGTGATGGGCGACATGGACCCCGCGTTCCTGGACCTGCCGCCGGAGGTGATCCGCACCTCCATGCGGGTGCACCAGCGGTTCTTCGCGGTGCGCGATCCGGCCACCGGCTTCCTGGTCCCCCACTTCATCACCGTGGCCAATATCGAGGCCACCGACGGCGGCGAGCTGATCGCTTCGGGCAATGCGCGGGTGCTGTCGGCCCGGCTATCCGATGCGCGGTTCTTCTGGGAGCAAGACCAGCGGACCAGGCTGGAAGACCGCCTGGAGAAGCTGAAGGGCGTCACCTTCCACGCCAAGCTCGGGACCATGTACCAGCGGGTAGAGCGGATCGAGGCCCTGGCAGGCGACCTCGCCCCCTACGTGCGCGACGACGAGGGGACCAAGGCGTTCGCGGTGCGCGCCGCGCGGCTGTGCAAGGCCGATCTTGGCACGGGTATGGTCGGCGAATTCCCCGAGCTGCAGGGGATCATGGGCGCCTATTACGCCGAGAAGGAGGGCTACGAGCCCGAGGTCATCGACGCGATCCGCAGCCACTATCGCCCGCAGGGCCCCAACGACGACGTGCCGGTGCAGGCGGTGGCCGCGACGGTGGCGCTGGCCGACAAGCTGGACACCCTGGTGAGCTTCTTCGCCATCGACGAGAAGCCGACCGGATCGCGCGACCCTTACGCGCTGCGCCGCGCCGCGCTGGGCGTGATCCGCATCCTGCTGGCGACCCGCGCGCGGCTGCCGCTGAAGGCCTTCGCGCCCGACGACCTGATCGCCTTCTTCGCCGATCGTTTGAAGGTCCTGCTGCGCGAGCAGGGCCAGCGGCACGACCTGGTGGATGCGGTGTTCGCGCTGGGCGACGACGATATCGTCCGCATCGTCTCGAAGGTGAATGCGCTGGAGGGCTTCCTCGGAACCGAGGACGGCAAGAACCTGCTGGCCGGCTACAAGCGCGCGGTGAACATCCTCAAGGCCGAGGAGAAGAAGGGCGCGCTGCCCACCGGCGGGCCCATCGCCGCAGCGGGCGAGGAGGGCGCGCTGTACAACGCCGTCGGCCACATGGAGGTCGAGGTGGCAAAGGCGCTGGCCAAGGAAGACTACGAGGCGGCGATGACCGCGCTGGCGGCGCTGCGCGAGCCGGTGGACGCCTTTTTTGACAAGGTCTTAGTGAACTCCGATGTAGCTGCGGAACGCGATAATAGACTGCGGCTTCTGCTGAAGGTCCGCGACGCCATGGGCCGCGTCGCCGATTTCAGCCAGATCACCGGATAGGACCCCGGCCTGCGCCGGGGCGAGCGAAACGAGGGATATCGATGCCGGCCGAGACGATGACCAAGACGCGTTGGGTCTATGCCTTTGGCGGCGGGCGCGCGGACGGCGACGCCTCGATGAAGAACCTGCTGGGCGGCAAGGGGGCGAATCTCGCCGAGATGTCGTCGTTGGGCCTGCCGGTGCCGCCAGGCTTCACCATCACCACCGAGGCCTGCACCCACTACTACGCCAACGATAGGCAGTACCCGGCTGAGCTGAAGGACCAGGTGGCCACGGCGCTCGCCATCGTCGAGCAGCAGACCGGCAAGGCGTTCGGCGACGCGGCCAATCCGCTCTTGGTCTCGGTGCGCTCCGGGGCGCGGGCGTCGATGCCGGGCATGATGGACACGGTCCTGAACCTGGGCCTCAACGACCAGACGGTGGAGGGACTGGCCAAGCTCGCCGGCGACCGCCGTTTCGCCTTCGATTCCTATCGCCGCTTCATCCAGATGTACTCGAACGTGGTCCTCGACCTGGATCACCACATGTTCGAGGAAATCCTTGACGAACATAAGGAACGTCTCGACGTCACCATCGACACGGCGCTGTCGGCCGAGGACTGGGAGGCGGTGGTCGCCGACTACAAGAAGGCCGTCCAAACCGAACTTGGCCATCCGTTCCCGCAGGACCCGCAGGCCCAGCTCTGGGGCGCGGTGGGCGCGGTATTCGCGAGCTGGATGAACGACCGGGCGAAGTTCTATCGCCGCATGCACGACATCCCGGAAAGCTGGGGCACGGCGGTCAATGTGCAGTCCATGGTGTTCGGCAACATGGGCGAGACCTCGGCCACCGGCGTCGCCTTCACCCGCAACCCGTCCACCGGCGAGAACCGGCTCTACGGCGAGTTCCTGATCAACGCCCAGGGCGAGGACGTGGTCGCCGGCATCCGCACGCCGCAGACCCTGACCAAGGTCGCCCGCGAGGAGATGGGCGAGAAGAACCCGTCCATGGAGGAGGCGCTGCCCGACGTCTTCGTGCAGTTCAAGGCGGTCGTCGAGAAGCTCGAGACCCACTACCGCGACATGCAGGACATCGAGTTCACGGTCGAAAAGGGCCGGCTCTACATGCTGCAGACGCGCAACGGAAAGCGCACCGCCAAGGCCGCGCTGAAGGTCGCCGTCGACCTGGCGTCGGAAGGGCTGATCAGCAAGGAAGAGGCGGTGATGCGGGTCGAGCCGGCGTCGCTGGACCAGCTCTTGCACCCGACCATCGACCCGGCCTCCAACCGCGAGGTGATCGCCACCGGCCTGCCGGCGTCGCCGGGCGCGGCCACCGGCAAGATCGTGTTCACCGCCGCCGAGGCCGAGATCCAGGGCGGATCGGCGGGCGCGGTGATCCTGGTGCGCGAGGAGACCTCGCCCGAGGACATCCGCGGCATGGACGCCGCGCGCGGCATCGTCACGGCGCGGGGCGGCATGACCAGCCACGCCGCGGTGGTGGCGCGTGGCATGGGGCGGCCTTGCGTCTCCGGCGCCGGGGAGATCCACATCGACGCCAAGGCCGGCGAGATGCGCACGCGGGGCCGGGTGTTCCGCGCGGGCGATGTGATCACCATCGATGGCTCGACCGGCGAGGTGCTGTCGGGCGTGGTCAAGATGATCGAGCCGGAGCTGTCCGGCGACTTCGCCACCCTGATGAGCTGGGCCGACGCCGGCCGCCGGCTGAAGGTCCGCGCCAACGCCGAGACCGCGGTGGACGCGCGCACGGCGCGGCAGTTCGGCGCTGAGGGCATCGGCCTTTGCCGCACCGAGCACATGTTCTTCGACCCGGCGCGGATCGCCGCGGTGCGCGAGATGATCCTGGCCGATGACGAGGCCGGCCGCCGCGCGGCGCTGGCCAAGATCCTGCCCATGCAGCGGGACGACTTCGTCGAACTGTTCGGGATCATGGAGGGGTTGCCGGTCACCATCCGCCTGCTGGACCCGCCGCTGCACGAGTTCCTTCCGCATACGGAGGAAGAGGTCCAGGCGGTCGCCGAAGCCACCGGTCTCGATCCCGAAAAGCTGCTGCGCCGGGCGCAGGAGCTGCATGAGGTGAACCCGATGCTGGGCCTGCGCGGTTGCCGCCTGGGCGTCAGCTTCCCCGAGATCTACGAGATGCAGGTGCGCGCGATCATCGAGGCGGCCTGCGAAGTGGCGGCGTCGGGCCACCCCGCGCCGATCCCGGAAATCATGCATCCCCTGGTCGCCAAGGGCGAGGAGATGAAGTTCCTCCGTACGCTGACCGATCGCACGGCCAAGGCGGTGATCGCCGAAAAGGGCCGCGAGATCGAATATATGGTGGGCACCATGGTGGAGTTGCCCCGCGCCGCCATCCGCGCCGCCGACCTGGCGGAGAACGCCGAGTTCTTCTCCTTCGGCACCAACGACCTGACCCAGACCACCTTCGGCATCAGCCGCGACGATTCCGGGCGGTTCCTGAACGCCTATATCGACAAGGGCATCTTCGAGAAGGACCCCTTCGTCAGCCTCGACCAGGAAGGCGTCGGCGACCTGATCCGGCTGGCCGCCGAGCGCGGCCGGGCGGCCAAGCCGAAGATCAAGCTCGGCATCTGCGGCGAGCACGGCGGCGACCCGGCCTCCATCGCCTTCTGCGAAAGCCTTGGCCTGGATTACGTCTCCTGCTCAGCCTACCGCGTGCCCATCGCCCGCCTGGCCGCCGCCCAGGCCGCCATCGGCGAACGCGAGAAGGACCGGTAGCTTACCGGCCCGCCGCCACGCCGTGCTTCTCGGCGATCCAGGTGTCGATCTGGGCGAGGCGGCGATTCTGGATGTCGGCGTTGTTGCGGATGCGGGAGAGCGCGACCTTCACCTCGCCCTGGGCGTCGGCCGGGATGTTCCTGGCGGCGTAGGCGGCCAGTTCGGCGGCCATCTGGCGATCGTTCGACGCCTCGGCGACGCGCGGCACGAACGTCGAGCGGTTGAGCGTGTCCAGGTTGCGGGTAATCACCGGCAGGTTGTCCATGGTGAACTTCCAGGCCAGCGCCGGATGCACCGCTGAGACCTCGCGCACCAGCACCGGCGCCATGTTGGTGGGCGCCTCGTCGGTGATGGAGAGCGCCAGCACCTGGGAGGCCAACGCCTCGTTCTCGACCGCGGCGAGGTCGATGTAGAGCTCGTTGCGCTCCAGCGGGTCCTTGGCCGCCCTGGCGAGGGCGCGCAGCGCCTGGAAGGTCTGGGCGTCGGCGGCGCGGGCGGCGCCCACCACCACCCAGCGCCGCTCGCTGGCGCTGAGCTTGGAAAGGTCGGTGGAGGCGGCGGCGAACCGGCGCCGCGCCTCGGCGCTGACCGTGGGGTCGCCGATCTGGCTGAGCGCCAGCAGCAGAGTCTCGCGCAGCACCGCGTCGGGGGCCGGCTCGCCCGGCCGCGCATCGAAGCCGACCCGTTTCAACACCGGCGCGAGCACGCCGGACGCCCAGACGCGGAAGGCCGCCTTGTGGGGCCCGGCGGCGTAGTAGCCTTCGATGCCGGCGAGCGTACGGGCCTGGTCGCGCCAGACCACCGCGTCAGCGTCGGCGGGCAGGGCGGCGGTCAGGCGCAGGTAGTTGGCGATCGGCTCCTCGCCGCCCATGCCCAGCGCCAGGCCATCGTTGAGCAGGCCGAACTGATCGGCGGCGGCCAGGCGCCCGAAGTTCTCGACCAGCGGCTCGAACGAGGGACGATCGTAGGCCACGCGGAAGTAGCCGAGCTGCCCCGCGTTCACCACCACGGCGCCTTCAGCCGACTGGGGCGAGGTGCGCGAGACCAGCCGTTCCTCCACCGGACCGCCGTTCGCAGACTGCACCGCGACCGGCGCGCGCCACGAGAGGATCTTCGCCGCCTGGGCGTCGACGTCTTGTTGGCTCTGCGCCACGGTGATGCTCGCCAGCCGCTGGTTGTCGGCCAGTCGGGCCTCGGTGAGGTTGGTCCCCGCCGAACTCGACGCCACGTGGATCAGCGGCACGCCAGGCTGGGTGGTGAAGTCGCGGGCGATGGCTGACACCGGCTTGCCCGCCGCGCGGTCGATGGCCCGCCAGAGGTCGTCGCTGGTGGCGGCGCCATAGGCGTGCTCGGCCATGTAGGCGCGCACGCCGGCCTGCCAGGCGTCGGGACCCGCGTAGGCCTCCAGCATGCGGATCACCGCCTCGCCCTTTTTGTAGGTGATCGGGTCGAAGGCCTGCTCGGCCTGAGCGACGCTGACCACGCGCTGGACGATCGGATGGGCGCCGGAGCGGGCGTCGAGGTTCATGGCCTCGTCCTTGTCGGCCAGCGCCGCCAGGATGGGCCGCCATTCCGGATGGAAGTGGTCGGTGGCCTTGGTGGACATCCAGGAGGCGAAACCCTCGTTGAGCCACAGGTCGTCCCACCAGGCCATGGTCACCAGGTCGCCGGACCACAGGTGCGCCATCTCGTGGGCGATGATCCGAAACACCTCCTGCTGGTCGGCGGCGGAGGAGAGTTTCGGGTCGAAGATCACGTTGCTCTGAGAGAACAGGATCGCGCCCCAGTTCTCCATGGAACCGGAGACGTCGCCAGGCGCGGCCACCAGGTCGAGCTTGGGCAGCGGGTATTTCACCCCGAAGTAGTCGTTGTAGTAGCGCAGCAGCTGTTCGGCGGTGGCCAGCGCATAGGTCGCCTGGGCGGCCTCGCCCTTGCGGATCACCACGCTGACGGTCGTGCCATCGACGTCCTTGCTCACCCGCTCCAGGTCGCCCAGACCGAAGAACAGCAGGTAGCTGCTCATCTTGGGCGTGGGGGCGAAATGGACGCGCTTCAGGCCGCCGGGCAGGGGCTCGCTTCCGACCTGCGGCATGTTGGAGACCGCGAGCTCGCCCTGCGGCACGGTCGCGGTGACGGTGAACACCGCCTTCTTCGCCGGCTCGTCGAACACCGGCAGGAAGCGCCGCGCGTCGGCCGGCTCGAACTGCGTGGTCAGCATGCGCCCGCCGGCGTAGTCGACGTGGAAGAAGCCGGTGGCGCTGTCGGCGATCCTGCCGCCGTAGTCCATGGCGAGCACATGCTGGCCGGGCGCGACGGCGTGGGCGGGGGTGAAGGTCGCGGTCTGCGCCTTGGGGTCCAGCGTGACGCCGGCCGGCGCGCCGTCGAGGGTCGCGCCGGAGATGGTCAGATTGAGCGCGTTCAGCACGATACGGCTGACACTGCGGTCGGCGGTAAGGGTCACCGCCAGGTGGCCGGTGAAGGTCAGCTTGTGGGCGTCGGGCGCGAAGGCGAGCTCGTAGCTGACCGGCTCGACCCCGGCCGGCAACTGGCTCGGGATCGCCGGGGCGGCGAAGGCGGGCGCTGCGATCAGCAGCAGCGTGGCGGTGAGCAGGGCCAGGGATGGCGCCCCCATTCCGCGGGGGACGAGCAACTTCATCCGGCGACTCCCTAGTTTTGGGGCATAGATTAGCGCGCTTTCGGGCCTGACAAGCCTGACAATATCTGGCCTCCTGGGCGCCAGAGGAAACAGGGAGGCCGGAATGGCCCAAGACACCGTCCAGGGATTCGATCCGGTCGCGGCGACCAACGCCTATCTGGCGACGCTGTCGCCGGAAGCCCACGCCAAGGCGACCGCCTATACCCAGGGCGGCCACTGGGTGCTGCTGTGGACCGCGGTGGTCGGGGTGGTGGTCTCCTGGCTGGTGCTGAAGTCCGGCGTGCTGGTGCGGGTGCGCGCCGGCGTCGAGGGGGCGAAGCCTCGGCCATGGCTGGCGGTCCTGCTGGTCCTGCTGGTCGACTTCATCATCGAGGGCCTGCTTTCGACCCCCTGGGACGCCTACGCCCGCTGGTGGCGGGAGAAGAGTTACGACATGACCAGCCAGCCGTTCGCCGGCTGGCTCACCGAGCACTTCATGCAGATAGGGATCGGGCTGGTGACCTCGCTGATCCTCTATTCGCTGCTCTACTGGCTGATCCGCCGGGCGCCGAAGACCTGGTGGCTGTGGGCCGGTATCGCCAGCGGGGCGATCAGCCTGATCCTGTTTGTCGTCAGCCTCTTCCTGATCGAACCGTTGTTCAACACCTACAAGCCGGCCCCGCCCGGCGCGGTGCGCGACGAGGTGGTGGCCATGGCCAAGCAGGTCGGCGTGCCGTCGAACAAGATCCTGATCTACAACGGCTCCAAGCAGTCCAACCGCTACACCGCCAACGCCGGCGGGCTGTTCGGCTATGGCCGCGTCGCCATGAGCGATGTGATGTTCAAGAAGGACGCGGACCTCGCCGAGGTGAAGGGCGTGGTGGGCCACGAGATGGGCCACTATGTGCGCAAGCACGTGCTGATCGGCGCGGTGTTCGACGGGCTGATGACCCTCGTCGGCCTGTTCCTGGTGAGCCGGCTGTTCGGCTGGGCCGCGGGCGTGCTGGGGGCCAAGGGCGTCACCGGCATCGCCGATCCGGCGGGCTTCCCGGTGATCTCGATCCTGATCACCGTGCTCACCCTGCTGGCGACGCCGATCAGCAACACCTTCAGCCGTTGGGTGGAGGCCGACGCCGACCACTTCTCGGTGGTGCACTTCAACGAGCCGGACGGCCTGGCCAAGGCGCTGGTCAAGACCATCGACTACCGCGCCGACAGCCCTTCGAAGCTGGAGGAGTTCATCTTCTACGACCACCCCTCGGTGCGGGCGCGGGTGCAGGCGATGATGGACTGGAAGGCGACGCACCCGCCGACGCCAGCCTCTGAGACGCCGCCCGCGACGCCATCGCCGGCTTCGGCGCCGACGAAGCCCTAGAGCGCCGCGGCGCGCCGTTCGATCTCGGCCGGGGAGAGATCCTCGGTCCAGGTCAGCAGCACCCAGACGTGGCCGAACGGGTCGCGGACGGAGCCGGAGGTCGCGCCGTAGAACATCGGGGTCACCGGCTGCACCGCCTCGCAGCCGGCGGCCACGGCGCGGCGCAGCAGGGCCTCGTTGTCGTCGGTGAAGACGTGCAGGCCCGCGCTGCAGCCGCCGAGCTTGCGCGGTTCGCCATAGAGCGCGGCGTTGGTCGGATCGCCGATCATCGCCATCGCGCCGCAGACGGTGAACTCGCCGTGGATCATCCGGCCATCCTTGCCGGTGACCCGGAACACCTCCTGCGCGCCGAAGGCCTTTTCGTAGAAGGCGATCGCCTCGGCGGCGCCCTCCACATAGATGTGCGGGACGATGGCGTCGCGATAGCGGGCGGGGCGGTGATCCATGGCGGCAAGAACGGAGCAGGCCGCCGAAGGGTTCAACGCTTCCTGACGAACACCGTGCCGGCGGAATACCCCGCCCCAAACGAACAGATCAGCCCCGTCTCGCCGGCGGCGAAGTCGTCGTTGGCGCGGTGGAAGGCGATGATCGACCCGGCCGACGAGGTGTTGGCGAACTCGTCCAGGATGATGACGTTCTCGCCAGGCTCGGGCTCCCGGCCCAGCACGCGTTTGCCGATCAGCTCGTTCATGTTGATGTTGGCCTGGTGCAGCCACAGGCGCTTTAAGCCCCTGGGGTCCAGGCCGATGTCGCCGGCGTGCTCGACGATCATCTCGGAGACCATCGGCACCACCTCGCGGAACACCTTGCGGCCCTCCTGCACAAACAGCTTGTCGGTCTGGCCGATGCCGTCCGGCGCGGCGCGGTTCAGGAAGCCGAAGTTGTTGCGGATGTTGTTGGAGAACTGCGTCTTCAGCCGCGTGCCCAGGATGTCCCAGCCGCCGGAAGCCTGGTCGGCGGCCTCGACGATCACCGCGGTGGCCACGTCGCCGAAGATGAAGTGGCTGTCGCGGTCGCGGAAGTTCAGGTGGCCCGAACAGATCTCCGGATTGACCATCAGCACGGCGCGGGCCGAGCCGGAGGCCACGAAGTCGGCGGCGGTCTTGATGCCGAAGGTGGCCGACGAGCAGGCGACATTCATGTCGAAGGCGAAGCCCTCGATGCCCAGCGCCTGCTGCACCTCGATGGCCATGGCCGGATAGGGGCGCTGCATGTTCGACGCCGCGCAGATCACCGCGTCGATCCCGGACGCCGGCTTGCCCCAGCGGGCGATGGCCTCCCTGGCCGCCTCGACGGCCATCTCGGCCAGGACCGAGATCTCGTCGTTGCCGCGTTCGGGGATGTTGGGCCGCATGACGTCGGGATCGACCAAGCCGGACTTGTCGACCACGTAGCGCGCCTTGATGCCCGAAGCCTTCTCGATGAACTCGACGGAGGAGGGTGTCAGGGCCGCGACCTCGCCGGTGGCGATGGCGTCGGCGTGGGCGGCGTTGAAGCGCGCCACGTAGGCGTTGAAGGTTTCCACCAGCTCGGCGTTGGAGAGGCTGTAGGGCGGCGTATAGAGGCCGGTGGCGGCGATCACGGCGTCAGTCAAAGGCAGGTCCTCAGGGTGGTTCGGCGTTCGGCGGCGAAGACCAGTGATAGCACGCCCGGCGCCGCCCCAAAGCCCTCGCACACCCCGTGGCCCGCGAGCCACACACCGCGTTCGCCATTTCAATAAGGCCGAACCGACAACCGCGGGCCGCGTTTGCAGCCGACCCCAGAAGGGTTGGGCTGTTTGCGTACTCGTAAGGACTAATCTCGATGAAGACTTTGATCGCCACCGCCGCCTCGGTCGCCGCGCTCTGCGCGCTCGCGCCCGCCATCGCCTCGGCCCAGACCGCCGCGCCCGCCAGCACCGGCCTGTTCGGCCCCCCGACCTTTTACGGCACCCTCGGCTATGCCGGCACCGACCTCGACCACGTGGACGTGGGCGCGATCCAGGGCCGGCTCGGCGCCCGTTTCGGGCAGTATTTCGGCGTCGAGGGCGAACTCTCCACCGGCGTGAAGGACGACAAGATCGATGTCGGCGGCACGGAAGCCAAGGTGAAGCTGAACAGCCAGGAGGCCATCTACGGCGTCGGCTACCTGCCGCTGTCCTCCAACTTCGACCTCTTGGCCCGGGTCGGCTATGGCCACTCCAGCGGCTCCGGCTCGGTGGCCGGCGTCACCGCCGACGTGAAGGGCGATTCCTGGAACTACGGCCTCGGCGGCCAGTACATGTTCGACGCCAAGAACGGCCTGCGCGCCGACTACACCCGCGAGGAATTCCAGGACAAAGGCGGCGACGCCAACGTCTGGGCGGTTTCCTACGTGCGCAAGTTCTAGGCCCCCAGGGCCCAAGCCTGCGTCGGAAAGCCCTCCCAGCGATGGGAGGGCTTTTTCTTGACCGAAGGGCGTTCGGTCGCCAGCTTCGCCGCCCGGAGAACGCCCTTGAACGCCGCCGCCCTGATCCAGCTCGCCATATCGGCCGCCGCCGTCGCCGCGATGGTGGGGCTCGCCGCCTGGGCCACGCGGGGGCGCGGCGCGCCGCCGCTGACCGACACGGAGGCGCGGCGCTGGCTGGCCGACGAGTTTCCGGGCCTTGCCATCGAGGGCCTGTGGCTGGCGACCGACGGGAAGGGCGCGGTGGCGAAATCGAAGGACCAGGCCCTGGTGCTGAGCCGCATGGGCGACGGCTACGCCGCCCGCCGGCTGGCCTGGAGCCAGGCCGTCGCCGCCGGCCTCAAGGATGGCCGGGTGCGCATCGCGCTGGGCGATCCCGGCGCGCCGCGGGCGGTTTTGGCGTTCACGAAGTGGCCGCCGCAGGATTTGGCGGCATGAAGCACTTCGACCCCGTCACGCTCGCCACGCCCTTCTTCATCGTCACCGTGATCCTGGAGATCGTGCTGGCGCGCCTTGGCAAGCTGAAGGCGCACTATGAGACCAGGGACACCGCCGTCTCCCTGACCATGGGTCTGTTCTCGACCCTCGCCGGCCTGCCGGTGGCGGGCTTGAGCTTCGCCGCGGCGATCTGGGCCTATCACCACCGGCTTTTCACCATCCCGATGACCGCGGCGTGGGCCTGGGTGCTGGTCTTCTTCCTGGAGGACCTGACCTACTATTGGTTCCATCGGTTGAGCCACGAGCGCCGCGTCTGGTGGGCGGCGCACGTCAATCACCACTCCTCGCAGCACTACAACCTGTCGACCGCGCTACGGCAGACCTGGACGGGCGGCGTCGCGGGGACCTGGGCGCTCTGGCTGCCGCTGTCGCTGCTGGGCTTTCCGCCGGCCATGGTGGCCATCGAGAAGGGCGTCAGCCTGGTCTACCAATACTGGATCCACACCGAGGCGATCCGCCGGCTGCCCAGGCCCATCGAGGCGGTGTTCAACACGCCCTCGCACCACAGGGTGCACCATGCCCGCAACCCGCGCTATCTCGACAAGAACTACGCCGGCATCCTGATCGTCTGGGACCGGATGTTCGGCACCTTCCAGCCGGAGCTGGACGAGGAAGCCTGCCGTTATGGCCTGGTGCACAACCTCGGCACCTTCAACATCCTGCGCGTGGCGTTCCACGAGTGGATCGGCCTCGCCCAGGACATCGTCCGTTCGCCCCGCCACACCCTCGGCTGGCTGTTCGGCGCCCCCGGCTGGACCCCCGACGGCAGCCGCGACACCAGCGCGACCCTGAAGGCCCAATGGGCGGCGCGTCAGGCGCAGGCAAAGCCCGCGGAGCGCGAGGCGGCCTAGCCCAAAGCTTCGGCCATGTCGCCTTTCGGGAGCGAGGCCAATGATGGCCTTCGACTCTAGTCAGACGTGGGCGTTGCAAGCGTTACTGAGGCTGTCGATGAACATAGAACCGGGAGAAATGGCCTGGGCTGAAGCATCGCGACCAACTACATACTTGATAGCGCTCCATTAACTCGCGTACCCAATAGCCTGGGATCGGAAGCAACGGATGAGGAAAGCCCTCCCGCACGCCCCACGGTTCGTAGCCTCTGTCCGTTTCCTGAAATCGTTTCGACCTACGTGGTGGCCGCTTCTTGAGAAATGTCGCGTAGGGTTTTCGGCGGCGAACGTGCATGGACGCATAGCTGAGTTGGGCCATCAGGCTGCACAATGCACTCGCGAACGTCCACAATCCACCCATCTCGGACGTATCGCCCGTTGCTTGCGCGAACTCTCCGCACCATGTCCCATGAGGGCGCATCCTACTCCCGCAGCAACGGCAGGCTGAGTCCCGACACTGGCCGGGCGCCCAGGATCTCGCGGCGGAAGCGGTAGAGTTCGGCGGGGCGGCCGCCGGTGTCGGCGTCCATGCGGCCGAGGCCCTCGACCAGGTCGGCGCGTTCCAGGGCGCGGCGGAAGTTCTGCTTGTGCAGGGGGACGCCGGCGATGGCTTCGACGGCGCGCTGCAGGGCCGAGAGCGTGAAGGCCTCGGGCATCAGTTCGAAGACCACGGGGCGGTACTTCAGCTTGCCGCGCAGGCGGCTGACGGCGGTGGCCAGGATGCGGCGGTGGTCCGACAGCATCGGCTCGCCGAGCGCGGCGGCCAGGGGCGCGGGCAGGGCGGTGGCGGCCTCTCCCCGGTCGCGGGCGGCTTCCCGGGCGAGGCCGGCCTCGTAGAGCAGTTCGTAGCGCTCCAGCACCCGCTCCTCGTTCCAGGGCGCGCCGTCGAGGGCGAATAGCAGGCGGGCGCGGGCCATGCGCTGCGGATCATGGGCGGCCCAGCGCCACAGCGCCTCCTCGATCAGTTGCAGAGCTGCGGGGCGGCCGTCGCGCCAGTCCTCGTAGGGGAAGAACCGCGTCCAGGGCCGCCACTCCGAGCCCGGCGCATGGGTGTCGACGGCGTCGGTGGCGAGCGCCAGATAGCCCACTGAGATCACCCGGGCATGGGTGGAGGCCTCGCCGTTGCGGCCTGGGCCGGTCACCGGACCCATGTCGGCGAGCGGCGCGTCGCGGCCCTTGTCGCCGAAGGTGTAGAGCTGTTCCACATAGCCCAGGGTGAAGCGGGTCTGCTGGGTCACGAAGGCCCGCATGGCGAGCTCGAAGGTGCGGTGGCCCAAGGGATCGAACGGGCCGAACGGCAGGCCCTCGGCGCTGGCGCCGGGCGGGCGCACGCTCAGCACCACCGCGTCGTCCGCCTGGATGGCCACCACCACGGCCGAAAGGCCGATGACCACCCCGCCGTCATGGGGGGCGATTTCGGACGCCCCGCTCATTCGGTGTCGAAGGCCCCGGCGCCCGACGTGTAGCCGGCGGCGTCGGACAGTACGTGGAAGCGCTCGATATAACGCGCCTGGGCCGCGGCCGGCGGCTGCGGATCGATGGTCAGGCTGTAGCCCGGCGGCGGGGCGTCGAAGAAGGCCAGGGATTCCGCGTGGCTGAAGCCCGCCAACTGGGTGGCCTCGAAGAAGGCGCAGGCGCGGTCGGCGCGCTTGATCAGCGCCTTGATCTCGCTCGGCGTCCTGGCCGGCAGGCCAAAACGCACATGGATGGCGTTTTCCAGCCGTTCCTCGAAATCCTTGTAGTTGACGCCCAGCGCCGCCTTGAACGGCGAGATCATGTCGCCGATCACATATTCCGAGGCGTCGTGCAGCAGGGCCGCCAGCCGCCAGCGGGGCGCGATCCCCGGCTGGATGTGGGCGACGATCTCCTCGACCACCACGGAATGCTGGGCCACGGAGAAGGCATGCTCGCCGGTGGTCTGGCCGTTCCAGCGCGCCACGCGGGCCAGGCCATGGGCGATATCCTCGATCTCGATGTCCATCGGCGAGGGGTCGAGCAGGTCGAGCCGGCGGCCCGACAGCATTCGTTGCCAGGCGCGGGGTTCCGAGGTCGAACGACGCAGCCCTTTCCTCACGAAAGCATTCCCTCCACAGTCAAGCCGCCCGCTCTTTGGGTTCGGGGCTAGGTCAGGACCTGACCGATGCCCCGGCAAAGATCAATGCGAGCATAGGCCCCCAAAGGCGAAATGGGGGACTGGAAGTTCACGCGAGGAGGAGCCGACCCGATGAGCTGGGCCCGTATCATGGCGCCGCTGTCCGGCGGGGGTGGCGACGCCGCCGCGGTCGCTGCCGCGGTCATGCTGGCGGAACCCTTCGAGGCGGAGATGGTCGGGGTCTACACCCCCGCCGACGTCGCCGACGTCATGCCCTGGATGGGCGAGGGGTTCCTCGGCGGAGTGCAGACCGCGGCCCTGGAGTCGCTGAAGGAGGCGGCGCAGGTCGGTGAGAAGGCCGCGCGCGCAGCGCTGGACACCGCGACCTACGCCAAGCGGCGGTTCCTGACCCTGCAGACGCCGGTCTGGGCGGGGCTTTCGGCGGAAAGCCGGCTCTCCGACGTGGTGGTGTTCACCTCCGAGCCGGCGCGCGGGCGCGGGCCGCTGGCCGAGGCCTTCCAGCAGATGATGGCCGACGAGCAACGCCCGGTGCTGATCGCCCGCCACGGCCTGAAGGTCGGCGGCACGGTGGCCGTGGCCTGGGATGGCGGCAAGGAGGCGAGCCGCGCGGCGCGCCTGGCACTGCCGTTGCTGGAGAAGGCGAAGAAGGCGGTGATCCTGGCGGCGCCCAAGGCCAGCTCCCGCAGTTTCGACGCCGAGCGGCTTAGGTCCTACTACGCCGCGCGCGGGGTCAAGGCGGCCATCGACATCCTGCCGGACAGCGGCGATGCTGCGCCGCTGCTGCTCCATGCGGCCAAGAAGGCCGGCGCCAACATCCTGGTGGCCGGCGCTTTTGGCCATCCCCGGCTTCAGGAGTTCATATTCGGCGGCACCACGCGCAGCCTGTTGAACTCCGAGGAGCCTTCGCTGTTCTTATCTCACTAGCTCCACGGAGCCCCGCTTCCCACGAGGACGTCCCTATGAAGCTGTCGCGTATCGTCATGCGGCTCGCCCGCAACCCAGGCACCGAGTTCGCCGGCGGCGACGATCATCGCGGCTATGCGCTGACCGCGCCCCTGACGGACGACGGCCATCTGGACGAGGCGGCCTACGCCAAGACCCGCGACGCCTGCACCGTGCGCCGCTTCGCGCCCGACGAGGATCCGACCGACGGCCGGCTGGCGCGCAAGGGCCAGCGCTGGTTCTTCGACTACGACGAGGGCGATCTCGGCGACGACGAGCCGCTGCACCGCCTGGGACAGCATCGGTTTGCGGTCGGGGAATACGTCACCGTCACCGATGAGGATGGCCGGCCGCTGACCTACAAGGTCGTCGAGGTGCAATCGGCGGGCTGAAGCCTATCGGCGCGGCCGACCAGGGCTGAGCCCGCTATCGCTCAGACGCCGGAATTCCTGCGGACCAGGCGTTTGACGTCGTCGGAGACGTCGTGGCGGTCGCCGTGGCGCGCCTTGAACACCGCCACCGTGACCGGGCCCACCTTGGGGCCGGCGGCCTCATAGCCCACGGCCTTCCAGTCGTCCTTCAGGTTGTCGCGGGCCAGGATGTAGGTGGCGCGGAAGCCGCGGCGCTCCGGCGACAGCGCCTGGCCGCGCAGCCGCACGTCGTGGGCCATGCGGATCGTCGCGCCGTCGTCGCCCGCGTCGACGTGCACGCCGCCGACGTTGATGTTCGCCTTGTCGTCATTGGCGGTGATGTGGATGCCCGGCAGGTTGATGTCGGCGTGGTCGCCGTGGGGGCCGGACCCCGTCGTGACGATCCCCCCGGCGACGGAGACCTTGCCCGAAGAGTCATCGTTATCGTCGTCGTCATCGCCCTTGTGGGCGGCGCGCGCGTCGCCGCGGGCGTCGTCGGCGGCTTGCCTGGCGGCCTGGGCGGCGTCGGCCGCGCCAGCCTTGGCGGTCTTCGCATCGACTTGGGCGGCGGCGGTCTGGCTGGCCTCTTGCTCGGTCTCGACTTCGCCCTGCAGCTCCTGCTCGATCGGCTGCAGCGCGGCCTGGTAGGTGGTGGAGACCGGGATCAACCGCAGCGAGATCTCGTCGCCGTTCCGGCTGATGTAGCCGCAGGTCTTCTTGTCGGGCGCGATGTTCTGGAGTTTCAGGTCGCCCAGGTCCGAGGGGCAGTCCAGCGCGACGCGCTGGGTGGCGGGCGTGGTCGGCGCGCAGGCCGCCGCGCCGATCAGCACGAGCCCGCAGGCGGAGAGGAAGAGCAGCGGCTTCATCAAGAAAGCTCCGGTCCGTGGTCCCTGCGAACCTGACCGGAGCCCCTTCAAAAGGCGAGTGAATTCGACGTAACGCCCGTGAGCGTGCGTTACGCCTACTGGCCGGGCCGCGAGCCCGCGCCTTCGCGCCGGGCCAGGAACGCCAGGCGTTCGAAGAGGTGCACGTCCTGCTCGTTCTTCAACAGGGCGCCGTGCAGGGGCGGGATCAGCTTGGTGGGATCGCGTTCCTTCAGCGCGTCGGCGTCGATATCCTCGACCATCAGGAGCTTCAGCCAGTCGAGCAGTTCCGAGGTCGAGGGCTTCTTCTTCAGGCCCGGCACCTTGCGCATGTTGTAGAAGATGCGCAGGGCCTCGGCGACCAACTTCTGCTTGATGTTCGGATAGTGCACGTCGACGATCTCGTTCATCGTCTCGGCTTCCGGGAAGCGGATGTAGTGGAAGAAGCAGCGGCGCAGGAAGGCGTCCGGCAGCTCCTTTTCGTTGTTCGAGGTGATGATCACGATGGGCCGGACGACGGCCTTGATCGTCTCGTTGGTCTCGTAGACGTAGAACTCCATCCGATCGAGTTCCTGCAGCAGGTCGTTCGGAAACTCGATGTCGGCCTTGTCGATCTCGTCGATCAGCAGGACGGGGCGCTTCGTGGCGGTGAACGCCTCCCACAGCTTGCCCTTCTTGATGTAGTTGCGGACGTCCTTCACCCGCTCGTCGCCGAGCTGGCTGTCGCGCAGGCGGGTGACCGCGTCGTATTCGTAGAGGCCCTGCTGGGCCTTGGTGGTCGATTTGATGTGCCAGGTGATCAGCTCGGCGCCCAGCGCATTGGCGATCTCGTAGGCCAGCACCGTCTTGCCGGTGCCGGGTTCGCCCTTGATCAGCAGCGGCCGTTCCAACGCCACGGCGGCATTCACCGCGACCTTCAGGTCCTCGGTGGCGATGTAATTCTCGGTGCCTTCGAAACGCTCGCTCATGGGGCTCCCCGCCGGCGGGTCAGGCCCGCATTCGAACAGTTGTTTGTCTGGCGCCAGCCTAAAGCCACCCGCGCGGCTTGCAAGCGGCTTTGCCCATAGGACGCCTGCGACCCAAAAACCTGCCGGTCGTTGTGGCGCCGGCGGATTTAGCGCTACTGCTAGGGGCGTGAACCTCGCCATCCTCCAGGCCCGCATGACCTCGTCCCGCCTGCCGGGCAAGGTGATGGCGCCGGTGCTGGGCGAACCGATGATCGGCCGCCAGGTGGAGCGCCTGCGCCGGGCGAAGGCCATCGACAGGCTGATGGTGGCGACCAGCGAGGATGCGACGGACGATCCGCTGGCGGCCTATTGCGAGAGCCTGGGACTGGCGGTCTATCGCGGGCCGCTGGACGATGTGCTGGAGCGGTTCCGGGGCGCCGCCGCGCGGTTTCCCGAGGCGCAGGCGGTGTTGCGGCTGACGGCGGACTGTCCGCTGGCCGACCCCGAGTTGATCGACACGCTGATCGCCCACCACCACGCGACGGGGGCGGACTGGACCAGCGCGGCGCACGGCGCCCGAACCTTTCCGCACGGCCTGGACGTCGAGGCGATCCGGCCCGCGGCGCTGCGCGAGGCGGCGGAACGGGCGCAAGACCCCTATGAGCGCGAGCACGTGACGCCCTACATCTACCGCCGGCCGGAGACCTATCGCCTGGAAGGCGTGTCGCGCGCCCCGTCGCTGGCGCATCTGCGCTGGACCGTCGACCTGCCGGCGGACCTGGAGTTCGTGCGCGGCGTCTACGACCGGCTTTATCCGGACGATCCCGCCTTCACCTCCGAGGCCGTCGTGGCCCTGGAGCCCAACAGCGCCCCGATACCCGCATGAAGGGGATTGGCATGAGGCGATTGGCATGAGCGCGCCGGGCGTCACCCTGCGGCCGCTGGAGGCCGGTGACAGCGACCGGCTGCTGGCCTGGCGCAACCTGCCGGAGATTGCGCGCTGGATGTATTCCGACCACGCGATCACGCCGCAGGAGCACGCCCGCTGGTTCGCCGGCGCCATGGCCGATCCGCGCCGCCGCTACTGGATCATCGAGGCGGACGGTACGCCGGTGGGCGTGGCCAACCTCTACGACCTGGCGCCCGAGCACGGCCGGACGTCCTGGGCCTACTACCTGGCCGAGCCGTCGACCCGCGGGCAGGGGATCGGCGCCTTCGTGGAACACTGGGTGATCGAGCATGTGTTCGGCGAGCTGGGCCTGAACAAGCTGTGGTGCGAGGTGCTGATCGGCAACGAAGCCGTCTGGAAGCTGCACGAGGGCTTCGGGTTCCGCCGCGAAGCGCTGTTTCGCCAGCATGTGATCAAGGACGGCGCGCCCGCCGACGTGGTGGGCCTGGGCCTGCTGAAGGCGGACTGGGCCGCTGCCCGCGCGGCCAGCCGTGCGCGGCTGGTCAGCCGGGGCTTCGACCTCCCGGCCTAGCGATCGGGCTTGGCGCGGGTCTCGCCGCCGCGGTTCTCCGAATAGCCCATGGACTGCAGATCGGCGTCGGAGAGGTCGGTCGCCTGGAAGTCGGTGACGTCGTCCTCGCCGCCCTCGACGGTATCGGCGTCGCCGACCTGGTCGAGGCCTTCGACGTTGCGCGCCGAAAGGCGGTCTTCGTTGTAGCCGTCTTCCGGGCCCTGGCCGTCGAGGTCGTCCTCGCGCTCGTCGGTGGCGGCGCGGAAGTTGAGCTCGTCGTCCTCCTCGGTGTCGTTGTCGTCGACGGCGTCCTCGCTGAATTCGTCGGCGTCGAGGGCCAGGGCTTCGTCCTCGTCGCGGTCACCGTCCGCCTGGGTCACGTCCAGCACGTCGGGCAGCTCATCGAAGGTGCGCATCTCGCCGACGCCTTCGCTGAGATCGTAGTTGGTTTCGTCCAGGGCTTCGGCGCCGTCCTGCGGGTCGGCGTCGTCGAAGGCATTGTTCGGATCTGGCATCGGGGGCTCCTCGGGCGGGCGGCGTCGCAGCGGCGCAACCCTTCCTGGGGATCAACCCGGAATGGCGGTCAGCGTTCCGCGGCGAAGGCCCCGACCGCGTGGGCCATCTGCGCCATCACCGGCTCCCATTGGCCGAGCACTTCGGGGAGGAAGACGCGGGCTTGCGGATACCAGGGCGAGCGCAGAGTCCCAAGCCTGGTCCAGGCGCCGGGCACGGAGACCAGCAGGGTCGGGACGCCGCAGGCGGCGGCGATGTTCAAGGTGGCGTTGGCGAAGCCCGCCACCAGGTCCATGGCGCTGCAAAGCGCGGCGACATCGTCCAGGTCCTGCTTCAGGTCGATCCCCGGCGGCGACCAGATCTCGACCCCGAAGTCGCGCTTGGCGGTGGCCAGCTCTTCGGTGCAGTCGCCGTACTGCAGGTTCACGAAGGTCACGCCCTTCTGCGCCAGCACCGGCGCCCAGCCGGCGAAGGGCGAATAGTAGCGGTGGCGGGCGCCCAGGGTAACGGCGCTCTTCCACAGCAGGCCGACCTTGGGCCCGGCCGGCGCGGCTTCCAGCACCTTGCGCCAGTGCGCCACGCGCTCGGGGTCGGCGGTCATGAAGCTGGCGCGCGACGGGAAATCGTCGATGGAGCGCCGGAATTCGCGCAGCAGCGAGGCCTGCGGGCTCCAGAGGTCGATGGTCGCGCCATC
>DATAUR010000102.1:0-33126 GCA_036268175.1 Phenylobacterium sp. | reverse complement strand
GCCGAGATCAGCTTCAGGAAGGCCTCGGCGACGCGGGGCGCGCCCAGGCCGTCGCAGAGTTCGGCGCTGGCGGTGGCCAGTTGGCGGCGGAGCGCGGCGTCGGTGGTCAGGCGGCGCAGCGCGCGGTCGAAGGCGGCGTCGAAGTCCGGCGCGCCGGCGTCGATCACCAGGGCCGCTTCGCGCTCGGCCAGGGTCTCCGCGGCGGCGCGCTGGTTCTCCGCCAGCACCAGCATCAGGGTCGGCAGGCCCAGCGTGCAGCGCTCCCAGGTCGACGAGCCGGCCGCGCCGATGGCGATATCGGCCTCGGCGGTCAGGCGCGCCATCTGCGGGCTGTCCACGTGCAGCGAGAGGCGGGTGTCGCGCCGGGCGATCTTGCCGAGCGAGGCCAGGCTCGGCGCCTCGGCGCCCAGCACGATGTCGATGCCGACGTCGCTGACCTTGGGGCGCAGGCGCTCGACCACCCGGCTGGTGATGCCGTCCAGGTCGGTGAGGCCTAGCGACACCAGCACGCGGCCCACCGGCTCGCCCCGCCAGGAGAGCGCCTGAGCGCGCAGGGCGGCGAATTCCGGCCGCACCGGCGCATATTGCGGGCCCAGCAGCAGGCGCACGTCCTCTGGCGCGAGGCCCAGATAGTCCTCCGCCCGCCGCGCCGGGCCGGAGTCCAGCAACAGGTCGGCGCCCAGCGGCCGGTCGGCCAGGTCGTCGATGACCAGCACCGGTCGGCCCTTGGCCATCGGCCGGTGATCGCCCTCGGCCAGGCCATAGTGGTCGAAGACCACCGCGTCGAACCGCTCCGCGGCCATCGCCTGGGCCAGGTCGCCGGGATGGGTCGAAGCGGCCTCGATCCGCGCGGTTTCGGGAGCGAAGGCCGCCAGGATCGCCTCCACCGCCGGCGGGCTGACGAACCGGCAGCTCGCGCCCTGGCCGGCCAGGGCGGCCGCGAGCGTCAGGCTGCGCATGACGTGGCCGCCGCCCACGGTGGGGCCGGCGTCGACGACGAACAGGAGGTTGGGGCCGTTCATGACCGCTTGGTCTAAGGGAATCGGCGGCGTCCCCCTAGGGGGGAAATGCAAAGGGCCGCCCCGAAGGGCGGCCCTCGCAAGGTCACGGTGGGCGCGCCGCTATACGAGGTTGCCGCCTGCGATATCGGTCAGGCTGCGACCCGTAAGGATCACCGCGTCGTCCGCCGTGGTGATCGCTCCGTCGTGGTCGGTGTCGGCAAACACCACGACATCGCTGTTCACCTGGATGGCGATGTAGTGGTCTCCGGTGTTAGCCACCATTTGATAGTCGGTATTCGCCTGGGCCAGGGCGTTGGTCATGCTGGTCGCCACGACGGTGTCGCTGCCGAGGAAGTGACCGACGCCGGTAGTGGCCGCTCCAGCGAAGTGAATAGAGTCCGTCGATCCAGACCAGTCGGTGATCACGGTGGCGTTGTTGACGTTATCCAGCGAGGTGCCCGCCGTCGCGATGACGAAGGTATCGTGGCCGCCGCCGCCCGTGAGGACGTCGTGACCGTTGACGCCCATGCCACCGCCGGCGGTGATGGTGTCGTCGCCCGCGCCGCCGCTGATGGTGTCGGCGCCGGTCCCCATGGTGATCTGGTCGTTGCCCGATCCGGCGTCGATGACCGATCCGACGTTCTGGCCGGTGATGGTGTCGTCGCCGTCGCCGCCCTGGACACCGCCCTGGCCGGTGAAGGTGATCTGGTCGTTGCCGCCGCCGGCGTTGATCAGATCGGTGCCGGAGCCGGCGCTGATGGTGTCGATGCCTGAGCCGGTGGTGATGTTCTCGGCGCCCGTGCCGGCAGAGATGTCGATGTTGTTGTGGCCGTTGCCGCCGGTGATGGTGTCCGCGCCGGTCCCGGAGTCGGACATGGTGTTGGTGCCATCGCCCAGGCTGACGGTGTTGAAGCCGCCGGTCAGCACCACCGCGTCGCTGCCGGCGCCCAGGGTGATCATGTCATGGCCACTGTCGTGGACGGTGTTGGCGCCGCCCTGGGTGGTGATGGTGTCGTGACCGCCGCCGGTGATGCTGTCGTCGCCGGTGGAGCCGTTGAAGGTGGTGCCGCCGCCCGACGCGGTGATCGTGTCGTTGCCGGTTCCGACCGTGATCACCGCCGCGCCGGTGGAGGTGATGCTGTCGTTGCCCGCGCCGGCGCTGATCGTGTCGAAACCGCCGCCGCCGTTGATGGTGTCGGCGGCCGCGCCGACCGAGATGTTGTCGTCGCCCAGGCCCGCGACGATCGAGCTGACGCCCGCGCCGCTGACGATCGTGTCGCCGCCGGTGTCGCCGCTGTCCAGCACCGTGTTGACGCCGTCGCCGACATTGATGACGTTCCCGCCCCCGCCGCTGAGCAGGATGGTGTCGTTGCCCGCGCCGGTGACGATGGAGTTGCCGCCGACGTCGTGGATGGTGGTGTTGCCGGACGCATTGACGATGCTGTCGTGGCCCGCGCCGGTGATGCTGTCGTTGCCCGAGCCGCCGTCGATGACGTTGTGGCCGCCGCCCGAGGCGGTAATGGTGTCGTCGCCCGTGCCGCCGTTGATCGCGTCGCCGCCGGTGCCGGTGGTGGTGATCTTGTCGTCGCCGCCTTCGCCGGACAGCGAATTGCGAGTCGCCCCGCTGGCCACGATGGTGTCGTTGCCGAGGTTGCCGTCCAGGAAGCCGCCGCCGGCGGCGCCGCCGGTGATGCTGTCGTCGCCCTGACCGCCCAGGATGGTGTCGGCGTGGCTGCTGCCCTGGATGGTGTCGTTGCCGAGGTTGCCTTGGGCGAAGTTCGTGGCCGAGTTCGAGCTGCCGGATCCCGCGAGGGTGATGCTGTCGTCGCCCTGGCCGCCGAAGATGGTGTTGAGGCCGAAACCGCCGGTGCTTCCGGCCAGGACGTCGTCGCCCTGATTGCCCTGCAGCAGGTCGTTGCCTCCGGTTCCGCCGCTCATCGTGTCGTTGCCGACGCCCCCGAACAGTCCGTCGGAAGCCGCCGTGCCAGAGACAGGATCGTTGCCGGTCGTGCCGATGAACAGCTTCGAGCCGTCCGGGAAGAGGCCCAGCGAGGTCACGCCGCGAACCGCCGCGCCGTCGTTGGCGAAGGTGACGCTGTTGCCCCCAAAGCTCAGGGTGACGCTCGGCGCGGTGTTCACCGTCAGCGGGTTGAACAGCACCGTGGCCTGCGACGCCGATCCTGTCTGGAAGACGATCGTATCGGTGTTTGCATTGAACGCATCGGCGTTCGACTGCGTCATCGTATCGAAAAAGAAGGTCGCCACGAGCGTTCCCCGACTCAAAAGGTTTGGGTCACCATGCCGCGATGGTGTTGCCAAAGTCTTGCTAAATCCTCGCCTCATTTACCATGAGGCCAGGCTGCGTCATCAGGGGTTTGCGCCGCGTCGCGTGTCAAAACGGCGCAGAAGTTCGCGCGCGGCGCGGTTGGTCTCGTCCAGCGGGGGGTAGCTCCAGGTCGCCAGCGCGCCGGTGAACCGCCGCGCGATCCCGCTATCCTGCAGGTCCTGGTGGAAGCGCTGGAACTTGCCGCCGCCGCCTTCCATGGCCAGCACATGCACGGGTTTGCCCGTCGTGGCCGCGTCGGTGGCGAGGTTGGTGGAGTCTTCGGTGACCAGGACGATGTCCGCCGCCGCCAGGAAGGCGAAGTAGGGATTGTCGCCCTCGCCGTCCCAGATCCAGCCGGGCGTCCCCGCCAGCCCTCGGGTCAACACCTGGCGCGCGGCGGCCGGGGTGCGCCGGGTGAAGCTGACCAGGAGCGAGCCGCCGATCGCCTGGACGGCCTGGACCACCTCGGCGGCCATGCGGCGCGCGCGGTCCGGCGACAGGTCGTGGGTCCTGGACTTGCCGCCGACGATCATCGCCACCCGCGGGTGCGGCAGGGGATCGATGCGCGGGCGGAACAGGGCGAGGTCGCGGGCGAAGGCCTCGGCGCTCATCCGGTTGGGCGCGCCGACGATGGGCAGCACGTTTTCGCCGGTCAGACCGTCGTGGACTGGCGGGACGATCAGGTCGAACGCCTCGATGGCGCCCCTCGGATCCTGGGTCTGGACGACGAAGGTCCTGTCCGCCGACCAGCCGCGGACCCGGCTGGAGAGCGGCAGGCTGGCGCGCCCGGCGCCGATCCAGATGTCCGGCCAGGGTGCGGCGATGGGGCCGTCGGCGCGCAGGGCGGCCAGCGGCATCAGCCGCGAGGGCAGGCGGCCCAGGCCCCATTTCCAGCCGATCCGCTTGACGACGATGTTCGCCGGCCGCTGCCGCGCCACGGCCTCCGCCAGACCCAGGACCTGGGCCTCGATGCCGACGCGACCGTCCGAGACGGCCCAGATGGTCAGTTCAGGGGCTGGTGGATCAGCCATTCGGAGTGGGTCAGACCCACTCCACCTTGGTGATCTCGTAGGCCTTGACGCCGCCGGGGGTGTTCACCTCGACCACGTCGCCGCTTTCCTTGCCGATCATGGCGCGGGCGATCGGCGAGGTGATCGACACCTTGCCGCTTTTCACATTGGCCTCGTGCTCGCCGACGATCTGGTAGCGGGCCTTTTCCTCGGTGTCCTCGTCGATCACCGAGACGGTGGCGCCGAACTTCACCTGTTTGCCGGACAGCTTGGAGACGTCGATCACCTGGGCGCGCGCCATCTTGTCCTCGATCTCGGCGATCTGGCCTTCGATCCAGCCCTGGCGGTCCTTGGCGGCATGGTACTCGGCGTTCTCGGAGAGGTCGCCGTGCGCGCGCGCTTCGCCGATGGCGGCTATGACGGCCGGCCGCTCGATCGTCTTCAGACGCTTCAACTCTTCGTCGAGGGCATGGTAGCCCTCGGCGGTCATCGGGACTTTATCCATTGAGGTGGTGACTCGAGTTCGCCCTAAGTTGGAAGTTCGCAGTTACCGGCCGCGGGCGCAGGCGTCCGGGGGGAAAGAAGATAGAATTGTGCGCCGCAAAACGCAAGATGACGGAGGAATGCGACAGTTGGCAGTCGACGGCGCCGGGAGCCGCCGCGGATTTGCAGCCTTTGGCCATCTGCGATTTCTGTCAACGGCGCACACGAACCCGCGCTGAACGGGCGCCGCGTCAGGCCGCCGGCGGGCGGGTCTGGCGCGGGTCGTAGAAGAACCGCTCCTCGGCGATGCGCTCGCCCTCCCAGCGCTGCAGGGCGACTTCCTCCATCACCATCGGCGGCCCCTCGGCGGGCGTGAAGGTGAACTTCCAGCGGACCATCACCTTGTCGCCGTCGATCAGCAGGTCGGTGACCGGATCGGTCTTCATGTGGGCGAAGCGCGCCATGGTCGCCCGCTCGTCGGCGATCAGCCGCTCCAGACCCAGGCGCGGCGGCTGCTGGTTGTCCTGCATCGAGGCGCCCGGATGGTAGAACTGCTCCAGGGCCTCGACATATTTCGCGCCCTCCACCAGGGCGACAAAGGCCTGGACGCGGTCACGGGTCGGCATCGAGGGCTCCATGGCTGGCGGCGGGCGCGCACGCAGCTTAGTTAGGTGGGGCTCGAAGGAGAGAAATGCCATGGCGGCGGCGCGCGGAATAACCCTCTACCACTCGCCGGCCAGCCGCGCCTTCACGGCCTATTGGATGCTGGAAGAGCTGGGCGTCCCCTTCAAGGTCAAGGCCATCGACATCCGCAAGGGCGAGCAGAAGGCGCTGGCCTATCTGAAGCTCAATCCCGCCGGCAAGGTGCCGACGCTGACCGATGGGGAGGTGGTGGTCAGCGAGAACCCGGCGATCGGCATCTATCTGGCCGACCGCTATGGCTATGGGACGCTGGCGCCGCGGATCGACGATCCGGACCGTGGAGCCTATCTGAAGTGGATGGTGTTTTCGACCGCCGTGGTCGACCCGGTCGCCACCCTGCACGAGCGGAAGATCGACCTGCCGGGCTTCGATTTCAGCTTCGGCGCCTTCGACGACATGGTGCAGGTGCTGACGGGCGTGCTGAAGGATCGCGCCTATCTGCTGGGCGACAGGTTCTCCGGCGCCGACGTGGTGCTGGGCGGGACGATGTCGCGCCTGCTCTATCAGAAGATCCTGCCCGAGGCGCCGGCGCTGATCGACTATCACGACCGGCTGACGGCGCGGGAGGCGTTCCATCGCGCCGCCGACGCCACCTGGCCGAGCTACCTGTTCGCGACGCCGACCTAAAGGCGCAAAGGCGCCGAGACCACCACGGGCTTGGAAAATGTCGCAGTGCGATATAGTTGCACTGCAGCAAAATCGGGGGCCGGATGACTCAAGAGCCAACACCAGACACCGGGACGGTCACCGCCTCGACCGCGGCCGCGGTCGCGCCGCGCCGTTCGCTGGCCGATTTCACGGCCGATCGCCGGCTGTGGATGCTGGCCGCCATGGCCCTGGTGGTCGGCGCCGGCGGGGCCGTCGCGGCCTGGGGGCTGCTGAAGCTGATCGCGCTGGTGACCAACCTGGTGTGGTTTGGCCGTTTCGACCTGGTGTCGAGGTCGCTGGCCAACGCCAAACCGTCCGCCTGGATGGTCGCCGCCCCGGTGGTCGGCGGCCTGGTGATCGGCCTGATGGCGCGCTTCGGCTCGGAAAAGATCCGCGGCCACGGCATCCCCGAGGCGATCGAGGCGATCCTGATCGGCGGCAGCCGGATGTCGCCCAAGGTCGCCCTGCTGAAGCCGATCTCCTCGGCGATCTCCATCGGCACCGGCGGGCCGTTCGGCGCGGAAGGCCCCATCATCATGACCGGCGGGGCGTTCGGCTCGCTGTTCGCCCAGTTCTTCCGGCTGAGCGCCGCCGAGCGCAAGACCCTGCTGGTGGCGGGCGCCGCGGCGGGCATGACCGCGATTTTCGGAACGCCGGTGGCCGCCGTCCTGCTGGCGGTGGAATTGCTGCTGTTCGAATGGCGGCCCCGCAGCTTCATCCCGGTGGCCGTAGGGGCGCTGACCGCCACCTGCCTGCGACCGGTGCTGATCGCGTCAGGCCCACTGTTTCCGTTTTCCGCCGATCCGGCGTTGCCCTGGTGGGGGTTGCTGGCCTGCGCGGGCGTTGGGGGGCTGGCGGGCCTGCAGTCGGGCCTGCTGACCAAGCTGCTCTATTTGCTGGAGGAAGGATTCGAGCGCCTGCCGATCCATTGGATGTGGTGGCCGGCGCTGGGCGGGCTCGTCGTCGGGCTGGGCGGCCTGATCGAGCCTTCGGCGCTGGGGGTCGGCTATGACGTGATCGGCGATCTGCTGAACGGCCACCTGGTGCTGGCCGCCGTCCTGACGCTGCTGCTGGTCAAGGCGGTGATCTGGCTGGCGGCGCTCTCGTCAGGCACCTCGGGCGGCGTCCTGGCCCCGCTGCTGATCCTGGGCGGCGCCATGGGCTGGCTGGTCGGGCTGGCGCTGCCGGGCGAGCCGGGGTTCTGGGCGCTGCTCGGCATGTCCGCCATGCTGGGCGGCACCATGCGCGCGCCGCTCACCGGGGCGATGTTCGCGGTGGAACTCACCGGCGACATCCACAGCCTGGCGCCGCTGTTGGCGGCCACGGTAGCGGCCTATGCCGTGACGGTGCTGCTGCTCAAGCGCTCGATCCTCACGGAGAAGATCGCCCGACGGGGCCAGCACATCACCCGGGAATATGGCGTCGATCCCTATGAACTCACCCGCGTGGCCGAGGTGATGGTCGAGGAGGTCGACACCCTGCCGTCCGACCTGCCGATCAGCGACGCCATCGACGTCCTGGCGCAGGGGCAACATCGGATCTATCCGGTGGTCGATTCAGACGGCCGGCCGATCGGCCTGGTCAGCCGCGCCGACGCCCTGTTGTGGGGAATCGAAGGCGGCCACGGCGGGGAGGTCCTGGGCGAGCGGATTTCCGACGCCTCGCTGCCGGTGGCCCACCCGGACGATGTGGTGGGGCGGGCGGCCGACCTGATGATCGCCACCGACCAGGGCCGCATCCCGGTCACCGATCGGCGGACCGGCGTCCTGGTGGGGCTGGTCACCCGCAAGGACCTGCTGCAGGTCCGCGCCGACGTGAAGCGGTCCGAAACCCACCGGCAGGTCTACTATCGCCGCGGGGGCCGCAGCGTCAGCGAAGCGCCGGAGAGCTAGCTGACGCCGATCACCGCGCCGGTCAGTTCGCCCGGCTGCGGCGGCTCGTAGACGCCTTCGATGAACTCGAACATGTCGGGCGGGACCGGGATGGCGAAGCCTTCGCCGCGAACCTCGTTGCGGCTCGCCACCCGGGCGCGGCGCACCTCCCGCGGGGCGTCGACGAAGTGGAACTGCAGGGGCAACTCCGTCGCCTGCGCGATCTCGCGCACCCGGTCGCGGTCGGAGACGCGCATCAGACCGATATCGAGGATCACCGAGGTCCCCGCCGCGAGGGTCGCCGCGGCCACCGACCAGATCTGCGCCTCGCAGCGGCCGACGCGCTCCAGCATCCAGTCATATTGCAGGGGCTCGGGCATGTCGGGCCCGAACATCTTGGCCATCCAGTCGTCGAGGATGAAGGCCACGGCCTTTTCCCGCCGGGCGAAGGCGTGGGCATAGGTGGTCTTGCCCGCGCCGCAGGGCCCGAAGATCACGTTGAGGGTGGCGGTCATGGAACGGTCTGCTAGCGGACCGAGAGCCCGCCGTCGATCACCAGTTCCGCGCCGGTGACATAGCGGCTTTCGTCGGACGCCAACCACAGGACGCCATTGGCGATGTCTTCTGGATAGCCCTTCATGCCCAGCGGTACGGCCATGGTCGACATGGCGTCCAGGTCCGGCGGGGCGTTCGCGCCCGGATTGGCGGGGTTGACGATGCTGAGCCAGATCGGGGTTTCGATGATGCCGGGGTGCACGGAATTGACCCGGATGCCGTCCTTGGCGTTGGCGCATTCCATGGCCACGGCCTTGGTGAAGAGCCGCACCCCGCCCTTGGTGGCGCAATAGCCGGCCAGCGTCGGCGCGCCCTTCAGCCCGGCCACCGACGACATGTTGACGATGCTGCCGCCATCGCCGCTGACGCGCATCAGCGGGATCGCGTGCTTCACGCCCAGGAAGACGCCGTCGAGGTTGACCGCCGTCTGCCGACGCCAGTCGGCCAGCGTCATGTCGAGGATCGAGCCGCCCAGGCCGATGCCGGCGTTGTTGACCAGGATGTCGAGCCGGCCGTGCCGGGCCTTCACCGCGGCGATGACGCTCTCCCAGGCCGCCTCGTCGGTGACGTCGTGGCGCAGGTATTCCGCCTGGCCGCCGGCCGCCTGGATCGCGGCTGCGACCTCGGCGCCCTTGGCGTCCTGCACGTCGGTGATGACGGCGACGCCGCCCTCGGCCGCCAGCTTTTCGGCGCAGCCGCGGCCAATGCCGCTCGCCCCGCCGGTGATCAGCGCCACCTTGCCCGCCACGCGCCCAACCATCACCATCCTCCGTTCTTCGTTTGAACGGAGGCCTAGCCCACGGCGACGCGGGCCGCCAGGGTCTCCCCGCGTCAGCCCGGGCCGGGACAGCGGCCTGTCGCGAGGATTTGAAGGGCCGCCGGCGTCAGCCAAGCGAAGACCGGCGGCGCCTTTGGACCTAGTGCATCCAGCTCGGCGTCACGCTGCCGGTGGTGACGATGCCGTAGATCATCCCGACCGCCAGCACGGCGATGCCTATGAGCATCAGCTTGCCCATGAGGCTCTGGATGCGCTCGGCCGTATGGTGATTGCGATGCGGCCGGATTTCCGGATGGTCAGAGTGCATAAAGCGTCCTTCCCAATCTGCTAGGGGGTTCTTCACCCCCGCCAGACTGCGGCAGACGCCAAACGGCGTCGTTCCGGCCGGTCTATTCATGGGGCCGCCGGAGCGCGCCCTCAGAGCCTGCAACCGTCAGGCTACTGGCGTGGAATCTGCGCCCCCGGGAAACATTGGTCAACCAAGCTTAAGTGAAGATTTAGCAAGGTCGCGCGACGAGCCGCACCGAGCCGCCGTGGTTACGCGTAGCTCTGCAGCGGCCGCACTTCGAGGGTGTCCTCCACCGTCGCGGCGATCGCCTGGGCGGCGGCCAGCGCCCCGGCGGCGGTGGTGTAGTAGGGCGTCTTCATCATCAGGGCGGTGCGGCGCAGCTCGAAGCTGTCGGCCAGGGACTGGCGGCCCTCGGTGGTGTTGAAGACCAGCTGCACCTCGCCGTTCTTCATGGCGTCGACGATGTGGGGCCGGCCCTCCAGCACCTTCTTGACGTGTTGGATCTCCAGGCCCTGGCCCTGCAGGTAGGTCGCCGTGCCGCCGGTGGCCATCACCGTGAAGCCCATGGAAAGCAGCAGCTTCACCGGCTCCAGCACCCAGGGCTTGTCGGCGTCCTTCACCGAGACGAAGACGCAACCCTTCTTGGGAAGCACCGTGCCGCCGCCGAGCTGGCTCTTGGCGAAGGCGCGGGCGAAGGCCGGCGCAAGGCTCTCGCCCGGCCGCACCCAGTCCAGGCCCATTACCTCGCCGGTGGAGCGCATCTCCGGCCCCAGCACGGTGTCGACGCCCGGGAAGCGGGCGAAGGGGAACACCGCCTCCTTGACCGCGATGTGGTCATAAGGGGTCTCGGTGAGGTCGAAGTCGGAGAGTTTCTTGCCGGCCATGACCTTGGCGGCAATGGCCGCCAGCGGCCGGCCGATGGTCTTGGCGACGAAGGGCACGGTGCGGCTGGCGCGCGGATTGACCTCGAGGACGAAGATGCGCGGCTCGGCGGAGTGCGGCTCCTCGATGGCGAACTGCACGTTCATCAGGCCGCGCACTTCAAGGGCCCGCGCCATGGCCTCGGTCTGGCGCTTGAGCTCGGCGATGGTTTCCGGCTTCAGCGAGAAGGGCGGCAGCGAGCAGGCGCTGTCGCCGGAGTGCACGCCGGCTTCCTCGATATGCTCCATGACGCCGGCGACGAACACCGCGCCTTCGGCGTCGCAGAGCGCGTCCACATCGACCTCGGTGGCGCGTGACAGGTACTGGTCGATCAGCACCGGGCTGTCGCCGGAGACCTTCACCGCGTTGGTGATGTAGCGCTCCAGTTGCTCGTCATCGCGGACGATCTCCATGGCCCGGCCGCCCAGCACATAGGAGGGCCGGATCACCACGGGGTAGCCCACCTGATGGGCGCCCGCGAAGGCCTCGTCGCGGCTGCGGGCGATGGCGTTGATCGGCTGGGCGATCTTCAGGCGGTGCAGCAGTTGCTGGAAGCGCTCGCGGTCCTCGGCCAGGTCGATGGCGTCGGGCGTGGTGCCGAGGATCGGGATGCCGGCGTCTTCCAGCGGCTTGGCGAGCTTCAGCGGCGTCTGGCCGCCGAACTGGACGATCACGCCCAGCAGCGTCCCGTTGGACTGCTCGACATGGATCAGCTCAAGGACATCCTCGGCCGTCAGCGGTTCGAAATAGAGCCGGTCGGAGGTGTCGTAGTCGGTGGAGACCGTCTCGGGGTTGCAGTTGACCATGATCGACTCGACGCCGATCTCGTCGAGCGCGAAGGCCGCGTGGCAGCAGCAGTAGTCGAACTCGATCCCCTGGCCGATGCGGTTCGGCCCGCCGCCCAGGATGATCGCCTTCTTGCGGTCGGACGGCTCGCTCTCGCAGTCCGGCTGCTGGCCGAGCGCCCCGGTCTCGTAGGTCGAATACATGTAGGGCGTGTCGGCGCGGAACTCGCCGGCGCAGGTGTCGATGCGCTTGAACACCGGGCGCACGCCGAGCGCGCGGCGGGTATCGCGGACGCGGGCCTCGGTGGAGTCGGTCAGCGCCGCCAGCCGGGCGTCGGAGAAGCCCTGGGCCTTGAGCGCGCGGAAGCCGTGAGCGGTGGTGGGCAGGCCCTCGAAGCGCAGCTTGGCCTCCTCGGCCACCAGGGTCTGAATCTGGCGCAGGAACCACGGCTCGTAGGCGCAGGCGGCGTGGATATCCTCGACGGAGAGGCCATGGCGGAAGGCCTGCGCGATGACCCGCAGGCGGTCGGGCGTCGGCTGGCCCAGCGCGCGGAGCACCGCGGCGTGGCCCATCTCCGGATCGGCGGCGTTTTCGATCTCCACCTCGTCGAGGCCACAGAGGCCGGTTTCCAGGCCGCGCAGGGCCTTCTGCAGGCTCTCGGCGAAGGTGCGGCCGATGGCCATGACCTCGCCCACCGACTTCATGGAGGTCGTCAGGTACGGTTCCGACCCCGGATACTTCTCGAAGGCGAAGCGCGGGATCTTGGTGACGACGTAGTCGATGGAGGGCTCGAACGAGGCCGGCGTCGCGCCGGTGATGTCGTTCATCAGCTCGTCCAGCGTGTAGCCCACGGCCAGGCGGGCGGCGACCTTGGCGATGGGAAAGCCGGTGGCCTTGGACGCCAGGGCGGACGAACGCGACACCCGCGGGTTCATCTCGATCACCACCATGCGTCCGTCGGCGGGATTCACCGCGAACTGCACGTTGGAGCCGCCGGTCTCCACCCCGATCTCGCGCAGCACGGCGATCGAGGCCGCCCGCATGCGCTGGTATTCCTTGTCGGTCAGCGTCAGGGCCGGGGCGACGGTGATGCTGTCGCCGGTGTGGACGCCCATCGGGTCGATGTTCTCGATGGAGCAGACGATGATGCAGTTGTCCGCCTTGTCGCGGACGACCTCCATTTCGTACTCCTTCCAGCCCAGCACGCTCTCCTCGATGAGGACCTCGGTGGTGGGAGAAAGGTCGAGACCGCGCTCGACGATCTCGCGGAATTCCTTGGCGTTGTAGGCGATGCCGCCGCCGGTGCCGGCCAGCGTGAAGCTGGGCCTAACGATGGCCGGCAGGCCCACGAACTCCAGGCCTTCCAGGGCCTCGTCCATGGTGTGGGCGGCCTTGGACTTGGGGCTCTCGAGGCCCAGGTGATCCATGGCGTCGCGGAATTTCTGGCGATCCTCGGCCTTGTCGATGACGTCGGCCTTGGCCCCGATCATCTCCACGCCGTACTTTTTGAGAACGCCGGACGCATCCAGCGCCAGCGCGGTGTTCAGCGCCGTCTGACCGCCCATGGTGGGGAGCAGCGCGTCGGGGCGCTCCTTGGCGATGATCTTCTCGACCATCTCCGGCGTGATCGGCTCGATGTAGGTGGCGTCGGCGACGTTTGGATCGGTCATGATCGTCGCCGGATTGGAGTTCACCAGCACGATCCGGTAGCCCTCGGCGCGGAGCGCCTTGCAGGCCTGGACGCCGGAATAGTCGAACTCGCACGCCTGACCGATCACGATCGGCCCAGCGCCGATGATCAGGATCGAGGAAATGTCGGTGCGTTTGGGCATCTCGTCTCGCGCGCGCGGGCGGCCACGTGCTCGCACGCGCCGGCCCGACCAAATCTGCAGGTTAAGCCGCCCGTTTAGAGAGGGAGTCGAAAGGGCGCAACCCCGCTTTACCTCCCCCGCGAAGCGGCGGGAGGGGAACCGTCGGCCGACCCCAGCGAAAGCCGGGGGAAGAGCTGATGGTGGAGGGGGCGAGCCTCAGGCTCAGCTGGTCGATCAAGCGCCGATGGACTTAGTGGAGGAGGCTTGCCCCCTCCACCACTCGCTCTTCGGCGAGCGGTCCCCGCCGTTTCACGGGGAGGTCAAAAAAATGGGCCGGCGCTGGAACGCCGGCCCATCTGTGCGCCTTGGCGGGCGGTCAGGCCCGCAAATCCGAAAATCTAGGCCTGCAGTTGGCCCGCGGCGGACTTGCCGCTGCGCGGATCCTTCTCGAGCTCGTAGGTGATCTTCTGGCCTTCGTTGAGGCCACGCAGGCCCGCACGCTCGACCGCGGAGATGTGCACGAACACGTCAGGACCGCCTTCATCCGGTTGGATGAAGCCGAAGCCCTTGGCGCCATTGAACCATTTGACGGTGCCGGTAGCCATGTAAATTCAAGTCCTTCGATAGGTGATCGCCGCCGGCCCAAAGCATTTGCGCCGACGATCAAAGTTCGAAAGGGGTCGGGAGGCAGGTCCGGCGCCCAGGAAAGCGGACGGGGAAAGTCGGCCGAACCACAACGAATTCGATGTTCATCACCGTGGAGGATTTCCAAAGGCGAGGCAAGGCGGGCGAAAATTTTGCACAAAGCTCGAAACCAATTGCCGGCTTAGCCATATACCCAAGGTGCGGCCTCGACGATCGCGGCCGCCGCGGAGACGCTTGCCATGACCCTCGTCGACAAGATCCCCACGCTCAGCGATGAGGAAGTGATCAATCTGCTGGCCAACGCCCAGCGCCTGGCGACCACCGGCGACGAGCGCCAGCAGGCGGCCGCGGCGGAGCTGCTGCCAGCCCTGGAAGCCGCGGCGGTGGAGCGCCGCGAAGCCCGTCTGGCCGCCGCCCAGCTGAAGCGCGCCGCGACCCGCAAGCCGAGGACCGTCGCCGCCTGAGGGGGCGTTTCGGCCGAGCCTGCGACGGCGGACAGCGTAAAGGGTTGCCCCGGCGGCCCCAACCGGGCAACGTTTGCGCCCAAGCTTCGTGAGACTTGAGCTCAGCCTTTGGCCGCCGTCACCACGCCTGAAGACCTCGCCGCCCTGATGTCCCGCGTCGCCGCGGGGGAGCGCGCCGCCCTGCGACAACTTTACGAGGCGACCTCCGCGAAGCTTTTCGCCGTCTGCCTCCGTATCTTGTCCGACCGCGAAGAATCCGAGGACGTGTTGCAAGAGGTCTATGTCACAGTTTGGCGCCGCGCCGACCGCTTCGACGCGGCCCGGGCGAGCGTGATGACGTGGGTCTCCACGATTGCGCGAAACCGCGCCATCGACCGTCTGCGGGCGCGCGGTCCCATGGCCTACGCCGACCAGGTCGAGGATCTCGACATCCCCGACGGCGGCGTCAGCGCCGAGGCTTTGCTGGTCACGGCCGGTGAGCAGGGCAGGCTGCATCATTGCCTGGCAGAGCTTGACGACCGCACCGAAAGGGTGATCCGCACGGCCTTCTTCGAGGGTGTGACCTATGAGGCCTTGGCCCGCCGAATGGACACGCCATTAGGGACTGTAAAGAGCTGGGTGCGTCGGGGCCTGGCCAAGCTTAAGGGGTGCCTGTCGCAATGAGCGAAGCGCCTGAACTGACCGAATCCGAAGCCTTCGCCGCGGAGCACGCGCTGGGGGTGCTGACCTCCGGCGAGCGCCGGCAGGCCGAGATGCGCATGGCCGCCGAGCCCGCCTTCGCCGCCGAGGTCGAGGCCTGGCGCGAACGGCTGGCGCCCATGGCCGAAGCCGCCGAGACCATTCCCGCGCCGCACGACCTGTGGCTGCGCATAGAGCGCTCGCTCGGCGCCAACGACAACACCGCCGCCGTGCGGGGGCTACGCTTCTGGCGCGGAACGACCGCCGGGGCGCTGACGCTGGCCGCGGCCAGTATCGCGGCGGCCGTGATGCTGGGGAACCGGCCGCCGGTGACGCTCGCGCCGCCGCCGCCCGGGCAACTGCTCAACGCCAGTCTGGTCAGCCAATCGGGCGCGCCGGTGCCGCTGTTCGTCGCCGCCTACGATCCGGTCCGCAAGGCGCTGATCGTCACCTCGCTGGTGACCGCCAACAACGACCCGGCCCACGTCCACGAACTGTGGGTGATTCCGGCCGACGGCAAGCCTCGGCCGCTCGGGCTGCTGGAGCCCGGCAAGACCAAGGCCATGCCGATGCCGGAGAGCCTGCTGCCCTCGCTGGCGGCCGGCTCGGCGCTCGCCGTCTCGCTGGAACCGCCGGGCGGCTCGCCGAAGGTCGACGTGCCCACCGGGCCGATCACCGCCGTCGGCAAGCTCGCGAAAATCTAGCGCCCACGCTCGTAGTTGTGGTGGCGGTAGCCGCGGTAGGTCGTGGCGCTATTCCCAGACACCGGATTGCGGGTCGCCATCCCGGGATAGCCGTCCGGGTGCGTGCCGTTGCGGTCGGTGACGATCACGGCGGAACCATTGGCCACCGTGGTCCCGGTGAACATGCTGTTCTCTTCGCCCGGCGTCGGCCCGAAGTTGGGCGGCGGCTGGGCCAGGGCGGGCAGGGCGCTCGCCGCCAGCAGAGCCGCGGCGGCGGGAACAAGAAATTTATTCATGACAAGTCTCCGAACATAGCCGCAGCACAACGGCTTAGGAGCCGGCAGGTTGCCGTCTGATTTCAGAGAGATTTTCCGCGCTCTATCTTATCGGCTCAGAGATGTGGAAAGGCTGGAAGAGCGGCAACCGCTGCCGTGATCTTTAGTCAGGGCAAACCCGGCCGGAATTTGTCTTTTCCATGTCTTTCATTGCCGACTATTTCACCGCATCCATCAAGCCCGCGAACCTCTCGAAGAGATAGAGGCTGTCGGTGGGGCCGGGCGAGGCTTCCGGGTGGTGCTGGACGCTGAACACCGGACGGTCCTTCAGGGCGATGCCGGCGTTGGTGCCGTCGAACAGCGAGACGTGGGTCTCCACCACCGGCTCGGGCAGACTGTCGCGGTCGACGGTGAAGCCGTGGTTCATGGAGACGATCTCCACCTTGCCGGTGGTGAGGTCCTTCACCGGATGGTTCGCGCCATGGTGGCCCTGCTCCATCTTCACGGTCCTGGCGCCCACGGCCAGCGACAGCATCTGGTGGCCCAGGCAGATGCCGAACACCGGGGTGCCGCTGTCGATCAGCTTCTTGATCTCCGGCACGGCGTATTCGCCGGTGGCCGCCGGGTCGCCCGGGCCGTTGGAGAGCAGGACGCCGTCCGGCTTGCGGGCCAGGATGTCGGCGGCGCTGGTGGTGGCCGGCACCACGGTGGCCCGCGCGCCGACGCTGGTCAGAGCGCGCAGGATGTTGCGCTTCACGCCGTAGTCGACGACCACGACCTCGTACTTCGGGGCCGGAGCCGGTTTGGCGTAGCCCTCCGGCCAGGACCACAGGCCCTCGTCGTAGACGAAGGGCTGCAGGCAGGAGGCGTCCTTGGCGAGGTCCAGGCCCTCCAGGCCACTCCAGGCCTTGGCCTTGGCGACCAGGGCGTCGAGGTCGAATTTCCCTTCCGGCGAATGGGCGATCACCGCATGCGGCATGCCGTGCTCGCGGATCGAGCGGGTGAGCGCGCGGGTGTCGACGCCGGACAGGCCCACGACGCCGCGTCGGGCCATCCAGGTCGCCAGGTCGGCGTTGGCGCGCCAGTTGGCGGGCGAAGTGGGCAGGTCGCGGAAGATCGCGCCCCGGGCCGCGGTCTCCGCCGAGCCGGACATCTGCTCCAGGTCCTCGATCGTCGTCCCGGTATTGCCCACATGCGGGAAGGTGAAGGCGACGATTTGGGCCATGTAGGACGGATCGGTCAGGATCTCCTGATAGCCGGTCATGGCGGTGTTGAAGCAGACCTCGCCCACCGCCTCGCCCACCGCGCCCACGCCATGGCCCTGCAGGATCGCGCCATCGGCCAGGGCCAGCACGCCGGTGCATCCGGGCAGCAGATCGCGGCTCATGGCGGAGCGACTCCTTTTGGGCAAACGGCGGCGTAGGTAGTGAGTCCCGCAAGGCGGGTCAATGTGCGCATATCGCACGGGAACGCCGCGGAGGGCGCCCCCTGATGACTGACAGCTACATCGATCCCGACCGCCAGGCCTGGGAGATCTTCAAATCCCTGCCACGCCACCAGCCGATCCACATGCTGAACCTGATCCGCCTGCGTGAGGCGGCGGCCTATCCGCAGGGCCATCCGAACCACGGCCAGTCGATCACCGGCCTGCAGGCCTATCGCGAGTACGGCCGCACCATCGCCCCGCACCTGGCGCGGTTGGGCAGCCGGCAGGTCTGGGCCGGATCGCCGCAGGTGATGGTCACCGGGCCGGCGAGCGAGGCCTGGGACCTGGCCTTCATCGTGGAATATCCCGGCAGCCAGGCCTTCATCGACATGGTCCGCGACCCCGATTATCGCGAAAACGTGGTGCCGCACCGGAGCGCGGCGGTGGCGGACTCCCGCCTGCTACGCCTGACGCCGCTCGATCCCGACGACAAGCTCGGCCACTGATGGCGCGGAACGTCGGGCGTCCGTCCTTTCGCGCCGCCGCCGACGGGCGCACGGTGCGCCCATGCTGATCCTCAAGCCCAACTGCGAATGCTGCGACCGCGACCTGCCGCCGGAGAGCCCGGACGCGCGCATCTGCACCTTCGAATGCACCTTCTGCGCCGACTGCGCCGAGACGCGGCTGGGCGGCGCCTGCCCCAACTGCGGCGGGAACTTCACGGTCCGGCCGATTCGGCCGGCGGTGTTCCTGGCCAAATATCCGGCCTCGACGGAGCGGGTGCATTCCGCCAAGCCGGCCTGCGCGGCCTAGGCGCCAGACCTAGGCGCCCGACGCCGGCTCGCCTAAGAGCCCGGTCATGCGCATCACCACGGTCGGCCTCGACGCCGACGACACGCTCTGGCACAACGAGACCATCTTCCGCCTGACCCAGGACCGGTTCCGGGCGCTGATGGCCGATGTCGCCGAGCCCGCCGTGCTGGACGCGCGCCTGGCGGCGGTCGAGCGGCGCAACCTGAAGCTCTATGGCTATGGGGTGAAGGGCTTCACGCTCTCGCTGATCGAGACGGCGATGGAGTTGACCGGCGGCGAGGCGCCCGGCCGGATCGTCGCCGACATCCTGGCGGCCGGCCGCGAGATGCTGGCCCATCCGGTGGAGCCCTTGCCCGGCGTGCCGCAGGCCCTGGCCGAGCTGTCGCACGGCTATCGGCTGGTGCTGATCACCAAGGGCGACCTGTTGCACCAGGAGCAGAAGCTGGCGGCGTCGGGCCTGGGTGACCTGTTCGCCGCCGTGGAAATCCTCAGCGAGAAGGACGCGGCGACCTATGCCCGGGTCTTCGCCCGCCATGGCACCGGCGCGGCGGAGGCGGCCATGTGCGGCAACTCCATGCGCTCCGACATCCTGCCGGCCCTGGAGGCGGGCGCGTTTGCCGCCCACGTGCCCTATCCGCTGACCTGGGCGCACGAGGTGGCCGAGGCGCCGGCCGGCCATCCGCGCTTCGCCGAATTGGCCTCGATTTCCGAGCTGCCGCCCTGGGTGCGCGGCCTCGGCTGAAGGATTTATTCGCCCGCCGTGTCACAGACGGCCGGCGCCGCCCGTCTTGCCTCCTGAAGACCAACAGGAGACCACATGGGCCGGATCGTCGCCGCCATCCTCGCCGCCGTGCTGGGCGCCAATGGCGCGGTCATGCTGTTCGCCGGGCTGTGGTGGTACGGGGCCGTGCCCGGCGTCACCGCCACGGGCCCCTACAATCCGCACTTCGTCCGCGACATCGGGGCGGCCTATCTGGTGGTGGGCGCGAGCCTGGCCGCCTTCGCCGTGCGGCCGCGCCAGGCCTGGCCGGCGTTGGTGGCGGCCGCCGCCTTCCTGACCCTGCACGCCGCCGTCCACGTCTTCGACGCCGCCTGCGGGACGAGGCCGCTCGCCGACGTCACCCGCGACTTCGCCGGGGTCTACCTGCCGGCGCTGATCGCGCTGGCCCTCGCTCTCCGCAAACCCGCTGCCTGAAAGGACCCCGCCATGCTCAAGCTGTTCTTCACCCGCTACCTCGACAGGTTCGAGCGCGCCTGGGGCTATGACGCCAGCTACATGCGCGAGGTCCTGGCGGCCAGTCCGTGGAGCTTCCTGAAGTTCATGCTGGGCACGGCCGCGCCGCAACGGTCCGCCGCCCCTCCGGAAGCGTTCCTCGCCGCGGCGCTCGCCGGCACGCTTTCCGAGGACTGCGGCCCCTGCACCCAGATCGGCGTCGACATGGCGACGGCGGCCGGCCTGGATCCGGCCGTCATCCGCGCCGTCCTGGCCGGCGACGAGGCGGCCATGGGCGAGACCGCCAGCCTGGCCTGGCGCTTGGCCCGCGCGAGCCTGGCCCGCGACATGGAAACCTGCGACCCGCTGCGCGAGGAGATCGTCCGCCGCTGGGGGCGCAAGGCGCTGGTGTCCCTCGGCCTGGCGCTGACCGCGGCGCGCATGTACCCGACGCTGAAATACGCGCTCGGCCACGGCAAGGCTTGCTCCAAGGTGACGGTGGCCGGCGTCGCCGCGCCCGTCGCGCACCTGCCGCTGGCGGCGTAAGGTCGAGCGCCATGGACGCCGCCGTTTCCAACCAGGCTTTGGCCGATGCCTTCGAGGCCCAGCGCCCGCGTCTGCAGCGCCTGGCCTATCGCATGCTGGGCTCGGTCGCCGAGGCGCAGGACGCGGTGCAGGACGCCTGGCTGCGCTGGACGAGGGCGGGCGAGGGCGTCGCCGATCCCGGCGCCTGGCTGGTGCGCGCCACGACGCGCCTGTGCATCGACCGGCTGCGCACCGCCAAGGCCGAGCGGGCGGCCTACCGCGGCCCCTGGCTGCCCGAGCCCTTGATCGAGCCCCTGACGCAGGATCCGCTGGAGCGCGCCGAGGACGTCTCGGTGGCCTTCCTGCTGGCGCTGGAGCGACTGTCGCCTCTGGAGCGGGCGGTGTTCCTGCTGCACGACGTGTTCGACGAGGACTACGCCGCGGTCGCCGAGACGCTGGAGCGAACCGAGCCCGCCGTGCGCCAGCTCGCCAGCCGCGCCCGCGAGCACATCCGCGACGCCCGCCCGCGCTTTTCGGTAAGCCAGGAAGAGGCCTCGCGGCTGGCCGCCGCCTTCATGGCCGCCGCCGCCAACGGCGACATGGCTGGCCTGTCGACCTTGCTGGCCGAGGACGCGGTGCTGGTCTCCGACGGCGGCGGCAAGCGCAAAGCGGCGCTTCGGGTGATGGTCGGCCGCGCCGATATCGTGCGGCTGCTGGAAGGGCTCGCCTGGCGGGGCGGCGGCCTGGGCAGGGTCAGGGACCTCAAGACCATGCGCATCAACGGCTACGCCGGTTTCGTGGTGACGCTGGAAGAGGGGCCGGAGACCATCGCCTTCCAGCCCGGCGAGGACGGCCGGATCGCGGCGATCTACATGGTCCGCAATCCGGAAAAGCTAAGCCACGTGGAAGGCTAGGCGGGACGCGTCCTAGTTCGGCCGGCGCGGGATCGGCTTGGCGACCGCGCGCTTCAGATGGCCGCCCCAGCGGCGCGCGGCGGCGAGCAGCGAGGTCGCCCAGACGACGAAGAAGATCGCCACCCAGAAGATCTCCTTGGCCGGAGCATAACTGGCCTGCGCGTCGTCGGGCGCGCGACCGCCCAGAATCCGGCTGACGCCGAAATATTCGAGCGCGCCAATGGCGACGAGCGTCACCAGGACGGCGCCCACAAGACGAAGCCACATGACCACGCGGCCACCCCCAAATCACGACGCGACAGAAGGCCGCAACATCGGCCTTGAGGGCGCTGCGGTCAATTGCTTGGGGACCGTTCGACCTGCCGGCTTGCGCGGGCGACGCCTGCGGCCCTTATGATCTTCACCGTGCGCTTCGACGAACGCTTCCTCGACGAGATCAAATCTCGCCTTCGCCCATCCGACGTGATCGGCAAGACGGTGAAGCTGCGCCGCCAGGGCCGCGAATACGTCGGCCTGTCGCCCTTCACAAAGGAGAAGACGCCGTCGTTCTACGTCAACGACGACAAGGGGCAGTTCTTCGATTTCTCGTCGGGCAAGACCGGCGACATCATCGCCTTCCTGCAGGAGAGCGAACGCCTGACGTTCGTCGAGGCGGTGGAGCGGCTGGCGGCCGACGCCGGCGTGGCGCTGCCTGCCATCGACCCGCGCGCCCAGGAGCAGGAGAAAGTCCGCCAGGGCCTCTCGGAATGGCTGGAGCTGGCCGCCCAGTGGTTCGAGGCGGAACTGCGTCGCCCTTCCGGCCGCGAGGCCCGCGCCTATCTCGAACGGCGTGGTCTGCCGGAGAAAGACTGGGCGCGTTTCCGTTTAGGCTTTTCTCCCTCCGGTCGAACCGCGCTGAAGGACTATCTGGTCGCCAAGGGCGCGCGGCCGGGCGAGCTGGTGGAGACCGGCCTGCTGATCGCGCCGGAAGAGGGCGGGGCGCCCTACGACCGCTTCCGTGACCGGATCATCTTTCCGATCGGCGATGGGCGCGGCCGCATCGTCTCCTTCGGCGGCCGGGCGATGGACCCGCAGGCCCGCGCCAAGTACCTGAACGGCCCGGAGACCTCGATCTTCCACAAGGGCCACCAGCTCTATGGCTTGGCGGAGGCCCGCAAGATCATCGCCGCGGCGCCGGCCGATGAGGTGACGCCGCTGGTCGTGGTCGAGGGCTACATGGACGTTATCGCCTGCCAGCGCGGGAACATTCCGGCGGTGGCGGCCATGGGCACCGCGCTGGGCGAAGACCAGATGGAGATGCTGTGGCGCCATCACCCGGAGCCGACCCTGTGCTTCGACGGCGACCGGGCCGGCAAGCAGGCGGCGTTCCGCACCATGGACCGGGCGTTGCCGCTGCTGCGCGCCGGCCGCAGCTTCCAGTTCGCCATCGTCGAGGGCGGCAAGGACCCGGACGAGGTGCTGCGCGAGCAGGGGCCGGCGGCGCTGAAGGCGCAGCTCTTGCGCACCACGCCCTTCGCCGAGGCCCTGTTCATCCGCGAACGCGACGCCGAGCCCTATGACACGCCGGAGCGCAAGACCGCGCTGAAGGCCCGCCTGCGCAAGCTCGCCGCCACCATCGCCGATGGGGACCTCGCCCAGGCCTACAAGGAAGACCTGCTCAGCCGCTTCGAGCAGCTCTGGCCGACACGGGAGCCGGTCTACACGGTGGGCGCGGCGGCGCGGGAGATGTCGCGGGCCCGCTGGGACAAGCGCCGGGACGGCCGCGGCGTTTCGCAGGCGCCCTCGACACCGGAGGCCAAGGACGCCAGCCGCCGCCTGCGGCAGTCGCCTGGCAACCTCGCCGCCGCCCTGGCGCTGGCCGCCGTGCGCGATCCGGCGATGATCGACGACAAGATCGAGCTGGTGGGCGCGAGGGGTTTTGGCGACGAGAAGCTGGATGCGCTGGCCCAGGAGCTGGTGCGGCTGCGCTACGACACCGAGGCGGTGGAGTTCGACGTGGCGCTGCGCCACCTTCAGGCCCGGGGCTTCAGCCAGCAGATGCTGAGCGACCTGGAGCGCGACGCGGGCCGCGCCGGCGTCGCCGCGCCGTTCCTGGCCGCAACCGGCGAGCGGGCCCGCGACCTCTGGCGCCAGGCCTTCGACCTCCTGATGCAACTGGAAAGCCTGGAGCGCGCCGTGGAAGCCGCCGCCCGCGATCTCGACCGCGACCGGGACTCCTCGACGCTCAACTCCCTGAAGACCGAGCGGGACCACCTGCGCAAGCTGATCAACAGCGACTGGTCGCACCCCGAAGAGGTGACCGCGGTCCTGCCGCACTAGGCGTCCCACGACGTCTCGCCTGAAGGTCGTAGGACTTTGGTCCAATACCGCGGTTCTGACGCGGATGGTAAATGGACAGCGTATATTGGCCGTCGCCCCGGACGGTCGTGCCCTGCGTCACAGCGTGGCCATGGCAAGGCGAGGGAAAGTCCGCGAAGATGCCCCCCGGGAAGTTCGGCTTGGCCGTGGGGAGGCTGTCCATGGCGGACGTCGTGACATCGGCGGATGCGACGGCGCTGCGCGACGCGGTGCGCGCCGAACAGGTGCGGCTGCTCTACGCCGACGGCGGCTTTTCCCTGCTGACCACCTTCATCAGCGCCGCCCTGTTGGCCGGCCTCCTGGTCTGGCAGCACGCCATGGCCACCCTGGCGGCGGAGGTCTGGGTGGCGGCGATGGCGGCGCAGAGCATCCTGCGATGGGGCGTGCGGCGGGCCTACCTGAAGGCCGCGCCGGCGGCCACCGCGTGGCGGCCCTGGGCCAGGTGGTTCCTGGCAGGCACGATCGCCGGCGGGGTTGTCTGGGGCCTGGGCATGCTCTGGATGCTGCCGCCGGACCGGTTCGACCTGCAGATGTTGGTCCTGGCCATGCTGACCGCCGGCACCTACGGGATCGTCGGGTCGGCGGGGGCCTATCTGCCGGCCTTCTACACCTTCGTGACGCCGTTTCCGCCGACGCTGATCTGGCTGTTGGCGCAGGACGACGGGCTGCATTTCTTCTGCGCGGCGGTGATCCTGTTGTGGCTCCCCAGCATCGCGGTGCTCGGCCGGCGCTACAACGCGATCCTGGTGGAGGCGCTGGAGCTGCGCTTCGAGAACGCCGCCCTGGCGGATGGCTTCCTCGCGCAGAAGCACGCCGCCGAGCAGAGCAGCCTGGCCAAGTCCCGCTTCCTGGCCGCCGCCAGCCACGACCTGCGCCAGCCGGTGCATGCGCTAGGGATGTTCCTGGGCGCCCTGCGCAGCCATCCGCTGTCGCCCAAGGCCGCCGAACTGGCCGAGCACATGGACGGCTCGATCTCCAGCCTGGACGGACTGTTCACCGCCCTGCTGGACGTGTCGCGGCTCGACGCCGGCCTGATCGAAAGCCGTCCGGGCGTGGTGGCGCTGCAGCCGCTGCTCGCCCGCATCCATCGCGACCTGGAGGGCGAGGCGCAGGCCAAGGGGATCGAGCTGACGCTGATCCCCACCGATACCTCGGTGCGCAGCGATCCGGTGCTGCTGGAGCGGGTGCTGCGCAACCTGATCGGCAACGCGGTGCGCTACACCGACCGCGGCCGGGTGCTGATCGGCTGCCGCCGCCGCGGCCTGCGCCTCAGCCTGGAGGTCTGGGACACCGGCCGCGGCATCGCGCCGGAGCAGCAGGAGGTGATCTTCGAGGAGTTCTACCAGGTGGCCGGCAAGACCAGCGAGCAGGGCGCCGGCCTGGGTCTCGGCCTGGCGATCGTGCGCCGCCTGACCGGCATCCTGGGCCATCCGCTGACCCTGCAAAGCGAGCTTGGCCGGGGTTCCGCCTTCCGCATCCTGGTTCCCAGGGTCGCGACGCCCAGGCGGGCCGCCGCCGGCCTCGCCGCCGCCGTGGGGCCCGCCGATCCGGCCTCGGCCCTGATCCTGGCCATCGACGACGAGGTGGTGGTCCGCACCGCCATGGCCGAGCTTTTGGCCAGTTGGGGCCATCGGGTGGTCGCCGCGGCGGACACTGAAGGCGCGCTGGCCCTGCTCAAGACCTCCGCCACGCCGGACCTGATCGTCTGTGACTACCGGCTGGGCCGGAACGAGACCGGCCTGCAGGCCATCGCGCGGCTGCAGACCGCCAGCGGCGTGCGCATCCCGGCGATCCTGCTCACCGGCGAGACCGCGCCCGAGAAGCTGCGCGCCGCGCTCGCCAGCGGCTATCCCCTGCTGCACAAGCCGTTGGCGCCGGGGCGCCTGCGCACCGCGGTGACCTCGCTGCTGCGCGGCGCGGCGCCGGCGGCCGGAACGGTGGCGGCGGAATGAGCGACGCGCCCGCCCCAGCGCCAGCCCCGCCCTCGCTGCTCGACGCCGTGCGGGCCGAGCAGGTTCGCACCCTCTATGCCAATGCGCTGGGCATGTACGCGACCCTGCTGGCCGGGATCTGCGTCTCGGGCCTGTTCGTCTATCTGGGCGTGCTCAAGACCTGGATCGCGCTGGTCTGGATCGGCGTCATGGTGGCCCACATCACCGTGCGCATGCTAGTGCGCCGCGCCTTCCAGAGGTCGCCCAGCGCCGCCACCCACTGGCGGGCCTGGGCCAACCGCTTCACGGTCGGCGCGGCGGTGGCGGGGATCACCTGGGGGATCGGCGGCGCGCTGATCATGCCGCCCGGCCGCTTCGACCTGCAGATGCTGCTGATCCTGACGATCACCTCGATCGTCTATGCGACGCTGTCGGCCTTCGCGAGCTGGTTCCCGGCCTTCCTCGCCTTCGAGGCGACGGCCATCGGACCCATCGCCGTCTGGGGCGCCCTGCAGGGCGACGCCATGCACTGGACCATCGCGCTCTGCTGCCTGATCTGGCTGCCGGCGGTGTCGATCCTGGCGCGCCGCCATGAGCGCACGCTGGCTCGTTCGCTGACCCTGCAACTGGAGAACGCCGCGCTGGCCGATGACCTGCGCGCCCAGAAGGCGATGGTCGAGCAGGCGAGCCTGGCCAAGTCCCGCTTCCTGGCCTCGGCCAGCCACGACCTGCGCCAGCCGGTGCATGCGCTGGGCATGTTCGTCGGCGCCCTGCGCAGCCATCGCCTGCCGCGGCGATCGGTCGCCCTGATCGATCATGTGGACGCCTCGATCGGGGCGCTGGATAGCCTGTTCACCTCGCTGCTCGACATCTCCAAGCTGGACGCCGGCGTGGTGGAGGGCCAGGTCGGACCGACGCCGGTGCAGCCGCTATTGCACCGCATCTGCCGCGACCTGGAGGGCGAGGCGCAGGGCAAGGGCGTGCGGCTGTCGCTGGTGGCGACGACGCTGGCGGTGCGCAGCGACCCGATTCTGCTGGAGCGCATCCTGCGCAACCTGGTGGGCAACGCCGTACGCTACACCCAAGCCGGCGGGGTGCTGGTGGGCGCGCGGCGGCGCGGCGATGAGGGGGTGAGCCTGGAGGTCTGGGACAGTGGTCCGGGCATCGCCGACGACCAGCGCGAGGCGATCTTCGAGGAGTTCTACCAGCTCTCCAACCCCGACCGCGACCGCGCCAAGGGCCTGGGCCTGGGCCTGGCCATCGTGCGGCGCCTGACCGACATCCTGGGCCACAGGCTCAGCCTGGACAGCCGTCCTGGCCGTGGCTCGGTGTTCCGGCTGGCCATGCCGCGCGCCGTCGGCGCCGAGGCGGTGGCGCAAGCCGAGGAGGCGTCCGCCGCGCTGGCCATCGCCGATCCCCGCGCCGGCGTCATCGTGGCCATCGACGACGAGGCGGCGATCCGCACCGCCATGGCCGCACTGCTGCGAAGCTGGGGTCACCGGGTGATCGCCGCGGGCGGCGGCGAGGAAGCCTTCGCCCGGCTGGCCGCCGAGGGTGTCATCCCCGACATGGTCGTCTGTGACTACCGCCTGCCCGGCGGTGAGGACGGGGTGGCGGTGATCCGCCGGCTGCAGGAAGCGTTTGGAGCGGACCTGCCGGCGATCCTGGTCACCGGCGACACCGCCGCCGACCGCATCCGCGAGGCGCAGGCTAGCGGCTATCCCCTGCTGCACAAGCCGCTGTCGCATGCCCGGCTGCGGGCGACGGTCACGTCTCTGTTGCGTCAGGTCCGCTCGGACGCGCCCGTGGCCTGACCCCGGCCGTCTGGGCGGCGGCGGCGGCCTGGGTGCGGCTGGTCACGCCCAGGGTGCGGAAGATGGCGCTGATGTGCGCCTTCACGGTTTTCTCGGAGAGGCCGAACATCTGGCCGATATCGCGGTTGGAGCCGCCCCCGGCGATCGCCGCCAGGATCTCGGTCTGGCGGGGCGTCAGGGCCGAGGCCCGCGACGAAACGTCGTCCTCCGCGGCGTCCAGCATCAGCGGCGGGACGTAGATCGCGCCGGAGAGCACCAGCCGCACCGCCGAGAGCAAGGTCTCCGGACTCGCCGACTTGGGCACATAGCCCAGCGCGCCCAGCTCCAGCGCGCGGCGCACGTCCGACGGCGCCTCGGAGGCGGAGACGATGATGATCGGCACGCTGGGGTTCTGCTGCGCGAACGCGGTGATCGCGCCCAGGCCGTCGCTGTCGGGCAGTTTCAGGTCGAGGAGGATGGCGTCGAGATCGCCGTTGGCCGCCAGCAGCGCCAGGCCCTGGGCCTGGTCGGCGGCGTGCAGCACCTCGCGCGCGGCGCCGCTGTCCACCAGCAGGGCGGCCAGCCCTTGCCGAAGGACCGCGTGATCGTCGACGACCAGCATCTTCACGGCGACTCACTCCGTCCCCATCCGGGCCCCACGCCGCAGAGGAGGCCGTGTTTCGGGCCTTCCGGTCTGCGACAAATTGACCTTTAGAATTCAGTTACTTAATTGTCAGTGTACCAGAAGGTTGATTTCCGCGCCCCCGAGCGCCCCGGCGACAGTCCGTGACGACCTTGACACAGAGGGCTATCGACGCCATCTGCCGTTTGCGGATTTAGCGCACTGTTGACAGGCATCGATCGGGCCGCCGCGATTTTCGGGCGCGCCCCTCGCAAAGATCAAAGATGTCTCCCTCGATGTGCGGTGATCCCAGTGGTCGCGCCGTTTCGCCGGATTCTTGCTGGCGGCCCTGGACGACGCCATGCGGGCCGTGAAGGGAAGACCTTCGCGGGCGAATTTCCGTGGCGGAACCGTTCAGAGTCTGGAAACGCCACGCGGCGCACTGCAAGGCACTTGATCATAACGGGAACGATTTGGACGGAAGACGGGTCGTAGGGCTGCGGCCTCTCATCCGTCCGACCGCCGTAAACCATTTTCGGCCCGAGCCTTGCATGGGCTTGGACACCGATTTCGGAGACCTAGATGAGCACCACCACCGCCGAAGCTGAAACGCCGGAAACCACCACTGGCGACGGCCCGCTGCTCGATCTGACGGACGCCGCGGTCAAGAAGTTCATCAAGCAGGCCAAGGCCCGCGGCTACGTCACCATGGACGAGCTGAACAAGGTGCTGCCGTCTGAGGAGGTCACCTCCGAAGCCATTGAAGACACGCTCGCCATGCTGAGCGAGATGGGCGTCAACGTCGTCGAGGCGGAGGAGGACGCCGAAGGCGGCGGCGAGGTCGCGGTCCGCGAAGAATCCGCGGTGATCGAGACGACCAAGGAAGCCGCCTACGACCGCACCGACGACCCCGTGCGCATGTACCTGCGCGAGATGGGCTCGGTGGAGCTCTTGAGCCGCGAGGGCGAAATCGCCATCGCCAAGCGCATCGAAGCCGGCCGCGACACCATGATCCGCGGCCTGTGCGAAAGCGCGCTCACCTTCGAAGCCATCATGGTGTGGCGCGAGGAACTGGGCAGCGGCCGCATCCTGCTGCGCGAAGTGATCGACCTCGAACAGACGTACGGCGGCCTGAACGCCGGCGTCGAAGCCCTGCCGGTGGAAGCCGTCACCGAGGCCGAGGAAGAAAAGGAAGAATCCGAAGCCGCCGAAGGCCAGCCGGAAGGCGAGAGCGACGACGACTTCGACGATGGCGCCGGTCCGACGATCAGCGCCATGGAGGCCGAGCTGCGCGAAGGCGTGATGGCCACGCTGGACGCCATCGCCATGGAGTTCGAGAACTTCCGCCTGCTGCAGGAAAAGCTGGTGGGCCAGCGCCTGAAGGGCGCCGACCTCTCCGACAAGGACCGCGAGGCCTATGTGGCGGCCAGCGGCGCCATCGTGCAGCACCTGAAGACCCTGAAGCTGAACAACAACCGCATTGAGGCGCTGGTCGAGCAGCTCTATGCGATCAACAAGCGGCTGATGGGCCTGGAGGGTCGCTTGCTCCGTCTCGCCGATAGTTATGGCATCAGCCGCGGCGAATTCCTGAAGGCCTATTTCGGCTCCGAGCTGCGCCCCGACTGGACCGACCAGGTGAAGGCGCTGGGCGTGCGCTGGACCAAGTTCGCCGAGAACGACAACGGCCAGATCGGCGACATCCGCACCGAGATCGCGGCGCTGGCGACCGAGACCGGGGTGCCGATCGACGACTACCGCCGCATCGTCCAGACCGTGCAGAAGGGCGAACGCGAAGCCCGCCAGGCCAAGAAGGAAATGGTCGAGGCGAACCTGCGCCTGGTGATCTCCATCGCCAAGAAATACACCAATCGCGGCCTGCAGTTCCTGGACCTGATCCAGGAAGGCAATATCGGCCTGATGAAGGCGGTCGATAAGTTCGAGTACCGCCGCGGCTACAAGTTCTCGACCTACGCCACCTGGTGGATCCGTCAGGCGATCACCCGCTCGATCGCCGACCAGGCCCGCACCATCCGCATCCCGGTGCACATGATCGAGACGATCAACAAGATCGTCCGCACCTCCCGCCAGATGCTGCACGAGATCGGCCGCGAGCCGACGCCGGAGGAACTGGCCGAAAAGCTCGCCATGCCGCTGGAAAAGGTCCGCAAGGTCCTGAAGATCGCCAAGGAGCCGATCAGCCTCGAAACCCCCATCGGCGACGAGGAAGACAGCCACCTGGGCGACTTCATCGAGGACAAGAACGCGGTCCTGCCGATCGACGCGGCGATCCAGTCGAACCTGCGCGAGACCACGACCCGCGTGCTGGCGTCCCTGACGCCGCGGGAGGAACGCGTGCTGCGCATGCGCTTCGGCATCGGCATGAACACCGACCACACCCTGGAAGAGGTCGGCCAGCAGTTCAGCGTCACCCGCGAACGCATCCGCCAGATCGAGGCCAAGGCGCTGCGCAAGCTGAAGCATCCCAGCCGCTCGCGGAAGCTACGCAGCTTCCTCGACAGCTAAAGGGCCGCGCCCGTCCAGGTTGCCGTCAGCGTCAACCTGGATTTAGATGCGGCGAGCCTGTTCGGGAGCTTGCCGTGTTCGCCGTCGTGATTTCCGTCCTGCTGATGGCCGCCGCCGACCCCGCCGCTTCGCCAGTGGCAAAGCCGACGACCGCGACGGCTCCGCCGCCGGGAAGCAACCGTCACAAGCTGACCACGGACGCCAAAATGATCTGCTGGACCGAGAAGCCGGCCGGCAGTCACATCCCCGCCCGCATCTGCGCCACCCGCGAAGAGTACGAAAAGGCGCAGCAGGACGCCCACGACGCCCTCACCGCCCAGCGCCGCACCGGCGCCAGCCTCATGTCCAACTCACATTGAAGCTGATCGAGATGCGCTCGGTCCTGGCGCGATTGGCCGGGACCTCGTGGCGCAGCCAGCTCTCCCACATCAGGACCGTGCCCGGTTCCGGCGTAAGGTAGACGAAGGGGCGGGCGGCCTCCGGCGCCTCGGCCAGCCGGGTCGGCGCGGCCATCATCAGCGGCAGGCGCGGATCCTCCAGCTTCAGCGCGCTCGCGCCTGGCGGGGTGGCCACATAGACCGTGCCGGAGATCACGCTGTGGGGATGGATGTGGCCGGAGTGCGCCGCGCCCGGCTTCAGGACGTTCACCCACATGCTGTCGAGCTTCAACCGGCCGCCCTTCAGGTCGAAAGCGAGGTCCTTGGCGAACGCCCGGGCCTGCCGCTCCAGCAGGGTCTTGAGCTCGCCGAACACGCTGGCCCGCGTCGGCAGGTCGCTCAGCGACGCATAGGAGGTGTAGCCGCCGTAGCCGTTGGCCTTGCACCAGGCCCGGCCGGCCGCGTCCTCCGCCGCCAGCATGCGGCAGGCCGCTTCCAATTCGGCCCTGAAATTTTCGAAACTCGGGTGTGTGCTAAGCGACGCCTCAAGGACGGGAGTCGCGAACAGGAGACGCAGCGCCATGGGGTGGCGCTAGTCGCCTCGGAGCCGGTTGTCAAAAGTCGGGTGCTGGCGCTTCTCCCAAAGGTCCGATAGGTATTTGAGCAAAGACGACTCCGTCGGTTTTCGAGATGGGGATTTGGGGAGCGAAATTATGATCAGGACTTTGTTGGCGCTGGCGTTGGCCGGCGTGGTTGTTGGCGGCCAGGCGCAAGCGGCGCCCGCGAAGGCCAGGCCGGCGGCTTCGAAGGGCGCGACCTACCGCGCGCCGCGCGGTCCGGACGGCAAGCACCCCGATCTCAACGGCGTCTGGCAGGTGATGAACACCGCCAACTACAACATCGAGGCGCACGCCTCGAGCGCCGCCATGCAGATGCGCCCGGGTCCGGTGGTTCCGGTGCCCGCGAAGGACGTGGTGGCGCTGGGCGCCGTGGGCTCGGTGCCCGCCGGCCTCAGCGTCGTCGAGGGCGGCACGATCCCCTACAAGCCCGAAGCCCTGAAGCAGCGTGACGAGAACCACGCCGACTGGATCCACCGCGATCCGGAGATCAAGTGCTACCTGCCGGGCGTGCCGCGCGCCAACTACATGGCCCTGCCGTTCCAGATCTTCCAATCCGAGAGCGCGACCCTGATCGCCTACGAATACGCCGGCGCGGTGCGCAATCTGCAGTTCAAGGATCCCGGTCCGGCCCCGGTCGACAGCTGGATGGGGCAATCGGTCGCGCACTGGGAAGGCGACACCCTGGTGGTGGTGGTGACCGGCATGCTCGACTCCACCTGGTTCGACCGCGCCGGCAACTTCCACTCCGGCGACATGAAGGTCACGGAGCGCTGGACGCCCACCGGCCCCGGCCTGATGCGCTACGAAGCCACGATCGACGATCCGGCGACGTTCACCCGTCCGTGGAAGATGAGCATGAACCTCTACAAGCACGTCGGCGAGGACGCCCGCCTGCAACAATTCAAGTGCGTCGAATTCGTCGAAGAATTGATGTACGGTCACCTGCGGAAAGAGCCGCTGAAGTGACGACCTGATCCGCCCTGTCTTCCCAAACGCGCCGCAATGACGCCGCGGGAAGATGCAAGAACATCAGCATCCTCCGCTGGAGACCCTCAAATGAATTTCCGCCGTTTCATTATCCCCACCGTGATTTCCGCCGGCCTGCTGGCCGCCGCGTCGATCGGCGTCACCCAGGCCGTGGCTCACCACGCGTTCGCCGCCGAATTTGACGGCAAGGCTCCCGTGCTGCTGCGCGGCAAGGTCACCAAGGTCGAGTGGATCAACCCGCACGCCTGGGTTCACCTGATCAACACCAACCCCGACTTCGCGCAGGTCGAATGGATGGTCGAGGGCGGCACGCCCAACACCCTGCTGCGCGCCGGCATCGACCGGAATTCCCTGAAGGCCGGCACCGAGATCGTGGTTCGCGGCTATCAGTCGAAGGACAAGGCTTGCACGCCAATCTGCAAGGCGAACGGCCGCGACGTGACCTTCCCCGACGGCCGCAAACTGTTCATGGGCTCGTCCGGCACCGGCGCGCCGAAGGATGGCGCCGACCCGACCGAAATGCCGAAGTAGGCTTCAAGGTCAAGTTTGAAGGGGGGCGCTTCGCCCCCCTTTTTTCTGACCGGTCATGGCAGGTTACAGGCGAACGGCCGGACCCGGACGGAGCCTTGCGGCGACAGCCGCACGGCCGGGCGCCAAATGCGCCGCTATGCCTCCGCGGACGCCTAGAATTCCAAGCTGTAACCAATGCGTAACGGCGCGGGAACCGTAGGCTGCTTGATTGCTACGCCATGGCTGGCGTGTATGCGTAAGGCGCAGCGGCATTGACCGCCGCTCGAGGGTACGAGGAACGGTATGGACGCAATGCAGGAGCCGCGCGGATGATCGGCGCCTTCTTGACCTGGCTGGAGCATTCGCTTGGGAAGGGCCCGGGGTCGGACGCCCAGTCGTGGAGCGAGGCCCTGCTGGGCTCGCTCAACTTCTGGAGCCTGCTGGAAGGCACCCACCTGATCGCCCTGATGCTGTTCGCGGGCACGATCTTCGTGGTCGACCTGCGATTGCTGGGGGTCACCTTCCGCAAGACCCGCGTCTCGGTGATCAGCGACGCCATTCTGCCGCTGACGGTCTTCAGCTTCATCT
>DATAUR010000101.1:0-9248 GCA_036268175.1 Phenylobacterium sp. | reverse complement strand
AATGGTGGATGCGACAGGGATTGAACCTGTGACCCCCTCGGTGTGAACGAGGTGCTCTCCCGCTGAGCTACGCATCCGCCGCGCGGGGCGCTTTGGGCCTCGCGAAGGAGGGGGCGTATAGCCCGGTGGCTTACGGCTCGCAAGCGTCGAGCAGCCGCAGGCAGGCGCCAGGCAGCTCGTCGTAGCGGTCGATCAGGATGTCGGGCGCGAGCTCGCGGGCCGGAACCTCGGTGTAGCCGAAGCTGACCAGGATCAGCGGCACCTTGGCGGCGCGGGCGGAGCCGGCGTCGGTGGCGGCGTCGCCGACCATGATGGCTCTGGCGAGATCGCCGCCGATGGCGGCGACGGCGGTCTGCAGGTGGCGCGGGTCGGGCTTGATGGCCGGGGCGGCGTCCGCGCCGATCACCGCGTCGAACAGGCGGGTCAGGTCCAGGGCGTCGAGCAGGGCGTTGGAAAGCCCGGTCAGCTTGTTGGTGCAGACCACGAGCTTGGCGCCATCGGCTTTGAGGGCTTCCAGCGCCTCGACGCAGCCCGGGAACGGCCGGCTCTCGTCGGCGATGTGGCCGGTGTAGCGGTCGATGAAACGGTCGAACAGCGGCTGAACGGCGGCCGGCGGCAGCGGGGCGTTGGCCGCCTGGAAGCCGCGCTCGATCATCCAACGCGCGCCGCGGCCGATGAAGGGCCGGGCCTCGGCGAGCGGCAGGGGCGTCAGGCCTTCCTGCGCCAGCAGCCAGTTCAGCGTGCCGATCAGGTCCGGCGCGGTGTCGACCAGGGTGCCGTCCAGGTCGAAGGCGATGGCGGCGCCCGAAAGCGCCGCCCTGTGCTCAGCCGCCCCCGTCTCAGCGCCCATTGACGATGGCGGTCGCCTTGTCGAGTTCGCCGGCGTAGGCGTCGAGCGCCTGGCCGGTGATGCCGACATACTTCTGCGCGTCGTCGAACCGCCGCTGCTCGATCGCCTCGCGCACGCCCGGCAGGGTCTTGGCGCCATAGCCGGTGAAGCGGCCGGGCGCGTAGATCATGTTCATGTACCAGGGCCGGCCGGGCAGGCCTTCGGGGCGCAGCAGGCTCTGATCCAGCGGCCGGATCACCGCGTCGAGCTTGGCGCGTTGGGCCTTGTCGAGGCTCTCGCCCTTGGCGGCGAGCGCGCTGTCAAAGGCCGCGGCGCTGACCTTCAGCTTGGCCACAGCGCTGTCCAGGGCGGCGAAGTTCATCGGCGGCGAGGCGGCCAAGGGCGCCGGATTGGCGTGCGGTTTGGTCGGATCGGCGGCCAGGTTGAAGGCATTGGTCCCCAGGAGGCGCGCCTGGGTGCGGGCCGCGTCGCGGGTGGTGTCGGCGAGCTTCTTCACCTCGTCCAGGTAGGTCGAGACGGTGTCGGCGAAGTCGCCATAGCGCTGCACCGGAAGGTCGGTGTCGGCCAGCCGCATGACCGCGCGGCCCACCGTCTTGGCCAGCAGGGCGTCATAGACGAAGCCCGGATCCACGAAGGTCGAGTGATGCTGATAGTCGTCGTAGAGCGAGTGATAGACCCCGCCGCTCTCGCCCTCGCCGCCGTAAGCGAAGTCGATGGACGGCAGCCCTAGGTGCTGCAGGAAGGCCGAGTAGTCAGAGCCGGAGCCGAGCGCGCCCAAGGGGATGTCCTTGGTGGGGTCGGTGGCCGCGGCCTTCATCTGGGGCGAGTTGGCGTCGCCGCCACGATTGCCGCCGCCTTCGCTCATGCCGACCGCCAGTCGCGCGCGGGCCCGGTCGCGGACCGAGACGCCGGTCTCCGGATCCTTCACGTCGGCGCTCACTTCGTTGACGAAGTGCTGGAAGGCGTGGCTGCCCTCGGCGCGGAAGAAGCCTCGGCCATTGCCGTCGGAGTTGATGTAGACGACGGCCTTGGCCTTCAGCTCGGCGCCGTGCGTCTCGGCCCATTCCGTGGAGCCCAGCAGCATCGGCTCCTCGCCGTCCCAACTGGTGTAGACGATGGTCCGCTTGGGCTTCCAGCCGGTCTTCTCCAGGGCGCCGAAGGCCTTGGCCTCGGCGAGGAGCGCGATCTGGCCCGACAGCGGGTCGGACGCGCCCATCACCCAGCCGTCGTGGTGGTTGCCGCGCACGATCCAGTCGTTGGGCTCTTCCGCGCCCTTCAGCGTACCGATGACGTCATAGAGTGTCTTCATCGACCAATCAGACTTCACCGCCAGGTGCACCTGGCCGCCCGCGCTCGATCCGCCGATGTGATAGGTGATCGGCAGGGAGCCTCGGAAATTGGCCGGCGCCACCGGGCCATCCAGCGACGCCAGCAGCGCCTGGGCGTCGGCGTAGGAGATCGGCAGGCAGGGGATCTTCAGGATCGTCACGGCGTCCTTGCGGTCGATCCGCTTGGCGTCCTTGGTCGCGCCCACGCCCGGCGTCAGCGGGTCTCCCGGATAGATCGGCATGTCGGCCACCGAGCCGCGCTGGAAGCCATGCGGCGGCCGCGCGGGCCCCTTCGGATAGACGTCGGCAGTGGCGTAGCCGTCGTCCTTGGGGTCGGAATAGATCAGCGCGCCGGCCGCTCCGTGCATCTGGGCGAGCAGGGGCTTCAGACCCCGCCAGCCGCCGCCATAGCGGGTGATGACGATCTTGCCCTTCACCGAGATGCCCATCCGCTCCAAGGCGAGGTAGTCCTCGGGCATGCCGTAGTTGGCGTAGACCAGGGGCGCGGTGACATCGCCGTCACCCTGATAGGCGACGTAGGCGGGGAGCGCGTCCTTGGTGTAGGTGGGCAGGTCACCGGGGATCGGCGGCTCGGTCAGCATGGCCTTGTAGGGCGCGCCCGGTCCGCCGACCAGTTCCAGGCTTTCGCTGATCGGGGTCGGATAGAGCACCTCGAAGGTCTCGATCTTCGCGTCCCAGCCCCAGGACTTCAGCTGGGCGGCGATCCACTCGGCGTTCGCCTTGTCATGGACCGAGCCCACGTGGTTGGGTTCCGAGGCAAGTTGCTTCAGCCAGCGGCCCATCTCGGCGGGGTCGATCTGGGCGTCGAACCTGGCCTCCAGCGCCTTGGAGTCGATGGGCGGGGGCGGCGCCGCCCAGGCGGTGGTCACCGCCGCGACAGCGCAGGCGGACAGAAGGGCGACAAGACCGACACGACGTTTCATGGAAAGCTCCCCGGCAAGTCTGTGACGCTAGCCGCTTCTCGCCCCCGGCGCCAAGGCTTGGTAAGCACGGCCGATGCGATTGATGACTCGGCCTGGAGGCCCTGCACGATGACTGCCCGCGCCGCCGTGATCCTTGCCGCCGGGCAGGGCACACGGATGAAATCCGCCACGCCCAAGGTGCTGCACAAGGTGGGCGGCCGCGCCCTGCTGGACCGGGTGATCGACACCGTGCAGGCGACCGGCTGCCAGAAGATCGTCGTGGTGGTGGGCGCCGGCGCCTCGCCGGTGCGCGATCTGGTGGTTCGCCGGCTGGGCGAGGGCGCGGTGGCGGTACAGGAACAGCCGTTGGGCACGGGCCATGCGGTGATGGCGGCGCGGGACGCCCTGGCCGGCTTCGAGGGCGACGTGCTGGTGACCAATGGCGACTGTCCGTTGCTGGCGCCGGCCGACCTGGAGCCGCTGTTCGCCCTGCGTGGCGACGGCGTCGACCTGGCCTTGCTGGGGTTCGAGCCGGCGGACGCGTTGCTCTACGGTAGGATGGCCACCATGGCTGACGGCCGGGTCAGCCGGATCGTCGAACCCAAGGACGCGAGCCCGGCGGAACTGGCCATCCGCACCTGCTATGCGGGCATGCTATGCGCGGACAAGGGCAAGCTGTTCGGGTGGCTCGATCGCACCGACAACAGGAACGCCAAGAGCGAGTACTACCTGACCCAGATCGTGGCGCTAGCCGACGCTGATGCGGCGCTGACCAAGGCCGCCATCGTGCCGGAGAGCGCGGTGATGGGCTGCGACACACCCATGCAGCTCTCCCAGGCCGAGCGGATCTTCCAGGATGCCCAGCGGGCGCAGTTCCTGGCCGATGGAGTGGCCATGCTGGCGCCGGAAACCGTGCACTTTTCCTGGGATACGCAGATCGCCGCGGGCGTCACGGTCGAACAGTTCGTGGTCTTCGCGGGCGGGGTGACGGTCGAGACCGGCGCGGTGATCCGGGCCTTCAGCCACCTGGAGGGCGCGGTGGTGCGTTCCGGCGCCCTGATCGGCCCCTATGCGCGATTGCGGCCAGGCGCGGACATTGGCGAGAACGCCCACATCGGCAACTTCGTCGAGGTGAAAAAGGTCACCGTCGGCAAGGGCGCCAAAGCCAACCACCTGACCTACCTGGGCGACGGCTCGGTGGGAGCAGGCGCGAATATCGGCGCCGGCACGATCTTCTGCAACTACGACGGCTTCGACAAATGGGAGACCCATGTGGGCGAGGGGGCCTTCATCGGGTCGAACACCGCGCTGGTGGCGCCGGTGACCATTGGGGCCGGCGGTTTCACCGGCTCCGGCTCGGTGATCACCAAGGACGTGGCGGCCGATGCGCTGGCGCTCGAGCGCAGCAAGCAGCTGGAGAACCCTGGCTGGGCGGCGCGCTTCCGGGATCGGAAGCTGGCGGAACGGGCCGCGAAGGGGAAAAAATGAGTTCTGCCGAAGATCAGAAGCGCCTGGTGGGCGAGGCGGCCGCGGCGCTGGTGGAGGACGGCATGGTGGTGGGCCTGGGCACGGGCTCGACCGCGGCCCTGTTCGTCAGGGCGCTGGCGGCGCGGAAGCTGCAGCTCACCTGCGTCGCCACCTCACAGGCGACCGCGGACCTGGCCACGAGCCTGGGCATGACCGTGGCCGAGCTTGGCGAGACGCGCGAGATCGACCTGACCGTCGACGGCGCCGACGAGATCGGGCCGGGCCTGTCGCTGATCAAGGGGGCCGGCGCGGCCCTGCTGCGCGAGAAGCTGGTGTGGGAGGCGTCCCGCCGCTCCATCGTGATCGGCGACGCCGCCAAGGTGGTGACGGTGCTGGGGAAGTGCCTGCTGCCCATCGAGGTGATCGCATTTGGACACAAGACGACGCACCTGCGCATCTGCGACGCGCTGAGCGAATTCGACGTCGGAATCGCGCCCCGCCTGCGGATGAAGGACGGCGCCCCGGTGCGAACCGACAGTGGAAACCTCATCTATGACGCAGCTTGCGGGCGGATCGAGGAGCCGGCGGCCCTGGCGTTCGCGCTGAAGAGCATCACCGGGGTCGTGGATCACGGCCTTTTCCTCGACTTGGCCGACCAGGCGCTGATCGGTGGCGATACGGGCGTGACCACGCTCGAGCCCTAAGCACTGAAGGAGGCCCGGGTGGCCAAACACGACTACGACCTCTTCGTGATCGGCGCGGGTTCGGGCGGGGTGCGCGCCGCGCGGCTGGCGGCGGTCTCCGGCGCCAGGGTGGCGATCGCCGAGGAGCATCGGGTGGGCGGCACCTGCGTGATCCGCGGCTGTGTCCCTAAGAAGTTCATGGTCTACGCCTCGGAATTCTCTCATCATTTCAAGACGGCCAAGAGCTATGGCTGGTCAATCGAGAAGGCGAGCTTCGACTGGGCTCACTTCCTGGATGAAAAGGACAAGGAGATCGCCCGGCTGTCCGGCATCTATGTCCGCAACCTGCAGAACGCCGGGGCGGAACTGGCGCACGGCAAGGCCCGGCTGCTCGACGCCCACACCGTCGAGATCGACAAGGTCGGCCGGCGCACCGCCGACAAGATCCTGATCGCCACCGGCGGGCGGCCCTGGATGCCCGCGCAGTTGCCGGGCGTCGAGCACTGCATCACCTCCAACGAAGCCTTCCACCTGACCGAACTCCCCAAGCGCATCGTCATCGCCGGAGGCGGCTATATCGCCGTGGAGTTCGCCGGCATCTTCAACGGCCTGGGCTGCGAGGTGACCCTGGTGCACCGCGGCCCCAACATCCTGCGCGGCTTCGACGACGATGTGCGCAGCCATCTGACCGAGGAACTGGAAAAGCGCGGCGTCACGGTGATTCTGGGCGCCTCGCACACCGCCGTGGAAAAGGGCGCCGGCGGCCTGGTCTCGAAGCTTAGCAACGGCCACGAATGCGAGAGCGAGGTGGTGATGCTGTCGCTCGGCCGCGAGCCCTACACGGAAGGCCTTGGCCTGGAGACCGCCGGCGTCGAGCTGACCGAAAAGGGCGCGGTGAAGGTCGACAGGTTCTCGCGCAGCAATGTCGAGAACATCTGGGCGGTGGGCGACGTCACCGACCGCATCAACCTGACGCCGGTGGCGATCCGCGAGGGCCAGGCCTTCGCCGAGACCGAGTTCTACGGCCGCCCCACCAGCTTCGACCATGAGATGGTCGCGTCCGCGGTGTTCTCGCAGCCGCCGATCGGCTCGGTGGGCCTCTCCGAAGCCGACGCGCGCAAGCAATATGGCAAGGTCGACATCTACCTGGCCCGTTTGAAGCCGATGAAATACGCCTTCAGCCATGGCGACGAGCGCGCCCTGCTGAAGCTGGTGGTGGAGTGCGAAACGGAGCGCGTGCTCGGCTGCCACGTGGTCGGCCCGGACGCGCCGGAGATCATCCAGATGGCCGCCATCGCCCTGAAGATGGGTGTCACCAAGCCCCAGTGGGACGCCACCTGCGCCGTCCATCCGACCATGTCCGAGGAACTGGTGACCCTGCGCGAGAAGCATGTGCCGATGGGCCTGGGCCAGGTAGCATGATCCTCCTTCGCCAAGGCTTCGGAGGACTGACGGCGTGAGCGGCGGCGAGGCTCCAACCCTGCGAAGCTCCGTCAGGGGCATCGAGGTGTGGTGCGGCTGGGTGCTGGTCGGGGCGGCGGCGATCATCCCGCTGCTGGGCTGGCTGTGGCCGCGGGAGTTCTGGCTGGCGCCGGCGCTGGTGGGGCTCCTTTGCCTGCCGGCGGTGCGGCTGCGCGACCAGGACCGGCCGGTGGCGATCGTGCTGTTCGCCGGCCTGATCTGGGCGGCGGTCTCGACCATGTGGAGCCCGTACCATCCGCCCAAGCTCGACAATTCGACGATCCTGAAGCTCGCTTTGCAACTGCCGCTCTATGGCAGCGCGATCCTGGCGGCGCGGCGGGCCGACCCTGTGCTGAACCGGCGCGCGCTGCAGGTGCTGGCCTGGGGCTGCGCGCTGTTCGGCGCGATCTTCCTGGTGGAGGCGGCCACGCAGGGGGCGGTCTACAAGGCGCTGCGCGTCGTCTACGGCCCCATGCGGGACGACCTGGCGGAGTCGCGGATCGGGCACGCCACCTATCTGCTGGGGGCGATCTGGCCGCTGGCCGCCTATGGCGCGGCGCGCAAGGTGCGGCCGTGGCTTGCGCTGATCATGTTCGCCGGCACCGGTGCGGCGGCGGTGGTGTTTGGATCGGACGCCCCGGTGCTGGGCCTGGTGCTGGCGCCCGTGGTGGCGCTCGTCGTCTGGCGCTGGCCGAGCGGCGGGCCGAAGCTGCTGGCGGTCGTGGCGGCGGTGCTGTTCCTGTCGATGCCCCTGGTGGTCTGGTCGGTGCGCCACTTCTTCAACTACCAGGCGATCCAGAACGCCCTGCCGCTCACCGACTCCATGCGCCTGGGCTACTGGAGCCACGCCATCGATTGGATCCGTGCGCGGCCGTTCCTGGGCTGGGGCCTGGACGCCAGCCGCATGTTCGGCCCGGGCATCAAGCTGCATCCGCACAACAATCCCTTGCAGGTGTGGATGGAATTGGGTGTGGTCGGGGCGGTCCTTGCGGCGGCGTTCTGGGGGGTGGTGCTGAGCGGCCTCTCGCGAGCGAAACCAAACCTGGCGATGGCCGCGACGGCCGCCTGCGCGGCGACCTATCTGCTGTTCGGCGTCAACTTCGGCGTCTGGCAGGAGTGGTGGCTGGGCCTGGGCGCGGTGGTGGCCATGCTGGCGGTGATGAACGCGCCGGCCGCCGAGCCCCAACGCTCAAGCCTGTAAGCATCGACCTTGCCCCCTATCTTGGAGTAGAACGCCGGCCCCGCTTGCGAACGGCGGGTGCGGAGTTGGAGCGATGACGGAACAGTGGACGCCGGCCTCCTGGAGGGGCAAGCCCGCCAAGCACATGCCGGAGGACTATCCGGACCTGGCGGCGCTGACCAAGGTGGAACAGACCCTGCGCGGCATGCCGCCGCTGGTTTTTGCAGGTGAGGCCCGCCGCCTGAAAGGCCTGCTCGCCGATGTCTCCGAGGGGCGCGCCTTCCTGCTGCAGGGCGGCGACTGCGCCGAGAGCTTCAAGGAATTCGCCGCCGACAACATCCGCGACACCTTCCGCCTGATCCTGCAGATGGCGGTGGTGCTGACCTTCGCGGGCGGCAAGCCGGTGGTGAAGGTGGGGCGGATGGCCGGCCAGTTCGCCAAGCCGCGCTCGGCGCCGACCGAGACGGTGGGCGGGGTGACGCTACCCTCGTACCGCGGCGACATCATCAATGGCATGGAATTCGCCGCCGAGGTCCGCACGCCGGATCCGCAGCGGCTGATCCAGGCCTACAGCCAGTCGGCCTCGACGTTGAACCTGCTGCGCGCTTTCGCCGGCGGCGGCTACGCCGACCTGCACAATGTCCACCGCTGGACCCTGGGCTTCGTGGCCGACAGCCCGCAGGGCGCCCGCTCTCGCGAGATGGCCGAGAAGATCAGCGAGACCCTGATGTTCATGGAGGCGATCGGCGTCACGCCGGAGAGCCAGCCGGCCCTGCACCAGGTGGAGTTCTTCACCAGCCACGAGGCGCTGCTGCTCAACCTCGAAGAGGCGATGACGCGGATCGATAGCACGTCGGGCCAATGGTACGACACCTCCGCCCATCTGGTGTGGATCGGCGAGCGGACCCGCGACCTCGACGGCGCGCACGTGGAATTCTTCAAGGGCATCAAGAATCCCATCGGCGTGAAGTGCGGCCCCACGATGGAGGCCGACGACCTGCTGCGCCTCGCCGACGCGCTTTCGCCCGCCAACGAGCCCGGCCGCCTGACGCTCTACGGCCGCTTCGGCTACGACAAGATCGACAAGCGCCTGCCGGCCCTGCTGCGCGCCACCAAGGCGGCCGGCAAGAAGGTGGTCTGGGCCATCGACCCGATGCACGGCAACACGTTGACGGCCAACAATGGCTACAAGACCCGGCCCTTCGACCGCATCCTGTCGGAGGTGAAGGCCTTCGTGGAGATCTGCAAGGCCGAGGGCGTGCATCCGGGCGGTGTCCACCTGGAGATGACCGGCCAGAACGTCACCGAATGCACCGGCGGCGCCCGCCAGGTCACCGAAGGCGACCTCGCCGACCG
>DATAUR010000100.1:0-28891 GCA_036268175.1 Phenylobacterium sp. | reverse complement strand
TTCTCCATGCAGGACTTCAACCGGGTTTCCACCTGGGGCCTGATCTCCAACATGGTGACCGAGCCGATCTCCGGCTTCCTGATGATGCCGGGCCTGGCGATCGGGGCGGTGCTGGCGCCGTTTGGCCTGGGAAAATGGCCCCTGGAGGTGGCGGGCTTCGCCATCGACCTGATGAACAGGGTGGCCCACATCGCCGCCATCGCGCCGTTCTCGCAGATCAATGTGGCCAGCGGGCCGGAGTGGTCGCTGCCGGCGGCGTTCCTGGGCCTGCTCTGGCTGTGCCTCTGGAAGGGGCGCCTGCGCTGGCTGGGTCTGCCGCTGGCGCTGGCGGTGAACCTCGCGCCCAAGCCGCCGATCCCCGACGTCTGGGCGGATGGCGAAGGTTCGGCGGTGGCGGTGCACGCCGGCAAGGCCGCCGTCCTCTTTCGGCCGGACGTCAAACTGTTCGGGGCGGAGCTCTGGGCGCGGCGGCGGGGTCTGGTTCCGCAGGAGACCGAGAGCCTGCGCGACGCCAGCTACGACTGCGGCCCCTGGAGCTGCACGCCGCTGGCCACGGCGCCGGTGAAGGTGGCCTCGGCTTGGAACCTGAAGCGACCCCTGAAGGATGGGCGGTTCGCCCAGATGTGCGGCTCGTCGGAGGTGGTGATCCTGCGCAACGTGACCGCGCCGGAAGCCTGCGCCGCGCCCCTGGTGCTGACTGGGGCGGACTTCGCCCGCGGCGGATCGGCGGAGCTGTTCCGCGACGCGCCCGGCAAATGGCGCGTGATCTGGGCGCAGGACCTGCGTGGCCGGCGGCCCTGGACCTGGGGTCCAGATCCGAGGCTTTCGCCATGATGTTCGCCAAGCGCCTCCGCGACCCGGTGATGCGCGGCGAAGTCACCTGCAGCGTGCGCATCTGGCAGAAGCCGCACGTCAAGGTCGGCGGGCGCTATGCCCTGGGCCTAGGCGCTATCGAGGTCACCGCGATCCGCGAGATCGCCATGAGCGACATCACCCCCGACCTCGCTCGCCGGTCCGGTTTCCTGGGCGTCGTCGACCTCCTGAAGGTCGCCAGGCATGGCGCCGGCGAGCGGGTCTATCTGGTGGAGTTCGAATACCGCCCCGGCGCGTGACCGGCGCTTGACCGCCGCCGGCTACTTCTTGGGCGGCGTCTCGGCGGGGGGAGCCGTATCGCTGGCCGGGGGCGTCGCCGTGGCGTCCGTGGCCGGAGCGGTCGAGGTCGCCGTCGAGGGGGCCGCCGAGGCGTCGCTGCTGGCGGTCTGAGCCGCGGATGCCGCCGCGGCGGCTTCCGATTTCGCGGTCCCGGCGTCGGTGGCCTGGGCGACCGGCTTATGGCAGGCCGCGACGGCCATGCTCAGCGCCACCACGGCGGTCCAGGTGATGATCCGCATGTCCGATGTCCTCTCACTGCGCGCCAAAACACGGCGAGGCGTGAGGTTGCACCGATTTCCCGCCTAGTGGTAGCGGCGGATCAATCCCACCAGCTTGCCCTGCACATCCACCTGGTCAGGGCCGAAGATGCGGGTCTCGTAGGCCGGATTGGCCGCCTCGAGCGCGATGGAGGCGCCCTTGCGGCGCAGGCGCTTCAAGGTGGCTTCCTCGCCCATCACCAGGGCCACGACGATGTCGCCGGAGGTGGCCGTGTCGCCTCGGCGGATGACCACGAAATCGCCGTCGAGGATGCCGGCGTTGATCATCGAATCGCCCTGGATCTCCAGGACGAAGTGCTCGCCCGCGCCCAGCATGCTTTCCGCCACCGGAATGCGATCGCGCTCCTGCTGAATGGCCTCGATGGGCGTGCCGGCGGCGATCTTGCCCAGGATCGGCAGGTCGCGGGTGTCGTTGGCGGCGGCCGGCAGGGCTGGACCGCCATCGACGATCTGCGGCTTGAACGGCGCGCGGCCCTTGGGCGGGGCGGCCATGGTCGCCTGCTGCGGCAGCTTCACCACCTCCAGCGCCCGCGCCCGGTGGGGCAGGCGGCGCAGGAAGCCGCGCTCCTCCAGCGCCGTGATCAGCCGGTGGATGCCGGACTTCGACGCGAGGTCCAGCGCCTCCTTCATCTCGTCGAAGGAAGGCGAGACGCCGGTTTCCTTGATCCGCTCGTGGATGAACATGAGCAGTTCGTGTTGCTTGCGGGTGAGCATCGGAGCGGACCTCGACTGGAGCGCCTTGGAAGCGCTGGGAGAACAAAGCACAAACGTTATCGATGTTCTCTAGGTGTTCCGCATTAATGTCAAGTTACGGTCCCCGTCGCTGAAACTTCACAGGAATTCGGGCGCGTCCTGGCGCCCCGGCGACGGCGGATCCGGCGACTCGAAGGCCGCGGTCAGTCGGCGAGTCGGCCGGCCTTGGCCGCCTCGGCCTGCTGTGGCGACGCGCCGAGGCCCAGCGCGCGGGCCGCGGCTTGGGCGGCTTCCGGCCGGCGCGCGGTCTGGGCGTAGACGTTAGCGAGCTGGAGATAGGCGGCCGGGCGGCCGGGATCGGCGGCGATCGCCCGCTGCAGCACCTCCTCGGCCACGCGGAAATCCCGCCGCGCCACCGCCGCCATGCCCAAGCCCACGGCGGCGGCGGCATGGTTGGGCGTTCGCGCCAGCAGACTGCGGAACACCCGCTCCGCCTCGTTCGCACGCCCGATCGCGAACCAGATGGCCGCGATGCGCGTCTGGGCTTCCGGGTCCCGATCGGCTTCCGCCTTCATCAGCCAGGGGACCGCCTCGGCCGGCTCGTCCTTCAGGGCGTGGAAGGCGGCCTGCGCCAACGGCCCCCAGCCGCGGCGGGGCGCGAGCCGCGTCAGCTTGTCGGCCAGCGCCGGCAGCGGGTCGGCCTGCTGGAGCGCCACCAGGGCGAGCGCCTTGGCCGCCAGCGCCGCGACGAGGTCGCCGTCGGCCCGCAGCGCCGCATCGGCCGCCGCCAAGGCGGCCTGCGGATCGCGGGCCAGGAGCATCAGCGCCAGGTCGGCCAGGCCCTGCGCCCGCCAGGCGGCGGTCGCTGGCGGCGGCGGGGCGTAGCCGGCGTCCGCCGCCTGCCGCAGCAAGTCGAGATCCGGCGCGACCGGTTCGGGGACGGGCACGTCGGGAGCGGCCTCCAGGCCGTCATGCGCCACCACGCCGGCGATCGCGGATGGCAGCGCGGGGTCTTCGAACCCGAAGGCGGCGAGCGCGGTGGCGGCGACCTGGACGCCGTCCGCGCCAGCGAGCTTGCCGCCGGCCGCCACGCCGGGTCCGATGGCGAGGAGGGCGCCGGGCTGTCCGGCCCAGCCGGGGGAGACGACCAGCACCAAGGCCTGCTCGCCGGCCAGATCGACGAGACCACGCACCAGGCCCTCGAAGAACCGCCACGCGCCGTCGATGACCTGCGCGTCGCGCTGCGCCCCGACCAGGCTCAGGATATCGCCCAGCCAATCGTGGTGCACGAACAGCGCATCGGGGCGCCGCTCCCGTAGCAGCCAGGCGGCGGCCGCCTGCACTGTGGCGGCCCGCGCCATGGCCACCGCGAGGGCAGGCAGCTTCGCGTCCCGGCTCTGATCCAGGCGGTCGAGATCGGGTACGAGCGGCGCCAGCATGGCGCCGGTGATCTGCGTCGGATGGACCCGCAGATCCCGGAGGTCTTCGCGAAGGCCGGGCGGCGCGCAACGGGGCGGCAGGGCCCAGCTCGCGGCATCCTTGCCGGTGGCTTCCGCGAAATCCCGGTCGATGTGCTCGCCCGCCCCCGCGCGGGACCAGTCAGCGCCGGGCCGGGCGGCGGGCCAGGCGACGCTGGCCGTGGAGATCCCCGCCGCCGAAAGCTGCGCCCACACAGGCGGGACGCGCCAGGAGGCGCGGCTGATCCGCCGCCGGCCGCCGCCCCAGGCTTCCTCCCGCCGCCAGACGCCGTGCGCCTCCGGAAGCCGGCCGGTCACCAGGCTGACCCAGGGCGCCGGTCCGGCCGCGTCGCCCGGCCCCCGCAGCCAGCCGGCCGCGCCGCGCGACCGCAAGGCCGCAAGCCGCCCTGGGCCGGTCGCCGACAGGCTGGGCCAATCCATCCCGGCCGCGCCGATCACCAGCAATCTGGTCACCGCCGCCGACCCCATGCTAGCGAGTCCGGCATGCGTTGCGTGCGTCCATGAGTTCCCTCACCGTCAGCCGGGCCACCGAGGCCGAGGCGCCGGCCTGTCTGGCCCTGCTTCCGCAAGCGCATCAGATGCCGGCGGAGTTTCTGATCGCCCGGCGGAACGGTCGCCTGGCGGGCGCGGCCGCGCTCATGTGGCGAAGCTGGGCGATGCCGAGCGGCTTTCCAATCAGCGTCGAAGTCCCGGCCGAACATCGCCGCCAGGGCGTCGGCCGCCGCCTGCTGGCCGACGCGGTCGCTTGGGCGTCCGGCGAGGCCGACGGCCTGTGGTCGCTGGAGCCGCAAGCCCTCGACGGTCCAGGCGCCGCCTTCCTGAACGCCTGCGGCTTCCAGCTGGCGCGCCGCCAGCATCATTTCGAAGCCAGTGGCAAGGTGCTGCGCGAGAACGTAGCGCCGGCGCTGGCGCGGTTGCGCCGCCACGGCCGCATCCCCGCCGACGCCCGGGTGGTTTCCCTGGACGAGGCGCCGCTCGAGGAGGTGGGCTGGCTGGTCTCCGCCCAGTTCGGCGGCGGGCCGTTCCGATCTCTGCAGAACCTGCGCCGGCGGGTGGCGCAGCGGGGAATCTCCACCGGAGACCTGTCGCAGGTCGTGCTGCACGGCGACAAGGTGGTCGGCGTCCTGCTGGCGCGCCTGGACCACGGAATCGCGGTGATCGACGGCCGCGTCGTGGCGCCGGGATCGCGCGGAGACTGGGCCGGCGCCCTGCAACTCGACGCGGTCCTGGGGCTTGGCCCGCGGCTGGGGCTCGACACCTTCCGCTTCCACTGCGACGACGATGTTCGAGACACGCTCAGCCTCGCGCGCCGGAGCAACGCGAGGGAGTTGGCGCAGAAGGGGCTGTTCTACTACGCGCTCACCGCGGTCTGACGCCGGCGGCTCCGCAGCGCCGCGCCCGCCAGGCCAAGACCCGCGATCATCAGGGCCCAGGATTCAGGTTCCGGAACGCCGGTGATCGTGCCTGACCCGATGGCGTCATAGGTAAGGTCCACCAGCGTCGCCGAGGGGTCGACGTGGGCTTCGCCGGCATAGATGGTCCCGTCGTTGCTGAACTCCAGGTGGATGTATTCATCGACATCGTTCACGGGAATCAGGGACGCCGTGTCCGGGTCGAGCGGATCGACCGGCGGCCCGAGGAACGCGGTCTTCACAGGGCCGGTGCTGAAGGTGTCGCCGGACGAATCCTGGCCCTGCGTCGGATCCACCGCACCGATCAGCGCATGGGGCCCCACCGAGAAATTGGTCTTATCGGCTGTCGGATCGTAGCCGTAGTAGTACTGCGCTGGCCCGCTGCCGAAGAGGTTGATCGGCTGACTGAGCGCATCGTCCGTGTACCCCGTGAAGGTCACCGTCGTCGCCGCCGCGTGGGAGGCCGCGCCCACGGCGCCGCCGGCCGCCAGCATGGCGAACGCATACTTCATCTTACTCATGAAAACCCCCGGGAACTGCAACCTTCGAGAAGCGTATTCGGGCCGACGGCTGCAGGCAACCACACACACGCATGAGGGGAGTTTATTGCGGAGAATAAGTTTAAGCGTTGATGTTGAAGTGGACGCAATGTCGTATTGTCGACATTACAATATCCTTGGAGCGACGTATTTCTTCTATGAAGAAAGCAGTGCTTGAGTCGCCAACTCGACATTGGACTGGCGCATCAGGCTTTCGCCGACCAGCATCGCCCGCGCCCCGGCGTGTTCCAGCCGCGCGGCGTCGGCGGGGGTGAAGATGCCGCTCTCGGTGACCAGCAGGGCGCCGGCGGGCGCTGCGGCGGCCAGTCGCTCGGTGATCGCCAAGTCCACTTCGAAGGTGCGCAGGTCGCGGTTGTTGACCCCGATGAGGTTCGCCTTCAGGCCCGTGGCGCGGTCCATCTCCGCTTCGTCGTGAGTCTCGACCAGGACGTCCATGCCGTGGGCGTGGGCGGCTTCCATGAGCTCGCGCGCCAGCGTGTCGTCGACCATCGCCAGGATCACCAGCACCGCATCCGCTCCCAGCGCCCGGCTCTCGGCCACCTGCCAGGGATCCACCAGGAATTCCTTGCGCAGGCAGGGGAGCGCCGTCGCTGTCCGCGCCGCCGCCAGATAGTCGTCCGCGCCCTGAAAGCTCGGGGTGTCGGTCAGCACCGACAGGCAGGCCGCGCCGCCCGCCTCATAGGCTCGCGCCAGGGCCGGCGGGTCGAAATCGGCGCGGATCAGGCCCTTGGAGGGCGAGGCCTTCTTGATCTCGGCGATCAGCGCCAGGCGGCCGGGACCGTGGGCGCGCTCCAGGGCGGCGCGGAAGCCGCGCGGCGGCGAAGCCTCGCGGGCGGTGGCCTCGATCGCGGCCTGGGGCCGGGCGGCCTTGCGGCTGGCTACCTCACCGCGCTTGTAGACCGCGATCCTATCGAGGATGTCGCTCATGCGCCGGCCAGGCTCACCAGCCGGTCGAGCGCGCCTTGCGCCCGGCCGTCATCAATCACCGTCCCGGCCAGATCGACGCCCTCGCGCAAGGTCTCGACCTTGTCGCCCACCAGAAAGGCCGCCGCCGCGTTCAGCAGGACGATGTCGCGATAGGGGCCCTTTTCGCCGGTCAGCAGGCGCCGTAGGGCGGCGGCGTTCTCCTTCGGCAGACCGCCGGTGAGGTCGGCCAATGCCGCGCGGGGCAGGCCGACGGCCTCCGGCGTAATGTGAAACAGCCGAACCTGGCCGTCGCGCAGCTCGGCGACGCTGGTCTCGCCGGTGGTGGTCATCTCGTCGAGGCCCGAGCCATGCACCACCCAGGCCCGCTCCGAGCCCAGCGCCTTCAACGCCTCGGCCAGGGGTGAGACCCAGCGCTCGGCGAAGACGCCCACCACCTGCCGCTGGGCGCCCGCCGGATTGGTGAGTGGCCCCAACAGGTTGAAGATCGTCCGGAAACCCAACTCGGCGCGGATCGGCGAGACGTGGCGCATGGCGCCATGGTGCGCCGGCGCGAACATGAAGCAGATGCCGGCTTCATCGAGGGCCTGGAGCTGGCGGTCCACCGGCATGGCGATGTCGACGCCCAGCTCGGTCAGCACGTCGGCGGCGCCAGACCTCGACGACAGCGCCCGGTTGCCGTGCTTGGCGACCTTCAGCCCGCCGCCGGCGACCACGAAGCCCACCGCGGTTGAGATATTCAGGGTGTGGAGGCCGTCGCCGCCGGTGCCGCAGACATCGATCGTCGGGTAGGGCGGTTCGATCTGCACGGCGGCGGCGCGCATGGCCCGCGCGCAGGCGACGATTTCGCCGAGGGTCTCGCCCCGCATGCGCATGGCGGTGAGCGCCGCCCCGACCTGGGCCGGCGTCGGCTCGCCGCGCAGGCAGGCGGCGAAGAAGTCGCCAGCGTTGTCTTCCGAAAGCGTGCCGCCATCGGCCAGCAGGCTGAGCAGGGGCTTGAAGGCGTCGGACATCGGCGGGTGCGTCAGGCGTCCACGGGAAGCTGAATGGGGCGCTTCACGCCGGCGATCTCGAGGAAGTTGGCCAGCAGGTCGTAGCCGCACTCCGTGGCGATGGATTCCGGGTGGAACTGCACCCCGTGGATCGGGCGCGTCCGGTGCTGCACGCCCATGATCTCGCCGTCCTCGGTCCAGGCGGTGACCTCCAGGTCCGGCGGAAGCTGATCTTTTTCCACCGACAGGCTGTGATAGCGGGTCGCGGTGAAGGGGTTTTTCAGGCCGGCGAAGACGCCCTTGCCCTCGTGGTGGATCAGGCTCGTCTTGCCGTGCATCAGCGCCTTGGCGTGCACCACCTCGCCGCCGAACGCCTGGCCGATCGCCTGGTGGCCCAGGCAGACCCCGAAGATCGGCAGGTCGGCGGGCGCCGCGGCCAGCAGGGAAAGGCAGATGCCGGCGTCGTTGGGCGTCTTCGGCCCCGGCGACAGCAGAACGCCCTGCGGCTTCATCCCCAAGGCCTGCTCGACGCTCAGCGCATCGTTGCGCGCCACATGCGTCTGCGCCCCCAGTTCATTGAGGTAATGAACCAGGTTGTAGGTGAAGCTGTCGTAGTTATCGATGACCAGGATCATGGCGGCCCCGTTGCTGGGTCCGAGCCTTATTCCGCCGTCCAGCCTCCGTCCACCGACAGATTGGTCCCGGTGATCTGCTTGGCCGCGTCGCTGCAGAGGAAGACGGCGATGGCCGCCACCTCGTCGACAGTGACGAATTCCTTGGTGGGCTGGCTGTCCAGCAGCACGTCGTTGATCACCTGCTCGCGGGTCAGGTTGCGAGCCTTCATGGTGTCGGGGATCTGGCCCTCCACCAGCGGCGTCCAGACATAGCCTGGGCTGATGCAGTTGACGGTGATCCCGTGGGTGGCGACCTCCAGGGCCGCGGTCTTGGTCAGGCCCGCGATGCCGTGCTTGGCGGCCACATAGGCCGACTTGAAGGGCGAGGCGACCAGGCTGTGGGCCGAGGCGGTGGAGATGATCCGGCCCCAGCCGCGCTTTTTCATCCCCGGGATCGCCGCGCGCATGCCGTGGAAGGCCGAGGAGAGGTTGATGGCGATGATCTGGTTCCACTTCTCCGCCGGGAACTCCTCGATGGGGGAGACGAACTGGATGCCGGCGTTGTTGATCAGCACGTCCACCGAGCCGAAGGTGGTCTCGGCCTGGGCGACCATGGCGGCGATCTCGTCGGGCTTGGTCATGTCGGCGGCGGAATAGATCGTCTTCACGCCGAACTCGCTCTCGATCCTGGCGCGCTCGGCCTCGATCTCGTCGGGCTTGCCGAAGCCGTTGATCAGCACGTTGGCGCCCTCGGCGGCGAGCGCGCGGGCGTAGGCCAGGCCGATGCCGCTGGTGGAGCCGGTGACGACGGCGGTCTTGGATTTCAGGATCATCAGCGTGTCTCCGTGAATTTGTGCGAACCGAGATCGGGGGTGGCGGCCTTGCCAAGGCCGGGGTCGACGGTGAGCGCGTCGCCGACCTCGGCGGCTGGCGTATGCAGATGGCGTTGCGCGATCGCCTGGTCGCCGTCGCCGACGCCGGCCGCCCAGTGGTCGAGCATGGTCTGACGCGAGAACTCCACGTCCTTGAAGCTGCCTTCATAGGCGCGGTCGCGATAGATCAGCTGGACGACGGTGACCGCGGTCTCCTGGCAGTAGGCTTCCAGGAAGGCGACGTCGGGGTCGCTGCGGCGATCCTGCGGCAACAGGCTCAGCACCTTGGCGAGGCTGGCCTTCAGCTTGTGGATGCGCAGCTGGGCGTCGGTGTTGAGCCGGGTGCGGGAGGAATAGCGGATGTCCTTTTCCCGCTCGGCCGCTTCCTGGATGGTCTTGGGGAGCGGGCCGCGAGCGTTGAACAGGTCCACCTGGTAGATCACGAGGTCGCCCGCGCCATCCTGGTCGAGGACGTATTCCAGGGGCGTGTTGGAGACCAGGCCGCCATCCCAGTACCACTCGCCGTCGATCTCGATGGGCGGCAGGCCGGGCGGCAGGGCGCCGGACGCCATGATGTGCTCGGGACCGATCTTCTGATGGGTGTTGTCGAAATAGGCGAAGTTGCCGCTGCGGATGTTCACCGCGCCGACGCTGAGGCGGGTTTCGCGGGCGTTGATCCGGTCGAAGTCCACCAGCCGCTCCAGCGTGGTCTTCAGCGGGCTGGAATCGTAGAAGCTCAGGCTTTCCGGGCCGCCCGACGACAGCAGCAAGGGCGAGATCGGGCGCAGGTTGAAGAAGCCCGGCACGCCGGCCGCCATCGCCCAGCCGACGCTGGCGTCGCCCAGCATCGCCCGGAAGGCCTCCGCGCCGCCCGGCGGGCCAAGCGCCCAGCCGCCGGATACCGTCGCCCAGAAGTCGTTCAGCCGCTCCAGCCGCCGCTCCGGCGGGTTGCCGGCGATGATCGCGGCGTTGACCGCCCCGATGGAGATGCCGGCCACCCAGCCGGGTTCGGCGGCCGCCTTGCTGAGCGCTTCATAGACGCCGGCCTGATAGGCGCCGAGCGCGCCGCCGCCTTGCAGGACCAGGACATGACGCGGCTCTGTCGGGGGCACGGGCGGGAAAGTCTCCATGGCTACGAGCTTGGCCGAGGCTGTGAGCGCGGCCTGCGTCTATATTGCGGCGCACAATGACGCGTGTGCGACGCGACACCAAGGTGGGGGCGGCGATTGCGCTGGAAAAGGCTTGGGCCGATCCTGCCGCCCATGGCGAAGCCTGATTCTTCCCCCGACAGCGATCCGCTGGCCCGCGCGCGGGCGCTGCTCGACCCGCCGAAGCGGCCGGAGCGGATGTGGCCGGTGGTCGGCGCGGCGGGCCTGCTGGCGCTCTCGACCCTGGTCTTCGCCGGGGCGATGATCGCGGCGCCGCCGCTCACCAGCGAGCACGTGGCCGTCCAACGTGGCGTGAAATAGGTTTTAGACGAAGCGCCAGCTTTCCTCGGCCGCGCGGCGCAGCGCCTGGGCCTTTTGCAGGGTTTCCTGGTACTCGGCGTCAGGATTGCTGTCGGCCACCACCCCGCCGCCCGCCTGGACGTACATCACGCCGTCCTTGAACAGCGCGGTGCGCAGGATGATGCAGGTGTCCACCGAGCCGTCGCAGCCGAAATAACCGGCGGCGCCGGCGTAGCCGATGCCGCGCTTTTCGATCTCGAGCTCGTCGATGATCTCCATGGCCCGCACCTTCGGCGCGCCAGACAGCGTGCCCGCGGGAAGCGCCGCCATCACCACGTCCACTGGATCGAGACCCTCGGGGGCGTCGCCCTCGACGTTAGAGACTAGGTGCATCACGTGGCTGTAGCGCTCGACGAAGAAGCTGGCGGTCACGCGAACCCGGGGCGACTGGCGGGTCTGTGGCGCGGCGTTGGAGCCCTGGTCCTTCAGCATCGCCACCCGGCCCACGTCGTTGCGGCCGAGGTCCAGCAGCATCAGGTGCTCGGCGCGCTCCTTGGGGTCGGCGATCAGCTCCGCCTCCAGGGCGGCGTCCTCGGCCGGCGTCGCGCCGCGGCGCCGCGTACCGGCCAGCGGGCGGATGGTGATCTTGCCGTCCCGCAGGCGCACCAGGATCTCCGGCGAGGAGCCGGCGAGCTGGAAGTCGCCGAAGTTCAGATAGAACAGGAACGGCGAGGGATTGGTCCGCCGCAGCGAGCGGTAGAGAGCGAACGGATCGCGCTTGAACGGCGCGCGGAACCGGTGGCTCGGCACCACCTGGAAGACGTCGCCGGCCCGGACGTAGTCCTTGGCCTTTTCGACGATCTCGCCATAGCGCTCGCGGCCGATCGGCGAGGTGAAGGCGTCCGGCTCGGGAACGCCGTCGCCCTTCAGCGGCGGGGTCGGGCGCTTGAGGTCCTCGATCACCGCGTCCAGGCGCGTCTGGGCGGCGTCGTAGGCGGCTTTCGCTGACACGGCGGAGTCGGGCCGCACCGGGGTCACCAGGATGATCTCCTGGGCGATGGCGTCAAAGATCGCCACGATCGAGGGCCGGGTCATCACCCCGTCGGGCAGGCCCAGCGGGTCGGGATTGATGTCCGGCAGCCGCTCGGCTAGCCGGACCATGTCATAGCCCATGGCCCCGAACAGGCCCGCCGACGGCGGCGGCAGGCCGGCCGGCAGATCGATCCGCGAGGCGGCCACCAGATCGCGCAGGCTGTCGAGCGCGCCGCCCGGCTGGGCGGTGAACCGGCCGGCCGCGATGTCCGACCCCTGCGCCACCTCCGCCCGCTCGCCCCGGCAGCGCCAGACAAGGTCGGGGTTCAGCGTGATGATCGAATAGCGCGCGCGAAAGGCGCCGCCCTCGACGCTTTCGAACAGGAAGGCGTAGGGCCGCCCATGGCCGATCTTCAGATAGGCCGAGACCGGCGTCTCCAGGTCGTCGATCCGCCGCGTCCAGACCAGTTGCGGCGCGCCGGCCCGGTATGCCTGCTCAAAAGCCGGATACGCAGGCTCGACGGTCATTTCGCCAGCGGCGCCTTGCCGGCCGTCGGCTTCGCCGTGCCGGACGCGGAGCCCCCCTTGGCGTCCAGCGCCGGCAGGCCGATCGCCTCGCGGGCGCGGTTGGCGTCGATGGTGACCTTGATCTTCTCGCGGGCGTAGACGTGGGCGCTCTCGCCGATCTCGCGGTAGAAGCCGTTGCTCATCTGCGGGCCGAGCTGCTGGGCGGTCTGCGCGAGCGTCGTGGGATCGCCCGCGTGCACCGCCTCCAGCTTGCCGACCACGAAGCCGAAGTGGTTGTTCTCGGCGCTGAACACCTCGCCCGGCCGCGAGGTGAAGAGCTTGCCCAGCATGTCCTGCGACAGGGTCTGGTTCTGGCTGGCGTTGCGCCGGTCGATGCCTGGCACCTGGGTGACGCTGGACCCGGCGGAGGCGGCGACCGCTTCCAGGGTCTCGCCCTTGCGGATGCGCGCGGCATAGCCGTCGGCCTTGGCCTGCATCGCCTTGGCGAGCTCCTGGCGCGTCCAGGCCTGCGCCAGCATCGGGCGGATCTCCTGCAGCGGCGGCATGGCGGGCGGGGTGATCTTGTCGACGCGGACGGCGAAATATTCGCCATTGCCGGCCTCCTCGACCTCGCTCTCGCCACCGGCGGGCAGCGACCAGGCGGTTTCCATCAGCTTCTGCGAGAGGCCGGCCACCGGCTGGTTGTTCATGTCGCGGCCGCCCTGGTTCAACGGGCCCAGGGTCTCGGTGGGGACGCCGGCCTTGGCGGCGGCGGCGGCCAGGTTGGCGCCGCCCTGGTGGGCGTCATCATAGGCCTGGGTCAGGGCGTAGACCTTCTCGGAAGCCTGATCCTTGCGGATCTCGGCCTCGATGGCCGGGCGCACCTCGTCGAGCGTCACCGCGTGGCCGGGCGTCACCGACAGCACCTTGACGACCGCGGTTCCGAGATCGCCCTTCACCGTGGCCACCTGGCCGGACGGCGTCGTGAAGGCCGCGGCGGCGACCTTCTTGTCCGGGATCGCGCTCTGCGGCTTGTTGGCATAGGTGATCGCCTCGACGCCGGCGGTCTTGGCGACCAGCGCCGGATCGGCGCCCTTGGCGAGGCCCTGGGCGATCTGTTGGGCGGCGGCCGGGGTCTTGGCCGGGATCTGGATGACGGTGCGGGTCTCCGGCGAGGACAGCGTGTCCTTGCGGAAATCGAAGCGCTTCTTCACCTCGGCTTCGTCCACCGGAGTATTGGCGGCCACCTGTGAAGGCGAGAAGCGCACCACGGTCAGGGTGCGGAACTCCGGCCGGGTCAGCTTGGCGGCGTTTTCCTTCATCAGCTCGGTGAGTTGGGCGTCGGTGGGCGCGGGCGGCTGCGGCACGCTCGACGGCTCGATGGCGAAATAGCCGAGGTCACGGCTTTCCACAGTGTAGATCGCCGCCATCGCCGCATAGGCGTGCGGGATCTTCAGACCGGCGATCAGGCCGGTGGCGGCCTGCTGCTCGCTGAGCTCGTCGCGGATCTGGCCTTCGAAGGACGCCGCGGTCAGGTTGTTGTCGGCCAGGCGCTTGAGATAGGCGTTGCGATCGAAGCGGCCGGAGACCTGGTCGAAGAACGCCGGGATCTTCTGGATCTCGCTGGCGATCAGCTTGTCGGAGGGGCGGACGCCGATCTTGGTCAGCATCGCGGCGAAGGCCTCGCTGGTCGCCAGGCCCTGCGCCACCCGTTGATCGAGGCCGTTGGCCGCGGCCAGCTCAGGCGTGATCTGCTGACCCACCTGCTGCTGCACCCGGGCGATGTAATTGTCATAGGCGCGCTTGAAATCCGCCGGTCCGACCGAGCGGGGTCCCGCCGTGATCACCGCATTGCTGATCGAGGCGTGCAGCATCGTGCGGTTGCCGATTCCGAAGACCACGAAGCTGACGATGACCAGGCCGAGAATGATCTTGGCGGCCCAGGAATTCGTGAAGGCGCGGATGGTGGCGAGCATGGAGTCTCTTTCAGGAGCCCGAAGCAGGGCGCAGGCGTGGGCGCCGGTATAGTGGAGGCCACTCCCGCCCGGCAAGCGCGTGACTTGCGGCAAGGCTTGGCTTAACCGCGGCGAATCCCGCCAAAGTGAGCCCAGATGACTGTTCCGACCCCGCTGATCGCCGGAAACTGGAAGATGAACGGCCTCGCCGCCGCCCTCGAAGAGGCGCGCGCGGTGGCGGCCGGCGTGCAGGCGAACGGCGCCCGTGTGGCGATCTGTCCGCCCGCGACCCTGATCCGCCGGATGGGTGAGGCGCTGGCCGGCTCGCCGGTGCTGTTGGGCGGCCAGGACTGCCACCCGGAGCCCTCGGGCGCCCATACCGGCGACATCGCCGCCGAGATGCTGGCCGACGCCGGCGCGACGCTGGTGATCCTGGGCCACTCCGAACGCCGCGCCGACCACGGCGAGACCGACGATCTGGTGGCCCGCAAGGTCATGGCCGCCCTGCGCGCCGATCTGGAGCCCATTGTCTGCGTCGGCGAAACCCTGGAGCAGCGCCAGGCCGGCGCGGCGCTGAGCGTCGTCACCGGGCAGGTGAGAGGTTCTCTGCCCGCCGCGCTCTCTGGCAAGGCGTTCTCGGTCGCCTATGAGCCGATCTGGGCCATCGGCACGGGGCTCACGCCCACGACGCCTGAGATCGAGGAAATGCACCGCGCCATCCGCACGACGCTGCGCGAGCTGTTCGGCCCCGCCGCCGACACCGCCCCGATCCTCTATGGCGGCTCGGTGAAACCCTCCAACGCCGGGGAGATCCTGCACGCGGCCGAGGTGGGCGGAGCCCTGATCGGCGGCGCATCTTTGAAAGCCGAGGATTTTCTGGGGATTATCGGCGCGCTCTAGGCGCTCCTAGGACGGCGGCCCCTTCAACTCGACCGTGTTGCCGTCGGGATCGCGGACATAGAGCGAGAAGCCATCGCCATCGGCGCCATAGCGGGGCCCTTCCTCGACCACCTCGACGTCGTGCGCCGCCAGATGGGCGCGGATCGCCACCTCGTCGAAGGGCCGGACCTGCAGGGCGAAGTGATCGAGGTTGCGGCCCTCGACGCCGGGGCCATTCCCGCCCGCCTGGCCCAGCGGGCCGTCCAGGGTGACGAGATCGATCATCTGCCGCCCGGCGCGGACGTGGGTCAGACCGAGTTCCGGCCGGTCGCGGTCGATGGAAAGGCCCAGCACGCCCCCGTAGAAGGCCAAGGCGGCGGCTTTGTCGCGCACCCGCAGCACGATGTGGTCGAAGCCTGAAGCTTGGATGGGACTGGCCATGCAGGCCAGATAGTCACCGCCCGGCTAGAGCAAAAGCCCAAACAGCCGGCAGTCGCGCCGCTCGCCGTCGCGCAGGACGTGGCCGCGCAGCATGCCTTCCTCCGCGAACCCCAGCTTTTCCAGCAGGTTGTCGGAGCGGCGGTTGCCGAGGTGGGTGCGCGCCAACAGTCGGCGCAGGCCGGACGCCGCGGCATAGGCGATCACCGCCTGCATCGCCTCCAGCGCATAGCCCTGGCCCCAGGCGTCGCGGCCCAGCATGAAGCCCACTTCGGCGCGGTGATGGCGCCGGTCGATCTCGGAAAGGTCGCAGGTTCCCAGGAACTCGCCGTCGCTAAAACCCCGCAGCCCCCAATAGATGGCGCGGCCCGTGGCCATCTCCTCGACCTGACCCTCGACGATGCGGCCGATCAGGTCGGGGTCGTCCATCTCCGGCACGTCCCAGAACGCCATCACCTCGGCGTCGCGCATCAGGCGGAAGATCTGCGGGCTGTCCTCAAGGGTCAGCGGCGTCAGGCGGATCCGTTCGGTCTCGAGGATCGGCAGGCGGCTGGCGTCGGAACTCATGGGGGATGAACGCGTGGCTCTTACGCTTGTCTGGGGACTGCGACGCCCTAGCTATGGCCTTGGGGCGGGCTCGGTGATAGAGCCCGCGCTTCATTTCGGCGGACCGCCCCTCGTTTCGGCGAAGGTGTGACCGCGCGAACATACCGGACTAAGAAGACCCATGCTGATCGGCCTCCTGCTCACCCTCCAGATCATCGTCAGCATCTCGCTGGTCTGCGTCGTGCTCCTTCAACGGTCTGAGGGGGGCGGCTTTGTGGGCGGCGGCGGCTCGGCCGGGATGATGTCGGTGCGCGGCGCCGGCGACCTGCTCACCCGCACCACCTGGATCCTGGGGACCAGCTTCTTCGTCATCAGCCTGTTGCTGACCATCCTGGCGGGCCGCGAGAAGGGCGCCTCCTCGGTCGTCGACCGCCTGAAGATCGACTCGGTCGATCCGGCGCTGCTGAACCAGCAGAAGCCCCATCCGTCGGCCGGCACCGCCCAGCCCGGCAATCCGCAGAGCGCGCCCGTCCCGCTGCAGGCGCCGACGCCGACGATCAACAACCCCTTCCTGGGCCAGCAAGACCAGCCGGGCCCCGCCGCCCCGCCGCAGAAATAGTGCCGTTCGAAACGGCGGGGGCGGATCGGCGTCGATTCCGACGCCGCCGCGCCGAATCGCTGCTACTCTGAACGCCCATGGCCCGGTACATTTTCATCACCGGCGGCGTGGTCTCCTCATTGGGTAAGGGTCTCGCGTCCGCCGCTCTCGGCGCGCTTTTACAGGCGCGAGGCTATGGCGTGCGCCTGCGCAAGCTGGACCCCTATCTGAACGTCGATCCCGGCACCATGAGCCCCTATCAGCACGGCGAGGTCTTCGTGACCGACGACGGCGCCGAGACCGACCTCGACCTTGGCCACTACGAGCGGTTCACCGGCGTCAACGCGACGAAGAACGACAACATCACCACCGGCCAGATCTACAAGACGATCATCGAGAAGGAGCGGCGGGGCGACTATCTGGGCGCCACCGTGCAGGTGATCCCGCACGTCACCGGCGAGATCAAGGACTTCGTCCTGGCCGACCCGGGCGAGGGTGTGGACTTCGTGCTGGTGGAGGTCGGCGGCACGGTGGGCGACATCGAGGGCCTGCCGTTCTTCGAGGCGATCCGCCAATTGGGACAGGAACTCCCAAGAGGCCATGCCTGCTTCATTCACCTGACCCTGCTGCCATTCATCAAGACGGCGGGCGAAATGAAGACCAAGCCCACCCAGCACTCGGTGAAGGAGCTGCGCTCCATCGGCATCCAGCCGGATATCCTGCTGTGCCGCTGCGAAATGCCGATCCCGGAGGGCGAGCGGAAGAAGCTCGGCCTGTTCTGCAACGTGCGCCCGAGCGCGGTCATCCAGGCGATGGACAGCGCCAACATCTACCACGTGCCGCTCGACTATCACGAGCAGGGGCTGGATTCCGAAGTGCTGGACGTCTTCGGCATGAAGGACAGCGCGCCGGCGCCGGACCTGTCGCGCTGGGAGTCGATTTCCCACACGCTGAGCCACCCGGACGGCGAGGTGAACATCGCCATCGTCGGCAAGTACACGGCGCTGACCGACGCCTACAAATCCCTGATCGAGGCGCTCACCCACGGCGGGGTCGCCAACAATGTCCGGGTCAAGTTCGACTGGATCGAGGGCGAGGCGTTCGAGCGCGACGACGGCCTGATCGGCGAGCGGCTGACCGGTGTCCACGGGGTGCTGGTGCCGGGCGCCTTCGGAGAGCGCGGCTCGGAGGGGATGATCCGCGCCGTCGGCTTCGCCCGCGAGCACGCCATTCCCTATTTCGGCATCTGTTTCGGCATGCAGATGGCGATGATCGAGGCGGCCCGGAACCTGGCGGGCATCCATCAGGCCTCGTCCACCGAATTCGGCCCCACCTCGGAGCCCATCGTCGGCCTGATGACCGAGTGGGTGAAGGGCAACGAAAAGGAAGTCCGCGAGGAGGGTGGCGAGCTTGGCGGCACCATGCGTTGCGGCGCCTACGAGGCGGTGCTGACGCCCGGTAGCCGGGTGGCGGAGATCTATGGCGCGCCGACCATCTCCGAGCGCCACCGCCACCGCTACGAGGTCAACATCGGCTACCGCGAGGCCATCGAGGAGACCGGCCTGAAGTTCACCGGCCTGTCGCCGGACGGCATCCTGCCGGAGCTCTGCGAGCGCATCGACCACCCCTGGTTCGTCGGCGTCCAGTTCCACCCGGAGTTGAAGAGCCGCCCGTTCGATCCTCATCCCCTGTTCGCCAGCTTCATCGGCGCCGCCCGGAACCGCAGCCGCCTGGTCTGACCGCTTGACGGACCCGCGCGGGAATGGGTTCCTCGAACAGGGGAGTCCGAACGATGCTCGATCTGGTCCTGGCGATCGCCCACCACCTCTTGGTGTTCACCCTGGTCGGGGTGCTGTTCGGCGAATTGGTGCTGGTGCGCAAGGGCGTGGACCTGGCGACGGTGGCGCAGGTCGGGCGGATCGACCTGATGTATGGCGCGCTCGCCGGCCTGATCATCGTGGTGGGCTTCAGCCGCGCGATCTTCGCCGCCAAGGGCTGGGCCTACTATTCGCACAACCTGTTCTTCCACCTGAAGGTCGGAACCTTCGTGGTCATCGGCCTGCTGTCGATCCCACCGACCCTGGCCTACATCCGCTGGCGGCGATCCGGCGCGGCGCCCGACGACGCCCAGGTCGCCGCCGCGCGGCGTTGGCTGTGGGCCGAGATGATCCTCTTCGCCTTCCTGCCCGCCTTCGCGGCCGCCATGGCGCGGGGGTACGGCGAGTTTTCGTGACCGGCGACGACCTGCGGCGGATCGCCCTTGGCCTGCCCGAGACCTACGAGGACGTCCATCGCCGCCGCCCGGCGTTCCGGGTGAACAAGAAGATCTTCGCCATGCTGGGCGTCACCGGCAACGCGGCGCTGTTCACCTCGCTCGGCTGGGACAATGTCGCGGTGGTGAAGCTCGACCGCGAGGACCAGCTCAACCTGGCCGCCGGCTATCCTGCCGCGATCCAGCCCACCGAAACCTACGGCCATCATGGCTGGACCTACGTCCGGCTGGAAACGATCGAGGAGGCGACGCTGACCACGGTCCTGCGGCTCGCCTGGACCCACGTGGCGCCCAAGCGGCTCAGCCGGGGCGGCTAGCGCAGGAAGAACATCAGCCAGTAAGCCGTCAGCACCAGGTTGCTGAGCGCGAAGGGCGCCAGGCGGTGCATGACCTTGTTGTAGGTCAGGTGGATGATCGAATGGACGATCCGCAGGGCCACGTAAAGCCAGGCGATCCCCAGCACGAGCCCGTCGACCCGCCCGGTCACGTAGAACATCAGGCTGCCCACATAGAACAGCATCGGCAGTTCGAGCAGGTTCATGTAGTTGCGGTTGGGGATCGCGACATGACCCGGCACATTGGCCGACTCGCCGAACTTGAAATCGTCGCTGACGATCTGGCCGGCGGCGCCGGCGCGTAACCGTCGAATGGGGATCAGGAGTAGTACCCCGAATGTGAGGAAGGCCAGCGAGCCCATGGGCGCGAAGATCAGATGCTGGTCCATGACGAGCGTCCCCAAGTCTGGTCTGGCCGCAGACTGGCTCAGTCGTGCTTGATCGGCGAGGGGGTTTCATGCATAAGCCCCCGCTCACGTCGGCGGCCTTCAGCGCCTCCGGCCTCTTTTTCACGCCCGCGAGATTTTCCGATGGCTGTTCCTAAACGCAAAACGTCGCCCTCGCGGCGGAACATGCGCCGTTCGCACCACGCGCTCGCCGCCAACTCCTTTGTCGAAGACAAGGAAACCGGCGAACTGAAGCGCCCGCACCACGTCGACCTGAAGACCGGCATGTACAAGGGCCGCCAGGTCCTGACGCCGAAGGAAGACTAGAGCTTCAACGCTTCGAGAGTTCTTGAGACGCCGGCCGCGGATCGTGGCCGGCGTTTCTGATTCTCCGGTTCGGCCCTAAGCTCGACGGCATGTCGCCGCGACGCCTGAGCTTCCTTGTCATCGCCATCACCGCCATCGCCGCGCCAGCCCTCGCGGCGGCGCCGCTGACCGCCCAGGGCTGGGGCAAGCTGCGCATCGGCATGCGCGAGCGCGACGCGGTGCGCCTGTTCCACCTGCGCGTGCCCAAGAGCCTGGGCGCCGACAGCGTCGATTGCCGCCAGGACGAAATGCCCAGCCAGGAGGGCCTCTTGGTGATGGCGCGGCGTGGGATCGTGACCCGGATCAGCATCGAGGCGCCGAACCCTCTCGTCACGGATCGCGGTCTCGGGATCGGCGCCGCCGAAGACGAGGTCAAACGCGCCTATGGCCCAGCGCTGAAGGTCCAGACCGCGCCCTACCTGGCCGAGCCGGCCCACGAACTGGTCTTCTGGGCGGCGAACGGCCAACGCGGCGTGCGCTACGACACCAATGCGGCCGGCGCCGTGGAGGCGATCTACGTCGGCGACCGCTCGATCACCCTCATCGAGGGCTGCTCCTAGGCGCTACTGCGTCCGCCCGCGCGCCTGCACCGCCGCGCGGCGCGCCTCGACCATCTCCGGCGTCACCGCGGCGTTGTGGACGACGGAGCGTTCGTGCTCCAGCGCCAAGCCGTCGCCCAGGCTCAGCGCATAGCCGTCGTCGATCATCGCCTTGTAGGTCACCAGCATGTCGGCCTCGATGCTCGCCATCTCGTGGGCCAGTTTCAGGGCAGCGGGCATCAGCTCGGCGGGCTCGACCACCCGGTTCACCAGGCCCCAGTCGTAGGCCTGCTGCGCCGACAGGAAATTGCCGGTCAGCGATAGCTCCTTGGCGCGATAGGGGCCGATGGCGCGGGAAAGTTTCTGCGACAGGCCCCAGCCCGGCGTGATCCCGACGCGGGCGTGGGTGTCGGCGAAGCGGGCATTGGTCGAGCAGATCAGGACATCGCAGGCCAGCGCCACCTCGAACCCACCGGTGATCGCCACGCCGTTGATCGCGCCCACGATCGGCTTGGAGCAGGCCAGCACCGCCCGCGCCGGATTCTCCGCCGGGTCTGTCGCATTGGCCGCGCCCATGCCTAAGGGATCGGTGGAGAGTTCCTTCAGATCCAGCCCCGCCGTGAACGCCCGCTCGCCCGCGCCGGTCAGCACTACGACCTTCACCGTGGGATCTGCGTCCAGTTCGGTGAGCGCCTGCCGCAGGGCCGCCCGCAGCGCCTTGGACAGCGCATTCATCGCCTCCGGCCGATTGAGCGTGACGATCGCGACGGCGTCCTGGCGTTCGACGAGCAGCATGGGGTCCTCCGAGTTGTCCGCATGAACGAAGGGCGGCAGGCCAAGTCAAGTTGGCCCCTTGAAGTTGCGGGCCAGCGTGAAGCTGGCTAAGCCTCGCCCGCTCCCAAACCCCCAGCGAATCCCGCCGAGGAATCCCATGACCGAGATCGTCGACATCACCGCCCGCGAGATCCTCGACAGCCGCGGCAATCCGACGGTGGAAGTGGACGTGGTGCTGGAGGACGGCTCCATGGGCCGCGCCGCCGTGCCCTCCGGCGCCTCGACCGGCGCCCACGAGGCGGTGGAAAAGCGCGACGGCGACAAGAAACGCTACGGCGGCAAGGGCGTGCTGCAGGCGGTCGATGCGGTGAACGGCGAGATCTACGACGCGCTGGCCGGCGCCGACGCCGAGGATCAGCGGCGGCTGGATAAGATGCTGATCGACCTCGACGGCACGCCGAACAAGAGCCGGCTAGGCGCCAACGCCGTCCTGGGCGTCAGCCTGGCGGCGGCCAAGGCCGCGGCGAGCTCCGCGGCGCTGCCACTCTACAAGTACGTGGGTGGGGTCTCGGCGCGCGTCCTGCCGGTGCCGATGATGAACATCATCAATGGCGGCGCCCACGCCGACAATCCCATCGACATCCAGGAGTTCATGATCCTGCCCACCGGCCCCGACAGCTTCGCCGAGGCGCTGCGCATGGGCGCGGAGATCTTCCACGCGCTGAAGGGCAAGCTGCAGGCCGCCGGCCACAACACCAACGTCGGCGACGAGGGCGGCTTCGCCCCCAACCTCAGCTCGGCGGAAGAGGCCCTGGCCTTCATCATGCAGGCCGGCGAGGGCGCCGGCTACAAGCCGGGCAAGGACTTCGTGCTCGGCCTCGACGCGGCCTCCAGCGAGTTCTTCAAGGGCGGCAAATATGTGATGACCGGCGAGGGCAAGACCCTCGATCCCGCCGGCATGGTCGACTACCTGGCGGGCCTGGTTTCCAAGTTCCCCATCGTCACCATCGAGGACGGCTGCGCTGAGGACGACCTGGACGGCTGGAAGCTGCTCACCGACAAGCTGGGCGGCCAGATCCAGTTGGTCGGCGACGACGTCTTCGTGACCAACCCCGAGCGGCTGTCGATGGGGATTTCCAAGGGCCTGGCCAACTCCATCCTGGTGAAGGTCAACCAGATCGGCACCCTGTCGGAAACGCTCGACGCCGTCGATCTGGCGCACCGCAACGCCTACACCGCGGTGATGAGCCACCGCTCCGGCGAGACCGAGGATTCCACCATCGCCGACCTGGCGGTGGCCACCAACTGCGGGCAGATCAAGACCGGCTCGCTGTCGCGGTCGGACCGCACGGCGAAATACAACCAGCTGCTGCGCATCGAGGAAGAGCTCGGCGACCAGGCGGTCTACGCCGGCCGGGGCGCGATCAAGCACGGCTAGCGGCCGGTGGACCTCGCCGCCGCCGCGCGCGAGGCCGCGGCCGCGCAGGGCCGGGGCGACGTCGCGGCCGCCGCCAGAATCTGGCGCGCGATGGCGGCGCAGGCGCCGGCCAGCGGAGAGGTCTGGCGCAGCCTCGCCGATGCGCTGAGCGGGCTTGGAGAGTTCGCCGACGCCGAAGCCGCCTATCGCCGCGCGGTCGCCTTGCGGCCCGACGCCGTGTGGGCGCAATGGGGCCTGGGTGGCTTCCTGCAGCGGATGGGGCGATGGCCGCAGGCCGATCCCGTCTATGCCCAGGCGCTGGCCCTGACCCCGGACGACCCGCACCTGCGCCTGGCCTATGGGCACCTGAAACTGGGCCTGGGCGACTTTACGGCGGGCTGGCCGCTCTACGAGAGCCGCAAGGGTCTGGCCGGGCAGGGCGCCGACCCACCGTCCTTGCCGCGTGAATGGCAGGGCGAGCCGATCGCCGGGCGCCGCCTGACGATCTGGCCCGAGCAGGGGTTCGGCGACCAGATCCAGTTCGCCCGCTATGCGGCGGTGCTGCAGGCCAGGGGCGCGGACGTGACGCTGGTCTGCCCGCCGCAGCTTCTCGCCCTGTTCGCCGAACTTCCCGTACGGGTGGTCAGTGGCGACGACGCCCTTCGCGAGCCCATCCCCGACCATTGGGCCCTGGCGCTCTCGGTTCCGGGACGCCTGGGGACTGTGCTCAGCGATGTGTCCGGCGAGCCCTATCTGCGCGCGCCGGACGCCCACCGCGCCAAATGGGCCGGGCGCGCGCCGCCGGGGTCGGTCGGGATCGCCTGGCGCGGGCGCGGCACGCACCCCAACGACGCCCATCGTTCCTTGCCGTCCGCCGAGGCCTTCGCGCCCCTGCGGGAGGCCGGCGCGCGGCTCGTGGATCTCACCGAGCCGGTGGGTGACTTCGCCGACCTGGCGGCGCTCCTCGAACAGCTCGACCTGGTGGTGACGGTGGACACCGCGGTCGGGCACCTGGCCGGGGCGCTCGGCAAGCCCTGCTGGCTGCTGCTGCCGTGGTTTCGCCAGGACTGGCGCTGGCTGCAAGGGCGCGAGGACTCGCCATGGTACGCCGGCCATCGGCTGTTCCGGCAGCCGGCGGGAGGCGATTGGGCCGACGTCATCCAGCGGGTCGCGCAAGCTTGGCAGGCGCGCTAGGCTCGGCCGCGATGACCGTCACCACCCCGGCACCTCATGCTGCGCGCGCCGCCGGGCTGATCCTCAGCCTGTGCTTCGCCGCCGCGCTCTGCGAAGGCTTCGACATCCAGGCGGCCGGCGTTTCCGCGCCCGGCATCGCGCGCGAGTTCCACGCCGCGCCGGGCGCGCTCGGCTGGTTCTTCAGCTCCGCCAACCTCGGCCTCTTGATCGGCGCGGTGATCGGCGGGCGGCTGTCGGACCGGCTCGGGCGCAAGCCGGTGCTGGTGGCCTCGCTTGGCCTGTTTGGGCTGTTTTCTCTGGCGACGGCCTTGGCCAGCGACATGCAGAGTCTGACGATCATCCGCCTGCTCACCGGCCTGGGGCTGGGCGGCTGCATGCCCAACCTGATCGCCGTCGCCGCAGGCGCCCGGGGCGAGGCGCCGCGCGGTGGCGACATCGCCATCTCCTACCTGGGCATGCCGCTGGGCGGCGCGGTCGCCAGCCTGGTGGCCGTGCTGGTTCCCTCTGAGCACTGGCGACAGGTGTTCATGATCGGCGGGGTGACGCCGCTGGCGACCGGGGCGGCGATATTCGCCCTCCTGCCCGCGAGCCCGGGGCGTCCTCAACCGTCGCCCAAGACGGCGGCGGAGGCGGGGCCCAGCGCCCTGAGCGAACTGTTCGGCGGCCGGCTGGTGCAGACCGTCACCCTCTGGGTCGGCGTCTTCCTGGGGGTGCTCACCCTGCACCTGATGCTGAACTGGTTGCCGCTGCTGCTGCAGGCGCAGGGCCTGAGCAAGAGCCAGGCCGCGCTGTCCCAGATCGGCTTCAATGTCGGCGGCGCGGCCGGCGCGCTGTTGATCGGCAAGCTGATGGACACCGACTCGCGCAAGCCGGCCATCGTGCTCAACCTGATCGCCTTGCCGGCGGTCCTGCTGCTGCTGGCCGCGATCCATGGGCCGACCGCGGGCGGCCTCGCCATCGTGCTCGGCGGCTCGGCGCTGGCCCTGCAGGTGGTGCTGTTCGCGGTGGCCGGCTCGCTCTACGCCGAGCGGGTTCGCGGGACGGGGCTGGGCGTCGCCGTGGGCGTCGGCAGGTTCGGCTCCATCGTGGGGCCCGCCCTGGGCGCGGTCCTGCTGGCCTCGGGCGGCAATTCCGGGCAGGTGCTGGTGGGCCTTTTCCCCATCGCTCTGGCGGCCGGCCTTTGCGCCACCGTGCTCGCCTGGCCCAGGGCCCAGACCGCGGAATTAGCGACCCATTAAGCATGTCGGGGCCAAGGCTAGCCCTCTGTCGCAGGGATTCGCCGTGCTCGCTCGCCTCCGCCCGTATCTGCCGACCGCGGTGCTGGTCCTGCTGATCGTCTACTTCGCGCTCAACGCCTTTTCCGGCGACCGCGGCCTGCTCGCCTCGAACCAGCGCGACGAGGCCCTGATCGCCAAGACCCGCGAGCTCGCCCAGGTGGAACGCCAGCGCCAGGACCTGGAGACCCGCGCCCGCCTGCTGCGCGACACCAGCCTTTCCGCCGACCTCCTGGAGGAAAGGGCGCGCTCCCTGCTAGGCTTCGCCGATCCGAGGGACTATGTGATCCACATGAAGCCTTAGACCCCTTCGCGGGTTCTAGAGGACTTACCGACGGATCACGGAGAGACGCATGGCGCGTGAGCAGACCGGCGAGGCCGGTCGGCGAAAAGCCAACGGCGCCGATGCGCATAAGCCGAAAGGCGAGGGCGGCGGCAAAGACGAACTGCTGAAGTACTATCGCGACATGCTGCTGATCCGCCGCTTCGAGGAGCGGGCGGGGCAGCTGTATGGGATGGGTCTGATCGGCGGCTTCTGCCACCTCTACATCGGCCAGGAAGCCATCGCGGTCGGCGTGCAGGCGGCGCACCGCGACGGCGATCAGGTGATCACCGGCTACCGAGAGCACGGCCACATGCTGGCCTGCGGCATGGACCCCAAGGAGGTCATGGCCGAGCTCACCGGCCGCGCCACCGGCTCGTCCCGGGGCAAGGGCGGCTCGATGCACATGTTCTCGACCAAGGCCAACTTCTACGGCGGACACGGCATCGTCGGCGCCCAGGTGAGCCTTGGCACCGGCATCGCCTTCGCCGACCGCTACCGCGACGACAAGCGGGTGTGCTTCACCTACTTCGGCGACGGCGCCGCGAACCAGGGCCAGGTCTACGAGAGCTTCAACATGGCGGAGCTCTGGAGCCTGCCGGTGGTCTACATCATCGAGAACAACCAGTACGCCATGGGCACCTCCATCGACCGCTCGTCGTCGGAGACCCACCTCTACAAACGCGGCGCCTCGTTCCGCATTCCGGGCGAGGAGGTCGACGGCATGGACGTGCTGGCGGTGAAGGCCGCCGCCGAGAAGGCCGCCGAGCACGCCCGCTCCGGCAAGGGGCCCTACATCCTGGAGATGAAGACCTACCGCTACCGCGGCCACTCGATGAGCGACCCGGCCAAGTACCGCACCCGCGACGAGGTCGACGAGATCCGCAAGACCCGCGATCCCATCGACCACATCGAAGAGATGCTGGAGAAGAAGGGCTACGCCGACGAGGCGGCCCTGAAGGCGGTCGACGCGGAGGTGAAACGCATCGTCGCCGACGCCGCGGAATTCGCCCGCACCTCGCCGGAGCCCGATCCCAAGGAACTCTACACAGACGTCTATACGGAGGCGTCCGTATGACCGACGTCCTGATGCCCGCGCTCTCTCCGACCATGGAGGAGGGCACGCTCGCCAAATGGCACGTGAAGGTCGGCGATACGGTGAAGTCCGGCGACGTGATCGCCGAGATCGAGACCGACAAGGCGACCATGGAGGTCGAGGCCGTCGACGAAGGCACCGTCGAGGAACTCCTGGTGCCGGAAGGCGCCGAGGAGGTGAAGGTCAACACGCCTATCGCGCGCCTCTCCAACGAGGATGGCGCGTCCGCGGCACCTCCGCCAAAGGCCGAGGCGCCGGCCGAGAAGCCTGCCGTCCCGCAATCCCGCGCCGAGGCGTCCGGCGATCCGGAACGCAAGCCGCCGGAAGCCGACGCCAAGCCAAGGGCTGAAGGCGAGGGGACCGCGCCGGTCACGCCGGCGCTCAAGAACCCAGAGCTGCCGCAGGGCGTGAACCTGGTGAAGGTCACGGTGCGCGACGCTCTGCGCGACGCCATGGCCGAGGAGATGCGCCGCGACCCCGACGTGTTTCTGATGGGCGAGGAAGTCGCCCAGTACCAGGGCGCCTACAAGGTCAGCCGCGACCTCTTGCAGGAGTTCGGCGACAAGCGCGTGGTCGACACCCCGATCACCGAATACGGCTTTGCCGGCTTGGGCGTCGGCGCGGCCATGGCGGGCCTGAAGCCGATCGTCGAATTCATGACCTTCAACTTCGCCATGCAAGCTATTGATCACATTATCAATTCGGCCGCCAAGACGCTCTATATGTCCGGCGGCCAGATCAAGGCCTCCATCGTCTTCCGCGGCCCCAATGGCGCGGCCGCTCGGGTCGGCGCCCAGCACAGCCAGGACTACGCCGGCTGGTACGGCCACGTTCCGGGGCTGAAGGTCATCGCGCCCTATGATGCGGCCGACGCCAAGGGCCTGTTGAAGGCCGCGATCCGCGACCCGAACCCCGTGGTCTTCCTCGAAAACGAGATGATGTACGGGACCGAATTTGACGTGCCGGAAGGCGTCGACTGGGTCCTGCCGATCGGCAAGGCCAAGGTTCGTCGCGAAGGGACCGGCGTCACGCTGGTCTCCTATTCCCGCATGGTCGGCTTCTGCCTGCAGGCGGCGGAGGAACTGGCCAAGCAGGGCATCGAGGCCGAGGTCGTCGACCTGCGCACCATCCGGCCGATGGACATCGAGACCGTCGTGGAAAGCGTCAAGAAGACCAACCGCCTGGTCACCGTCGAAGAAGGCTGGGGCCCCATGGGCGTCGGCGCCGAGGTCGCGGCCCGTGTTGTGGAACTGGCCTTCGACTACCTCGACGCCCCGCCGGCCCGGGTGCACCAGGAAGACGTGCCGCTGCCCTACGCCGCCAACCTGGAGGCGCTGTCGCTGCCCTCGGTCGAGAAGATCGTGAAGGCGGCCAAGGCGGTCAGCTACAAATGAGCGGCGAGGCGATGAGCGAGAGCCCGTTCGCCTGGCGCGCCGGGGGCTGCCACTGCGGCGGCGTGCGCTTCGAGGTGGCTCTGCCGGCCGTCGTCGAGGCGCAGGCCTGCAACTGCTCCATGTGCGCCAAGGCCGGCTTCGTGCACATCATCGTGCCGGAGAGCCGCTTCCGCATCACCAAGGGCGCGGAGCGGCTCGCCGAATACACCTTCAACACCCGCGTCGCGAAGCACCTGTTCTGCGCCGAGTGCGGGATCAAGGGCTTCTACCGCCCGCGCTCCAACCCCGATGGCTGGAGCGTCAACGCCCGTTGCCTGGATTCCACCGACGGCCTCGACCTGCGGATCGAGGCGTTCGATGGTCGCAACTGGGAAGCCAACGCCGCCGAACTCGCCCACCTCTCCAAGGAGCCCGCATGAGCATCGACATCCTGATGCCGGCGCTCTCTCCGACCATGGAGGAGGGCACGCTGGCCAAGTGGCACGTGAAGAAGGGCGACACGGTCAAGTCCGGCGACGTGATCGCCGAGATCGAGACCGACAAGGCGACCATGGAGGTGGAAGCCGTCGACGAAGGCGTGATCGAGGAGATCCTGGTCCCCGAAGGCGCCGAAGGCGTCAAGGTCAACGCCCCCATCGCCAAGCTCTCCGGCGACGACGCGGGCGCATCCGCGCCGCCCGCGCCGAAAGCTGAAGCTGCGCCGCCTCAACCCAAGGCCGAAGCCCCGAAGGCCGAGGCGCCGAAGGCTGAAGCGAAGGCCGCCCCTGAAGTCGCGGCGCCGGCAAAGGCTGCTGACGGCGCCCGAATCTTCGCGTCCCCGCTGGCCCGGCGGATCGCCCAGCAGAAGGGCCTCGATCTTTCCGCGCTGAAGGGATCCGGCCCGCACGGACGGATCGTCAAGGCCGACGTGGAAAGCGCCCAGTCCGGCCAGCCGGCTTCGCGGCCGGCGGCCGCTTCGCAGGCTCCGGCTGCCGCCACCGCCCAGACTCCGCGCCAGGTCCAATCGCTGGAGCAGCAGGGCATCCCGGCCGGCAGCTACGACCTGATCCCGCTGGACGGGATGCGCAAGACGGTCGCCAGGCGGATGACAGACAGCTTCCGCGACGTTCCGCACTTCCCGCTGAACCTCGACATCGAGATCGAC
>DATAUR010000099.1:0-23898 GCA_036268175.1 Phenylobacterium sp. | reverse complement strand
GATGGCCTGGTACGAGAAGTTCCTGACCAATCGGGCGGCCCTCGCGGCCCGGTATGGCGAGCGGTTCTGCCGCATGTGGGACTATTATCTACGCTGCTGCGCCGGCGGCTTCCGCAGCCGCGCCACCACCTCGGCGGTCTCGCCGCCCTGGAAGGCCTTGGTGACGAAGGCGCCGCCGGGCTTCAGCGTCTCGATGGCGAAGTCCAGCGCCTGCTCGACCAGCCCGATAATGCGCAAATGGTCGGTCGTCCGGTGGCCAGTGGTGTTGGGGGCCATGTCCGACAGGATGATATCCGGCTGTCCGCCCAGCCGGTCGATCAAGAGGCCGCGGCACGCCGGATCGGTGAAGTCCATCTCCAGGATCGTAGCCGGCGGCAGGGGATCGACTGGCAAGAGGTCGACGCCAACGATGTGCGTCACGCCCCGTTCTAGCGCCACCTGCGTCCAGCCGCCCGGCGCCGCGCCCAGGTCGACCACCCGGGCGCCGGGTTTCAGCACCCGCAGTTTGTCGTCCAGCTCAGTCAGCTTGTAGGCCGCGCGGCTGCGATAGCCATGGGCGCGGGCCTTGGCGGCGAAGGGGTCGTTGATCTGGCGGTTGAGCCAGGCCTGTTGCGAGGGCGTACGCTTCCAGGCGGTCTTCAGCCGCTCGGGCGCGGCGCGGCCGGCCTCGGTGCCGCCGGTGGGCGGCTTGACCATGCGCTTGCGAGGGGGCTTGTCGTCGCTCATCGGGCGACCGCCGCGGCCGAACGCGGCCCCCTGCGCCGGCGCCGGCGATGCCGCCCGCCCCGGTCGGCCATCAGCGACAGAAGGATGCCTTCGCGCAGGCCCCGGTCAGCCACCCGCACCCGGTTGCAGGGCCAAAGCTCCTGCACCGCCTGCAGGATCGCCGCGCCCGCCAGCACCAGGTCGGCGCGGTCGGGGCCGATGCAGGGCTGCTGCGCGCGCTCCTGGTTGTTCAGCACCAGCAGGCGCCCGGCCGCGGCGTCGCAGTCGGCGCGGCTCATCCAGATGCCGTCCACCTGGTTGCGGTCATAGCGGGCGAGGTTGAGATGCAGGCCAGCCAGGCTGGTGATCGCACCGGAGGTGCCGATCAGGTGGGCGCGATCGGCGTCGAACACCTCACGCAGCGGGTCGGCGCGCTTGAAGGCGGCGATCTCGGCTTTCACCGTTTCGACCATGATGCGGAACCAGGCCTGGGTCGCCGTCTCGCCCTCGGGGAACCGCTCGGCGAGGGTCACCACCCCGATCGGGATCGACAGCCAGGCCTTGAGCGGCGGCATGCCGGTGGGCGGCGCCCCCTTCAGCTCCACCCAGGAAAGCTCCGTCGAGCCGCCGCCGACGTCCACCACCAGGGCCGCGTCGGCGCTGCGGTCGATCAGGTTCAGGCAGCCAGCGACCGATAGCCGCGCCTCCTCCTGCGGCGGGATGATCTGCAGGCGCAGGCCGGTCTCAGCGAACACCCGGTCGAGGAAGGCCTGGCCGTTCTCCGCCATGCGGCAGGCCTGGGTGGCGATGGCGCGCAGGCGCAGCACGCGGCGGCGGCGCAGCTTCTCGGCGCTGACCTTCAAGGCCCCCATGGCCCGTTCCATGGCGTCTTCGGAGAGCCGCCCAGACGCGGTCAGCCCTTCGCCCAGCCGCACGATCCGCGAATAGGCCTCGACCACGCGGAAACCGCCCGCTCCCTGCGGCGTGGCGATCAGCAGGCGGCAATTGTTGGTGCCCAGATCGAGCGCGCCATAGCACGGCGGCTCTCCGACAGGTCTTTCCCGGCCACGCTCGGTGGCTGCGGGCGCGCTCGGCGCCTCCGTCATGGACCGCTATCCGTCCTTCGCAGGCGCGGGCCACAGGTGGCGCGCCTCACTTCGAAAGGAGCTTAGCAAGCCCGTTCGCCTCTCGAAAGGCTTGGCCTTGAACGGAGGGTATTGAACGCTACGTTCACCTCCCGGTTAGGAGAAAGGGGGTAGATTCGGACCATGAACACGCAGAGCGCCAAATTCGCGATCGGGCAGGTTGTTCGTCACCGCATCTATCCGTTCCGCGGTGTGATCTTCGACGTCGACCCGACCTTTTCGAACACCGAGGAGTATTGGCTGTCGATCCCGGAGAACATCCGGCCGCACAAGGACCAGCCGTTCTACCACCTCTTGGCGGAGAACGATGAGAGCTCTTACGTGGCCTATGTTTCCGAGCAGAACCTGCTGCCCGACGACAGCGGGCCGGTGGGCCACCCGCAGGCCTCGATGCTGTTCGAGTCCTTCCGCGAAGGCCAATACAAGCTCCGCCCGCGGATCAGCCACTAGGCTGCGAAGGCCGCGGCCCTAAGGCGGCGGCTCGACCGACGGGTCGATCTTGCGGGCCAGGGTCTTGTCCGCATCGCCGCCGGCCCCATCGCCCAGCGTCGTGCGGATCTCGCCCCGCGCCTCCAGCGCCCTGGCGTTGCGCGGCTCCAGCTTCAGCGAGGCGTCGAAGAACTCCCGCGCCAGCAACAGGTCGCCGAGCTGGCGATAGGCGTCGCCCTTGGCGGCCAGCGTCGCCGGATCGTCCGGCGTCAGGCGCAACACCGAATTGAAGTCGCGCAGCGCCCGGTCGTACTTGTTGAGCTGCTTCCAGGCCATGCCTCGGTTGAACAGCAGCACGTCGTCCTTGGGATTAACCGCCAGGCCGGTGTTGAAGTCGGCGATGGCCAGCTCGGGCTTCAGTTCGGCCAGATAGAAATTGCCCCGGGCGTTCAGCGCGCCGCTGTCGTTGGGGCGGATCGCCAGGGCGGCGTTGAAGTCGGCCAGGGCGGCGCGGGCCTTCTTGCCCTTGCCCTGGGCGACCCAGCTGTGGCCGCGCGCCGTCAGGGCCTCCACGTCGCGGGGGTTCTGCGACAGGGCCCGGTCGAAATCCTTGCGGCCGTCGTCGAACCGCCCCTCGACCACCAGGAGCTGGCCGTGGTCGATCAGGGCGCGGTGCGAGTCGCCCGGCCCGTGGATCGCCTTTTCGTACTCCGCCATGGCGCCGGCCTGGTCGCCCAGCGCCTCCAGGGTTTCGCCGAGCGCCGCGCGGACCTCCGGCTGGCCCGGATTGGCGGCAAGCTGGGCGCGATAGGTCGCTGCGGCCCGCGCCAGATCGTCATGGGTCGCCGCCCCGGCCGCGCCGGCCAAGGCCAGCACCGCCGCGCAAGCCAGCAGGCCGACACCAAGCCCTTTGCGCGCCAGGCTCATTTCTGCCCCGTGGATTTGAATTCATCGGTGACCATGGCGGTGCGGACGGCGGCCTCCGTGGGCGGCTTGGGCGAGTTCACCGGCGCGAGCGGGCCCCACCCCGACCAGTCGCGGGCGAAGGCGGCACGGACCGTGGCGGGGCGGGTGTCCTCCATCAGGACGTCGAAGGCCCTCAGGCCTTCGCGCGGGGTCAGGCGCGAGAGGCCGTCCAGCGCCCGGGACATCATCTCCGTCGCCTGTTCGCGGGAGTCGTGGGTCGGAACGGCGATGGCGTCGCGCACCGTCGCGCGCACCTGTTCGAGGCCGGCGTCGGTCTCTTCCTCGGTGGGCCCTTCGGCGGCGAAGCGGCGGATCTCGGCGTCGATCATGCCCACCGCGCGCACCTCCTGGCCGTCGTGCGGAATGATCCCGACGCAGGTCTTCAGCGAATCCGGCCGCACCTCGTCATTGATCGTCGCCTCCACGAAGGGGGCGTCGCGGCGGGATTTCAGGGTGTTGATCCGCTGCTGCAGGATCGCCTCCCAGAGGCCGCGCAGCAGCAGGGCGTGCAGCCGGTCGTCGGGCGAGGAGTCCGGGTCGGGCGGCGCCACGCGACAGATGCCGGCGATGGCTGGCAGGCTGGCCTCTGTCAGCACATGGGCCTCGGCGCCCCTCGTCGAGGTCGGGGGCGTCCGCGGCGCGCGCTCGCCGGCCGGACCGCGCGGCGTCCAGTCGCCAAAGGTCGCCTTCACCTTCTGCTCAAGCACGTCCAGCGGCAGGTCGCCCACCACCACCACGACTGCGTTATCGGGGCGGTACCAGTGGTCGTAGAAAACCTTCAGCCGGGCCGGCGTCAGGGCGGCGAGGCTCTCCGGGGTTCCTAGCGGGAAGCGGGCGTTGGATCGCAGTCCGCCATCCTCGAAGTCGTCCATCTGCGCCCGAAGCGCCCGCAGGGCGTCGGCAAACCGCGCCTTGCGCTCCGCCTCCATGGCGTTGCGCTCCCGGGCCACGTCCGCGTCGGTGAAGGTCAGGCCGTCGGCCACGTCGCGCAGCCACTTGGTGGCGGTGGTCATCTCGCTCGAGTCGGTGCTGGGCAGGTCGAGCTGATAGACCGTCTGCTTCAGGTCGCTGGTGGCGTTGCGGTCGCGTCCCCAGGTCACGTGCAGCGGCGCCAGGATCAGGTCGAGCTGATGCGCCGGGAAGGACCGCGTGTCGTCAAACGCCAGGTGTTCGATCATGTGGGCCGCGCCGCGCTCGTCGTCGGCCTCGTCATAGCTGCCGACGCCGATCCCCAGGCGCAGTGCTATGCCGCCCTTGGGCAGGGCGTTGTGCTGCACCGCGTAGAGCAGGCCGTTGGGCAGCACGCCATAGCGGATCGAGGGATCCCAACGCAGCAGGTTCGGATCGGCCGGCAGGCCCAGCGCCGCGGGCAGGCTCTTCGCCGCCGGCCCACTCGCGGGCTGACTCGAAGGTTGCGCGCCCGCCACGCCGGCAAGGGTCCAGGCCGCGACGATCCCCGCCGCCAGAAGATAACTACGCCGTCGCAATCGGACCCCGCTCTCGCCGAGCCTTAGTCTGGAAGGCCTGACGGTGGCAATTGCGAGGCGAAGGCTTTTCGGACGCGACCCGCGACGCCCGATGGGCGATTTATGCGCGGTTCGGCGTGTGGGAAGATGATCCTCCCGCCGCGCCCGCCGAGGGCGGCCAACTCAGAACGGAACTTCCGTCGAAATCAGGCCATTGTCGCCGGCATGAGCGCTGACGGCTTTACCAATGGCCCGCCACCCGGAGCGCGGGCCGACTGGACCATCGACCAGAACTGGGCCGGCTATTCGGACGCCGAGCACCAGGTCTGGATCACCCTCTATGAGCGCCAGACCGCCCTGCTCGAAGGCCGCGCCTGCGCGCCGTTCCTGCAAGGCCTGGAGGCGCTGGACCTGCACCGCTCGGGCATTCCCGACTTCGCGCGGATCAACGCCGAGCTGAACCGGCTGACCGGCTGGAGCGTGGTCGCCGTGCCGGGCCTGGTGCCCGACGCGGTGTTCTTCGACCACCTTGCCAATCGCCGCTTCCCCGCCGGCCAGTTCATCCGCAAGCCGCAGGAGTTGGACTACCTGCAGGAGCCGGACATCTTCCACGACGTGTTCGGCCACGTGCCGATGCTCACCGATCCGGTGTTCGCCGACTATATGGCCGCCTACGGCCGGGGCGGCCAGCGGGCGATGCAGCGCGGCCAGCTCGCCAACCTGGCGCGGCTCTACTGGTACACCGTCGAGTTCGGCCTGCTGCAGACACCTGAGGGCGCGCGGATCTATGGCGCCGGCATCGTCTCCAGCCGCGCGGAATCGATCTTCGCGCTGGACGATCCCTCGCCCAACCGGCTGGCCTTCGACCTGGAGCGGGTGATGCGCACGCCCTACCGAATCGACGATTTCCAGCAGGTCTATTTCGTCATCCCCTCGCTGCAGGCGCTGCTGGACGCCACCCTGCAGGACTTCGCCCCGATCTACGACCGGCTGGAACAGGCCAGCGACATCCCCATCGCCGCGATCCTGCCCAGCGACGGGGTGATAACCCAAGGCACCCAGGCCTACGCCACGGCGAAGGCGGCTCAGTAGTCCTTGCGCCAGCGGACGGCGAGGCGCCCGGCGCCCTGGCCGCCGACCCGGCTGAGGATCGACAGGTTCTTCTTCACCCGCCATTCCACCTGCGCCGCCCCGCCGTCGTGGCCGCCGCCGGTCAGCTCCAGATAGACGTTGTCTGTCAGGTACTTGCCGCCGGAAACCGAGACCGCGCCTGAGGTCGCGTCGCCTCCCCCCACCGCCAGCCGGTCCAGGCCCGCGAAGGTCCGAAGGTTGCCGATCACGTCGAACCCGCCGCCGCCCGCCAGGGACGAAAGCGCCGAGGCCAACTGGGCGGCTTCGATCGGCGAAAGCTGGGAGGCGGTGCGCCCGAACAGCACCTGGCTCAACACCTCGTCGCTGGGAAGCGTCGGCGTCGAGGTCAGGCTGATCTCCGGCCTGGCCGCGGTCCCCCGGATGCGCACCGAGGCGGTGAGCGTCGGGTCGTCGCGCGTGGCGGTCAGGTCCAGCCGCACCTGCTCGGCCTTGGTCGACAGATAGACCACGCCGGAGGTGTCGAACTCGAACCGCTGCCCGGCGAAATCGTAGTCGCCGCGCACCACCCTGGCCGTCCCGCTGAGATCGGGATGCGCGGTCGTGCCGCCCACATGGGCGTTCAGCGACAGCTCGGCGTCGAGGCCATGGCCTTTCAGGAACACGCCGCGGTTGGCCTTCAGCGTCACGTCGAGCGCCCAGCCATTGCCGGCGGCGCTGGGCGGCGGCAGGCCGGACGGCAGGTCGGCCGGGCGGTTCTTCTCCACCACGTCCATCATCACCACGCCGGACGGCGTCGGCACGCGGGCGGCCACATCCGCCCGGTCGATGGTCAGCGCGCCGGCGAGCCGAACCTTGCCGTCGGCGGTGCGATTGATCGTAGCCTGGCCGGTGGCCGAAGCCGTCGCCAGGTCGTTGTCGATCAGCCGGAAGCCCTTGAGGTCGAGGCGGAAGCTGGAGACCCCGTCGCGCACCAGGCTGATCCGGCCGGTGCCCGCCACCGAGCCGCCATGGCCATCGACACCGCTCGCCTGGGTGATGCTCACCGCATCCTGGGCGAAGCCGGCCGTCAGCGCCACGTTGCGCAGCGAAAGCCCGGTCGCGCCGTCGTCGAACCGGCCACCCTCCACCGAGACCTGGCCCGTGGCGTTGGGGCTGTTCATCGTGCCGCCGAGCGTGCCCTGCGCCACCACCTTGCCCGCCAGGCTGCGTTCGCCGCCCACCAGCAGGTCCCATAGCGGTCGGATCTCACCCTGGGCGGCAAACTTGCCGCTGAGCGGTTTCTGGCGGGCGATGGCGATGCGGAACGGCGCCGCCGACGCCTCGGTCGGCAACACTACGCTGGCGTTGGCGGTCAGCCCCTGGGCGTTGGCCGCGGTCATGTCGAGGGCCAGATCGCCCTCGCCCAGCTTGCCGCGCACCACTCCATCGATGCCGGAGGCCGCCGGCGTCCCGCGACCCCGGGCGCCGGTCAGCTTCGCCTCCAGGGTCCCCTCGAGCCGCGCGCCACGGCCCTGCAGCGACAGGGTGGCGTCGGTCTTGCCGGTCAGGTCCTCGTCGAGCAGGCCCAGCGTCAGATCCGTCAACTGGGCGTGGATGTCGGTTCCGTCCTCGGTCAGTCGCCCGTCGAGATCGACGCGTCCGCCGTCCGAGGCGATCAGCTTCAGGCGCGCGCTCTGCTCCGGCCCGCCGAAGCGGAACTGGGCGGTCTCGGCGGTGCGCAGCTCCCGGCCGCCCAGCCGCCCCTGCCCGTCGAAGCTAGCGGCATAGCCGGGCTTGGCGTCGGAAAACACGCCGCGGCCGTTGACGCCCCACGCTCCGCCGTCCGAGACGCCGGTCGCCTGGGCCACATAGGGCAGCCGATCCATCGGCCCGTCGGCGGTCACCTTGCCGGCACGCACCGTCACCGTGGAGCCCTCGAACCGGACGTTGTCGGCGGTCAGGTTGAGGTTGGCGCGCGGGCTTCCCGTCGCTTGCGCGATCCGCACCGTGCCCGCCACCTTGCCGGCGTCGAGGAAGGCGCCGTGGGTCACCGCAACCTCCAGGTTGGCCGCCGAGGGCGCGGCGCGGCGCAGGGAGAGCGACCCCGAGGCCTTCACGCCGCCGGCGTCCAGCGACAGGCCGGTGAGGTCGATCCCGCCTTCGGGGAACCGGAAATCGGTGCGGGCGTGGGCCGGTCCGTAGGCGCTGGTCGCCGCCAGCGCCGCCATGCCGCTCGATCCATCGGGCTCGCGCTGGAAGCTCAGCGTCAGGTGCGCGTCCTTCAGCGGCAGGCGCGGCACGTCGATGGAGGCGAGGTCGGCGGCGAGGTCGGCGCGGGGCGCGGCCAGGGTCCCGGCGATCTCGCCCGATCCCTTGGCCTGGCCGGCGATCTCGATGGGGCCGGCGCGGAACGGCCCCTGCGCACTCCAGTCCAGCTTGAAGGCGAGGCCGCCGTCGGGGGCCAGGGCGCCGGACGCGCTGGCGTCCACGGCTGCCCCGTCCAGGCTCGCCTGCGCCACGGTCAGCCGGCGCGCCAGCAGGCTCGCCTGGGCCTTCACCTGCGGCTTGCCGCCCAGCAGGCGGTCGAGTTCCGGATAGCCGGTGGCCAGTCGGTCGCCCTGGGCGTCGAGGCTGAAGGTCCAGGGCTGGCCGGCCCGCGCCTGCCCCGCCGACCAGCTCGCCTGCGCCGCCCCAGCCGCGCCCGGATGCGCCACCGCCAGGTTGGAGATCGCCGCCTTGCCTTTGAAAGTCAGGCCGCCGAGCAGCCCGCGCCCGCCCGTGGCGTCGAGCTTCAGCCCCGCGCCCGCCACCTGCAGGTCACGCAGCAGCAGGCGGCCGTCCGCCAGGCGCGCGCCGTCGAAGCTGGCCTTCGGCGCGCCGCCCAGCATGGCGGCCACGTAGCCCGATCCACGCCCGCCGCCCCCCGCGAGCCTGGCCTTCACATCCCACTGGCCGGCGGCCTCGGTGATCTCCACCGGCCCGGACGCCTGGTCGAGGCCATAGCCGGCGAAGCTCGCCCGCGAGGCCGTGGCGGTCCCGGCGAAGCGCCAGGCGGCCTTGGCCTGAGTCACCCGTCCGACCACCCGCGCCGGCCCGATCTGCGGCCCGCCGGTGATCCGCGACAGGGCGGCGCTCTCCGCGGTGAGCTGAAGCCCCTGCGGCCCAAGCCGGCGTTCGCCGATGTCGCCCAGGCCGGTGACCCGCGCCTTCAGGTTCTCCGCGGCGACCCGCCCATCGAACGCGAAGAGGTCGCGCCCCGCGCTCTGACCGGCAAGCACGAAGCTGACCTTCGGCCCAAACCGCTCGGCGTAGGGTGCGGTCAGGCTGGACGCGGTGAGCAGGACCACCCCGTGCGCGACACCACCAGCCTTGGTCCAGGCGCCCCGAGCCTTCAGCGGCTGGGTCGCGCCAGAGGCGGCGATGGCGGTGAACTGGCCCTGGGAGGCCTTGCCGCCCACCGTCACCTCGATGAGGAAGGGCTGTTTCGCCGGCAGGCCGATGGAGCCCGCGATCGCCCCGCCCTGCGCCTCGACGCCGTCGATCCGGATCATCAGCGGCCGGGTCTTCGCCAGGTCGAAGTCGACGTTCAGATAGTCGCCGGGGTGCAGCACGCTGGCCGCCCGCGCCTGGCCGCGCATGTCGCCGTTGCGTTCCACGTCGAGGCCCAGGCCCAGGTCGTAGACGCCGCGCTCGTAGCTGAACTGCGGCAGCATCTCGACCCGCGCATGGGCACGGTCGATCAGCACGGAGACCGGCTGGCCGGTGTCCTCGCCCTTCTTGGCGAGGATCGGCCGGCGCAACACCTTCACGGTCTGGATATCGATCAGTTTGGCGTGGAACCTCCGCCTCAGGAGTTCGTCATAAGCCCATGTCATATGGATCTTATCGGCCTCAATCCACACGCCATTCGCGTCACGCAGGGTAAGCTTGCGGATGCCGAAATTGCTCCAGATGTCGCCGGTCAGGCCTTCGATCTTCAGCCGCCCGAAACGACTGACCTTCAGCCCGTCGGCAGCCGTCTCGATCAGCGTCCGGACCTGCGGCGCCAGGACCGCGTAGCGCACACCCGCCAGCAGCAGTCCAAGCACGGCCAGCACCGTAAGCAGCACCGCGACCCCGGTTCGGATTGGACGGCGCCGGCGCGGCGCGGGCATGTCGGCGGGCGCGCTCAAAAGCTCTGCCCAATGCTGACATAGACCTGCAGCGAGGATTCGCCCTTTCGGCTTGTCAGGGGCGTCGCGAAGTCCACGCGGATAGGCCCGAAACCCAGGTTGTAACGGATGCCGAAGCCGCCCCCGACGCTGGATTCGTGAAAGCTGGGGAACTGTGCGTCGCCGACCGTGCCAGCGTCCACGAAGACCACCACGCCCCACTTCTCGGTCAGCCGGCGGCGCAGTTCCACCGACGCCTCCGCCAGGGAAAGGCCACCTACCGGGGTGTTGTCCGACAGCCTGGGCCCCACCTCCTGGAAGCCGAAGCCGCGCACCGAACCGCCCCCGCCGGCGAAGAACCGCTGTGGCGCCGGAATATCCTCCACCGTGCCGTTGGTGATGCTGCCCAGGTGCAGCCGCGCCGCCAGCACCGTGTCGCCCTTGACGTCGAACGGCAGGTAGCCGGAAACCTGCCCCTGGATCTTCAGGTACGGAAACGTTCCGTCGCCGGTGAGCAGGGTCGGCTCGATCCGCGCGGTCGCCCGCCAGCCGCGCGTCGGATTGAGCGCGTTGTCGGAGCGATCGATCGCCATGTCGGCCAGGCCCGTGAAGGTCACCAGGTCGCGGCCGAGCGGCGTCAGGGTCTCCACTCCCAATTCGCGGGTGCGGCTGACGTCGATGGAGCCGCCCCAGGTGAAGTAGGTGCCGGTGAGCCCGAACGTCGAGTTGCGGCCCCAGCGGTGGGTGACGTCAGCGCTGGCCATGACGCCTTCCTGGTCATAGGCCGGCGTATTGGTGTCGTAGACCGCCGTGCGCATGGCCAACGTCTGCTGCGGCGTCAGCCAATGCGGCAGGGAAAGATCCAGCTCGATCCGGCTGTCCAGGTTGGAGACCCGCCCCAGCACCGAGAAGGTGTCGGCGCGGCCCAGCAGGTTGTAGCGCGTCCACTTGGCGTCGAGACCCAGGCCGTCGGTGGTGTCGTAGCTGGCGCCGGCCTCGATGGTGCGCTTGTCCCGCTCCGCCAGGCTGACCACCACCGGGCGCAGCCCGTCGGGGGTAAGGTCGGTGGCCGGCGCCAGCGCCACGGTCACCGACTCGTAGACGCCGGTGTCCAGCAGCCGCTGCTCCAGCTCCGCGACATCATCGGGGTCATAGGTCTCGCCATGCCGCCAGGGCGCCAGGTGCTGCAACCATTCGGGATGGGTGCGCCCGTGGGTGTCGAGCTGGATGGAATCCAGGTGAACGATCGCGCCGGCGTCGATCCGATAGTCGGGGCTGACGGTATTGTCGGCGTGGTCGACCGTCACTTCGCGGGGATCGGCCTTCACGTCGGCATAGCCGCGCTTGCGCACCGCGGCCACCACGCGTCCCTCGGCGGCGACCACGTCGGCGGCGCGGCCGGGGTCGCCCGGCTTCAGCGCCATGGCGATCTTTGCGGCGGCGACCACGGCGGGGTCCGGCAGGGCGCCGATCCAGTCGATGCGCGCCTGGCCCAGCACGAAGCGCGGCCCGGGCGAGACCTTCACCAGCGCCTTGGGCGCGTCGCCATCGCCGATGTCCGGCTCGACGTCATAGGCGTAGTAGCCCTCCGACCGCAGCACCGCGATGGTGTCCTGGGCGGCCTCGCGGGCGCGGCGACGAGCCTCGAAGCGATTTTCGATCGGTCTGTCGGTATCGCCGACCGCATGGACGACGGCGGTGCGCAGGTCGGGCGGAAGCACGCCTTCCACCTGCGCCTTGGGCTCGGCGGCGATGGCCGTGGCCGGCAGGCCCTGCAGGCAAAGGGCGGCCCCAGCCGTCATGGCGTAGATCAGACGAGCCAAGCTCTCGAATCCTCGCGCCCCCTTGGCTTCGGGTGTAGCCGTGGCCCGCGGGGCTGTCACCTGCGGCTCCCCCGCGACCGAAAGCCGGCGCCTAAAGTCTGGGCAGTCGCCTGAGCCGCGCTTCCAGATGGCGGAATGCCCACGCCCGGCTTCCAGCGAAGTCCTAGAGGTTCTGAGGACAGGGGTGGGGAAAAGGGACGTCACGCGTGAAGCTGGGGGCCGCCGAGACCGAAACGGCCGACCGCGCGTCGGACCTCCCCGCACGCGTCCTGCCCTACGACGAGATGCGCGACGAACAGGGCGCGGTGCGCCCACACTACGTGGCGCTGGCCGAGCGCATCGACACCTTGAGCGCCGACGAGTTGGCCGAGCGGCAGAAAACCCTGGAGCGGTTCTTCCTGCTGCAGGGCATCACCTTCACGGTCTATGGCGCCGAAAGCTCCACCGAGCGGATCATCCCCACCGACCTCCTGCCGCGAATCATCGCGGCCGAGGAATGGAAGACCATCGAGGCTGGCCTTTCCCAACGCCTGAAGGCGCTGAACATGTTCCTGGCCGACATCTATTCCGGCCAGCAGATCCTGATGGACGGCGTGGTCCCGCGCGAGCTGGTGCTGATGGCCCCGTCCTACCGGCGGGAGATGCAGAACCTCTATGTGCCGCATGGGGCCTACGCCAACGTCTGCGGCTCGGACCTGATCCGCCAACCCGACGGACAGTTCGCGGTGCTGGAGGACAATCTGCGGGTTCCTTCCGGCGTCTCCTACATGCTGGCCAACCGCGAGGCGTCGAAACGGGTGTTCCCGGGAACCTTCCGCGGCGCCGGCGTTCGGCCCATCGACCGCTATCCGGATCTGTTGCTGACCACGCTCAAATCCATGGCGGCCGACTGGCGGCCCAATCCGCAGGTCGTGGTGCTCACGCCCGGTGTCTACAATTCCGCCTATTTCGAGCACGCCTATCTGGCGCGGCTGATGGGCGTGCCTCTGGTCGAGGGCCGCGACCTCGTGGTGCACGACAACATGGTCTACATGCGCACCACCACGGGTCTGCGCCGGATCGACATCATCTACCGCCGGGTGGATGACGACTTCATCGACCCCCTGACCTTCCGCCGTGACAGTGGCCTGGGCTCGGCCGGCCTGTTCAACGCCTATCGGGCCGGCAACGTGGTGATCTGCAATGCGCCGGGGACCGGCGTCGCCGACGACAAGGCGGTCTACGCCTACGTGCCGGAGATCGTCCGCTACTACCTGGGCGAAGACGCCATCCTGCCCAACATCGAGACCTTCCTCTGCCGCGAACCGGCCCAGCTCAACCACGTGCTGGCCAACCTCGACAAGTTGGTGGTCAAGGCGGTGGGCGCGTCCGGCGGCTACGGCATGCTGGTCGGCCCGCACTCCACCAAGGCCCAGCAGGACGCGTTCGCCGCGGCGCTGAAGGCCGATCCGGCCAACTACATCGCCCAGCCAACCATCCAGCTCTCCACCGCGCCCTGCTTGATCGACCACGAGATCGACCCTCGTCACGTGGACCTGCGGCCGTTCATCCTCTCGGGGGAGAAGATCGTGGTGACGCCCGGCGCGCTCACCCGCGTGGCGCTGCGCAAAGGCTCCCTGGTGGTCAACTCCAGCCAGGGCGGCGGGTCGAAGGACACCTGGGTGCTGACCGACAAGAAGGACCTGCAGCCATGATGTTGGCCCATGCCCACCAAGGATCGCGAGCATGATGCTCGCGAGGGTCGCGGACAGCCTCTATTGGATCGGCCGCTATGTGGAGCGGGCCGAGCATCTCTGCCGGCTCTCCGACGTCATGCTGACGGCCACCCTCGATCGCACGGAATCTGCGACCCAGATCGCCCGCATCGCGCTCGCCGCCGTCGGCGATCCCGACGAGACCAAGGCGCTGAGGCCTTACGAAGCGGCCCTGGCCCTGGTGCTCGACCGCGAGAATGCGGGCTCGGTGGCCAGTTCACTCGGCCGCGCCCGCGAAAACGCCCGTCAGGTGCGCGACCAGATCACCAGCGAAACCTGGGAACGGCTGAACCTCATCCACCTGCGGATGACCGATCCGCGCGCGCCGCAGGCCTTCGCCGACGGCTCCCAGGCTTTCCTGCACGACACCATCGCCGACCTGCATCTTTTCAAGGGGGCCGCGGACGCCACGATGAGCCACGGCGAAGGCTGGCGGTTCCTGTTGCTCGGCGTCTACCTCGAGCGCGCCCAGTTGATCGGCGCCCTGCTGGACGTCTGCTTCGGCGACCGCCGGCGACGCGCGATCGCCGATCACTCGGCGCTCACCAGCCTCCTGCGGATGAGTTGCGCGCTCGAGCCCTATCTGCGGGTCTACACCGCCGACATGCAGCCGCGCTTCATCCTGGAGTTCCTGTTGCTGGACGAGGATTTCCCCCGTTCCGTCCGCTTCTGCACGGCCCGGATCGAGGAGCACCTGACCTCCATCAGCCGCCACGTGGAGGCGTCCGGCCTGCCGAGTCCCGACCGCCTGGCAGGCCGCCTGCGCGCCCGACTGCAATACGCCGACATCGGTGAGATTCAGGCCGGCGGCGCGAGCGCCTTCCTGGGCGCCGTGCTCGACGAATGCGCGGCCGTCCATCGCCAAGTCTACGAAACTTTCGTCGCCTATACCCTCGAACAGCGGCTCCCCGCTTGAGGATCTGAGACAGCCATGCTCCTCGCCGTCCGTCACTCGACCCGCTACCAGTACGACCAGCCCGTGCGCGAGAGCGTCATGGAGCTCTGGATGCAGCCGCGGAAGCGCACCGCCCAGCGACTGATCAGCTTCGAACTGGAGATCGACCCGGCGGCGCAGCTGTTCTCCTATGCCGATACCTTCGGCAATGCGGTCTACCACTTCGACATCCCCCAGCCGCACGAGCGCCTGACCATCACCGCGCGCTCGGCCGTGGAGACGGAGCCGCCGGGCGCCCTGCCCGACCAGCTCGACCGCGGCGAATGGGACCGGCTGCGCTCGGACTTTGTGCGCGGCGAGCATTTCGACTTCCTGCACGCCCACGGCTTCGCCGGCCACACCGCGGCCCTGGCGGCTTTCATCGCCGAGAAGAACCTGGGCGAGTTGCGGGTGCGCGATCCGCTGCGCGCCGTCCAGGACCTCAACGAAGCGATCTATGAGGCCTTTGCCTATGAGGCCGGCGTCACCCGGGCGGATTCGCCCATCGACGACGTGCTGAAGGCCCGCAAGGGCGTCTGCCAGGACTTCGCCCATGTGATGATCGCCATCTGCCGCGGCTGGGGCATCCCGGCGCGCTATGTCTCCGGCTATCTGTTCACCGACCGCAAGGCCGGCGATCGGTCCGACCCCGACGCCACCCACGCCTGGGTGGAGGTGTTCCTGCCCAGCCTGCGCTGGGTGGGCTTCGACCCGACCAACAACGTCATCGCCGGCGAACGGCACATCGCCTGCGCCGTCGGCCGCGACTACTCCGACGTTCCTCCCTCGCGCGGTGTCTACAAGGGCGAGGCCGAGAGCGAGCTGGCGGTCGGCGTTACCGTGCGCAAGGCCCGCGCCGCGGTCTCCGAGCCGGAGTTCCTGCGCATCTCGCAGCCCGCGCCGCGCCCCGGTCAGCGCCGCGCCCAGTATTCCGGCCTCGCCTACGACCAGCAACGCCAGCAACAGCAATAGCCGCCCCGCGCTCTTGCGCGGCGCAGGTGCGGCGCCTAAGGTCCGCGCCGCTTCGCGAGCGCCCCAAAGGTCCCGCGTCGTGGGCCGGTAGCTCAGTGGTAGAGCATTCGACTTTTAATCGAATGGTCGTGAGTTCGAACCTCACCCGGCCTACCAGACTTCGCTCGCTTCGCGAGCGCCTCCGAGACGTCTCCAAAATCTCCCTCGGGCCGAGCTTTCTCCAGGAAACGCCTCTGAGTAGACTGTGTCCCGCTGCGGCGGGCTACGACGGCCCATCGGCGCGCCATCTTCGGCCCCATCCGGACGTTGGGTCCAAGCGTCAGCGAACAAGCCCGCTTTCCCGCCGCAGCGCCTCGTGAAACTGTTCGCCCTGAACTCGCCAGGATGTCAGTTAAGCTCCAGCACGATGCGATACGTAACCGCCCTCCTCTGCTGCGCCGCGGCCCTTGCGCTGTCAGCCTGCGTCACCGAGCCGGACAATGGTTCGCCCAAGGTGCAGACCACCGCCGAGGCCGACCGATCCGGCGTCAAGGGCGTCGCGGAGTCCCCGCTGCGCGACCTCAACGTCCTGCGCACCAAGATTCCGGAGGTCCTGCTGCGCGCCATGGCCGATCCGTACGAGCGTCCAGGCGGGGGCCGCTGCGCCGATCTGGTCGAACGCCTCAAGCCGCTGAACGAGGCCCTGGGCGAGGACCTCGACGTCACCTCCAAAGAGGGCGAACAGGGCATGATGGCCAAGGGCAAGACCACGGTCCTGACCGTCGCCTCGGGCGCCGCCAGCGACGTCATCCCGTTCCGCGGCTGGATCCGCAAGCTCTCCGGCGCCGAGCAGCACGACCGCTATGTCCAGGCGGCGATCACCGCCGGCGCCGTGCGCCGCGCCTATCTCAAAGGGCTGGGCGAGGCCAAGGGCTGCGATCCCCCCGCCACGCCGTCGCACGAGCTGGCCGGGACGCCGGTCATCGACCAGACGATGAAGCCGAAATACCCGATCCACTAGGCGGCGGGTCGGGCCGCAGCTCCCGCTGATAGACGCCCTCGCGGCGCATGGCGCCCGCCAAGGCCTGGGCCTTGCCAAGATCGGGGTAGATGGTCGCGGTCATCTGCGGCGTGCGCCGCCCGGCGCGGAAATCGGCCACCACCCGCAGGGTCCGGTCGGCAGTCTGCACCGCATAGACCGTCATCACCGCCTGGTGCAGCAGCATCACCGCCGCGGCGGCGACCACGGCGGCCTCCCAGCGGGCAGGCCGCTTCTCCCAGGCCTGCCGCAGATAGGGCAAGGCCAGGACCCACAGCCCGACATGCAGCGGGGCGAGGAAGACGGCGTAGCGCATGGGCGGCAGTTGCGGCGCGGTCGCTCCGGTCCGCGCGACCCCAGCCATCGCCGCGGTGGTCAGGGAAAAGAGGATCAGCGCCACCGCCGCGCGCTCCGGCCACGCCGCCCCGCGCCAGCCCTTGGTCGCCAGGGCCGCAACCGACAGCGCCAGCACCACCAGGCCCATGACCCAGCCCGCCGAGGGGGCGCCGCGCAGCCAGGGCAGCGCCAGATAGTTCACCGCGAGTGCGATCGCTTCGCCCAGCCGCACTCCGCCGGCCGCCCCGGTCGCGCCGGTCGGTCCGGCGGTCTCGCCCAACAGATAGAGCCCGCTGAACGCCACGCCGGCGGCGAGCACGGTCCACATCCAGCGCCGCTCGCCGCCGCGCCAGGCGGCGAACAACAGCGCCGGCCAGACGGCCAGCCCCGCCGCGCTGCCCAGCCCCGCCGCCAACGCGCAGGCCAGCGCCCCACAGCGTCGGCGCAGCGACGTTCCGCCAGGCGCCTGCGCCAGCACGATAGCGGCTACGGCGAACACCAGGGCGTGGACGTAGGTGGTGTTGATGTCGACGCTGGCGTCCAGCACGTCGCAGCCGGTGAGGCAGAGCGCCGCCGCGCCGCCCGCGCCCACCAGACGCAGGCCCTGCCCCGCGGCCGCCGCGCCCAGGCTCGCCAGCATCGCCGCCGTCGCCGCCAGGCAGAGCGCGCCCGCCGCCAGGAACAGGTAGCCGTTGGCGCCGAACGCCCGGATATCCGCCCCCAACACCGCGAAGGTCCAGACCAGGTGGTGGAAGTTATGGGGAGCCCAGAGGTAGCGGCCCAGCTCGCCGTCCGCCTGCAGCCGATCCCAGCGCGCGATCCAGTCGTACATGTCGGAATAGGCTTCGAGGATCGAAGTGCGCCACAGGAGCCAGGCGGCGACGCCCAGATAGAGCGCCAGGGCGAGGGCGAAGACGAGCCGGACGGCCGGGGACAGGCCGGGGCGAGGTCCCTCGCTCAAGGGCGTCTCTGCCGGGCCAGGACATCGCGCCGGAAAGCTTCCAGCCGGCCCTCGGCGATGGCGGTGCGTAGGCTGGCCATCAATTGCTGGAAGAAGGCCAGGTTATGCCAGGAGAGCAGCACCTGACCGAGAATCTCCTCCGACTTCACCAGGTGGTGCAGGTAGGCTTTGGAATAGTCGCGGCTGGCCGGACACCCGCTTTCCGGGTCCAGCGGCGCCTCGTCGTCGGTGAAGCGGGCATTCTTCAGATTGACCGAGCCTTCCCAGGTCCAGGCCTGGCCGTGCCGCCCCGAGCGGGTCGGCAGGACGCAGTCGAACATGTCGACGCCGCGATAGACCGCCTCGACGATGTCGATGGGCTTGCCGACGCCCATCAGATAGCGCGGCCGGTCGGCGGGCAGCATGGCCGGCGCATGGTCCAGCACCTCGACCATGCTCTCGTGCCCCTCGCCCACGGCCAGGCCGCCGATCGCGTAGCCATCGAAGCCGGTTTCGGTCAGGCGCTCGGCGGACTCTCGGCGCAGGGCCTCAGACATCCCGCCCTGCTGGATGCCGAACAGCGCCTGGGTGTCGCGCGCTCCGAACGCCGCCTTCGACCGTTCGCCCCAGCGGGCGGAGCGGCGCATGGCGTCGGCGGCGCGGTCGTCGCTCGCCGGCAGGGCCACCAGTTCGTCGAGCTGCATGACGATGTCCGAACCCAGCAAGTTGGCCTGGATCTCGATGGAGCGTTCGGGGGTCAGGACGTGCCTTGAGCCGTCGATGTGGCTCTGGAAGGTGACCGCCTCCTCGGTGACCTTGGAGATCTTCGAGAGCGACATCACCTGGAAGCCGCCGCTGTCGGTCAGGATCGGCTTTTCCCAGCGCATGAAGCGGTGCAGGCCGCCTAGCCGCGCCACCCGCTCGGCGGTCGGCCGCAGCATCAGGTGATAGGTGTTGCCGAGCAGGATCTCGGCGCCGGTCTGGGCCACCTGCTCGACGGTGAGGGCCTTCACCGTGCCGGCCGTCCCCACCGGCATGAAGGCCGGGGTGCGTATCTCGCCGCGCGGGGTGGTGAGCACGCCGGTGCGGGCCTTGCCGTCGGTCGCCCAGACGCTGAACGGAAACGCCGCCATTCAGGCCGCCCGCCAGAGCAGGCTGGAGTCGCCGTAGGAATAGAACCGGTAGCCGGTGGCGATGGCATGGGCATAGGCGGCGCGCATCGCCTCGACACCCGCGAAGGCGGAGACCAGCATGAACAGCGTCGAGCGCGGCAAGTGGAAGTTGGTCATCAGCCCATCCGCCGCCCGGAAGCGATAGCCCGGCGTGATGAAGATCGCCGTCTCGCCCTCGAAGGGCCGGACCACGCCATCTTCGCCCGTCGCCGATTCCAGCAGGCGCAGGGATGTCGTGCCGATGCAGACGATCCGCCCGCCGGCGGCCCGCACGGCGTTCAGGCGCTGGGCGACGGCGCCGCCCACCTCGCCCCATTCGGCATGCATCCTGTGCTCGGCGACCACCTCGGTCTTCATCGGCAGGAAGGTGCCCGCGCCCACATGCAGGGTGACGAAGGCTGTCTCGACGCCCGCCGCGGTCAATCGCGCCAGCAGTTCCGGGGTGAAATGCAGGCCCGCCGTGGGCGCGGCGACCGAGCCGTCCTCCTGCGCATAGACCGTCTGGTAGTCGCGCCGGTCCTGCTCATCCTGCGCCCGCTTGGCGGCGATGTAGGGCGGTAGCGGCATGGCGCCTCGTTCGGCGATGGCGGCGTCCAGGTCAGGGCCCGCCAGGTCGAAGCTGAGCGTCACCTCGCCGCCCTCGCCCTTGGCGGTGATCGTGGCGTCCAGCGCGCCCAGCAGGCAGGCGCGGTCGGACGTCTCGCCGAACACCACCCGGTCGCCCACCGCCAGCCGCTTGCCCGGCCGCATGAAGGCCGTCCACTGATGCGGCGATAGGCGCCGGTGGAGGGTCGCCTCGGCTTGCAGCCGGTTTTCGCCCCGATGGCGCACGCCCTTGAGCCTGGCCGGGATCACCCGGGTGTCGTTGAGCACCAGGATGTCGCCGGGGCGCAGCTCGCCCGGCAGGTCGCGGACGACGAGGTCGCGCAGCGGCGCGCCGGGATCGACCACCAGCAGCCGCGCGCTGTCGCGCGGGCTGGCGGGGCGGAGCGCAATGCTCGCGTCCGACAGTTCGAAATCGAAATCACTGACCTGCATGCCGGGTGCGTGAAGCGCATGCGGCTCGGCGAACGTCAAGCTGACGGCGCCGTCAGGCGTCCGCGGCGACCTTCATGGAGACGATCTGGCCGGGATCGCGCGGCGGCTCGCCCTTCGGCAGGGCGTCCACATGCTCCATGCCCTCGGTGACCTCGCCCCAGACGGTGTACTGGCCGTCCAAGAAGCGGGCGTCGTCGAAGCAGATGAAGAACTGGCTGTTGGCCGAGTTCGGGTTCGCCGAGCGGGCCATGGAGCAGACGCCGCGCACGTGCGGCTCGCGGGAAAACTCCGCCGGCAGGTTCGGCTTCTTCGAGCCGCCCATGCCGGTGCCGGTCGGGTCGCCGCCCTGCGCCATGAACCCCGGGATCACCCGGTGGAACACCACCCCGTCATAGAAGCCCTCGCGCGCCAGCTCCTTGATCCGCGCCACGTGCTGCGGGGCGAGGTCGGGGCGCAGCTTGATGGTGACCGCGCCGGTGGCCAGCTTGAGGATCAGGCTGTTTTCGTCGCCCTTGGCCTTCGCCGGGGCCTTCTTTTCGGCCGTCTTGGGCGCGGTGGTCTTGGCGGCGGCCTTCTTCGGGGCGGCCGTCTTCGGAGTGGTCGTCTTGGCTTTGGGGGCCATCATTTCACCTCTACAGGAAGGTCTACGTCGCAGGCCGTGAAGTCCGCGCCCTTCGCCGCGCGCACGCGCTCGACCTCGGCCTTGAACCACGGCCCCTTGGGGTCGATCACGCGAACCTTGGGCCGGCTCGCCTCAGGCATATCGGCCAGCACGCGCACGTGTTCCATATAGTCCTGCGGCGGATCCACCGGCTCGCCGACCTTGATCGCCCGGACCACGTCCTGGCCGCTGATCACCCGGCCCCAGGCGGTGTATTTCCGCTCCAGCGACGGATAGGGATAGCGCATCAGGAAGAACTGGCTGTTGCCGCTGTCGGGATTGTCGTCGCGGGCCATGCCCATGACGCCCTGGCAGTAGAGCGACCACGCGGTCACCTTCTGGTCCTTGGTCATCACCGCCAGCGCCATGGACTGGCTTTCGATCGGCAGGGATTTGACGAAACCGATCTCGGCCACGGTCTGGTCGGCGGCCATCACGAATGGCAGGTCGGCGCCGCGGCGGAAGGTGAACTCGGCCGGGAGGTTGGGCTTGGACGAGCCGCCCTGGCCGTTGTTCTGCGGGTCGCCGGTCTGGTCCATGAACTTGTCGATGACCCGGAAGAACCTGAGGCCGTCGTAGAAGTTCTCGTGCGCGAGCGCGCGGACCTGCGCGACGTGCAGCGGCGCGACCTCGGGAATCATCTCGACGATGATCCGGCCCTTGTTGGTGTCGATCACCAGGACGTCGTTGGGATCGGGGGTGCGCCAGTCGGCGGCGCCGGGCGCGGCAGGGGCCTCGGGCTTGGCCGGCGCTGACGCGGCCGCCGGATGGGCCTTGGGCTTGGGCGCGGCGGAAGCTGTGGCGGCGACGGCCGCGGCGCAGGCGGCGAACAGGAGCAGACGGTTCATGGGAGTCCTCGTAGCGGGCCGGCGGGCCGGACGCCAGTCGCCGATCAGCGCAGCCACGCGATCAGCCGCGGTCGGCCTTGGCCATCAGGCGGGCCTTCACCGCCGGGCTGACGAACTTGCCCACCTCGCCGCCCAGCAAAACGATATCCTTCACCAGTCGCGAGGCGATCGCCAGGTGTCGCGGATCGGCCATCAGGAAGACGGTCTCGACCTCCTGGTCGAGTTGCTGGTTCATGGCGGTGAGCGCGAACTCAAATTCGAAGTCGGTCACCGTGCGCAGCCCACGCACCAGGATTCGGGCGCCGATATCGTGGGCAAAGTGCGCTGTCAGGCCCTGATAGGGCTGGACGACAACCTCAGTCGCGCCGCGGAACGGCGCCACGGCCTCCTCGACGATCGCCACGCGCTCGTCGATGTCGAACATCGCCGTCTTGCCGGTGTCGATGGCGACGCCGATCACCAGCTTGTCGACCAGCTTCACCGCTCGCCCGATGATGTCGGTGTGACCGTTGTGGATCGGATCGAAGCTGCCCGGATAGAGCCCGACGCGTATCATACGGCTTGGTCCCCCAACAACCTTGCTTCGCCTTTCGCCGCCGGGCGACATTCTGGCAAGGGGAAACTTGTCGGCGGTCAGGCTGGGATCAGCTTTCCGGCGTGTCCGGAGCATCCCCGGCCTCGCCTTCGGCGGCCTCTTCGCCCTCGTCCTCGCCGGTGTCCGCCAGGCGCTCGACCGAGACCACGTGCTCATCGGCCGCTGTGCGGAAGATGGTCACGCCCGAGGTGTTACGCCCGACCATGCGCACCTGGCTGACCGGGGTGCGGATCAGCTGGCCCTGGTCGGTGACCAGCAGGATCTGGTCGAACTGCTCCACCGGGAACGAGGCGGCGAGCTTGCCGCCCTTCTTGGTCAGGTCCTGGGCCAAGAGACCCTGGCCGCCGCGGCCAGTGCGGCGGAATTCATAGGCCGAAGTGCGCTTACCGAAGCCTTCGGTGGAGACCGTCAGGATCACCTCCTCGGCCGCGCCCATGGCGGCGAAGCGTTCCACCGACAGCGCGGTCTCGCCGCCACCGTCTTCCTCATCGTCCGAAGGCGCGGCGTCCTCGACCTCTTCATTTTCACCACTCAGCGCGCGGCGATTGGCGTTGGACTGCTTGACGTAGGCCGCCCGCTCGTCGGCGGTGGCGTCCACCGAGCGCAGGATCGCCATGGAGATGACGCTGTCGCCCTCCGCCAGGCGGATGCCGCGCACGCCGGTGGAATCCCGCCCGGCGAACACCCGCACCTCGTCGGTGGCGAAACGGATGCAGCGGCCAAGCGCGGTGGTCAGCAGGATGTCGTTGACGTCGGCATTGCAGGTGCCGACGCCGATGATCTGGTCGCCCTCGTCGAGCTTCATGGCGATCTTGCCGTTGCGGCGCACGTCCACGAAGTCGGAGAGCTTGTTGCGCCGGACCCCGCCCGAGCGGGTGGCGAACATCACGTCGTACTGGTCCCACGCCGCCTCATCCTCGGGCAGCGGCAAGATCGAGGTGATGCTTTCGCCGGGCTCGATAGGCAGGATGTTGACCCAGGCCTTGCCGCGCGAGGTCGGGGTGCCGATCGGCAGGCGCCAGACCTTCAGCTTGTAGACCTTGCCGCCGGAGGAGAAGAACAGCACCGGCGTGTGGGTGCTGGCCGAGAAGACGCGGGTCACCGCATCCTCGTCCTTGGTCGACATCCCCGAACGGCCTTTGCCGCCCCGGTGCTGGGTCCGGTAGACGGACAAGGGCGTGCGCTTCACATAGCCGCCGTGGGTGACGGTGATCACCATCTCCTCGCGGACGATCAGGTCCTCGTCCTCGACGTCGGCGTCGCCCTCGACGATCTCGGTGCGGCGCGGCACGGCGAAGGCCTCGCGCACCTCCACCAGCTCCTCGCGGACGATGGCCATCACCATCTCGCGGGAGGCCAGCAGTTCGAGATAGCCTTGGATGGCGTCGGCCAGGGTGCGGGCCTCGCCGAAGATCTCGTCGCGGCCGAGGCCAGTCAGGCGCGACAGCGTCAGCGCCAGGATGGCGCGGGCCTGCTCGTCGGAAAGCCGGATCTTGTTCCCGTCGATCACCAGGGTGCGCGGGTCGGCGATCAGCTCGACCAGCGGCAGCATGTCGCCCGCCGGCCAGTCCTTGGCGATCAACCGCTCGCGGGCCTCGGCCGGGTCCTTTGACGAGCGGATGATGTGGATGAACTCGTCGATGTTGGCGACGGCGATGGCCAGGCCGACCAGCACGTGGCCGCGGTCGCGGGCCTTGGAGAGTTCGAACTTGGTCCGCCGGACCACCACCTCTTCGCGGAAATCCACGAAGGCGGTGACCATGTCGCGCAGGCCCATCTGCTCGGGGCGTCCGCGGTTCAGGGCCAGCATGTTGACGCCGAACGACGACTGCAGCGGCGTGTAGCGGTAGAGCTGGTTCAGCAGCACGTCGGCG
>DATAUR010000098.1:0-2093 GCA_036268175.1 Phenylobacterium sp. | reverse complement strand
GAGGGTGGCCTTGGTGCTGGCGTCGCCGATGCCCCTGGCCAGCCAGCGGCAATGCTCGGCCTGCCGCTTCAGCTCCTCGATCTGACGGATCTCCGTCACGTCGATCAGCATGTTCACGGCCCCGACGAGCTCGCCTTGCTCATCGAGCAGGGGCGTCGGGAATGGCATGAACGTGACCCGCGTCCCATCCGGGCGCTCGGCCACAGCTTGCAGCCCTCGGTTCGGACGCTTCTCCTGGATGGCGGTCGCCATCGGACATTGGTCGTGCGGAAGGAACTCGCCGTCTTCGGTGTAGAGCTTCCAGGTGACGCACCAGCGATCCTTGCCGATGGCCGGCCGGCGCCCGGAGAATTTGAGGCAGGGTTCGTTGGCGAATATCACCCAGCCTTCGGCGTCGGTCACATAGATGGGCGCCGGTACGGCTCGCAGCGCCTCGTACAGCGCCTCGCGGCCCTGGCCATAAGCGCCAAGGGCCTGCCGAAACATCTCGTCTGTGGCGTCCAGCGCGCTGTGCATGGAAAAAACCCCAACGATCTACAACTCGCGACGTGCAGATCAGTTCCATGGCCGACCGCCAACTCCGAAGCCAGGCGAAGGCCTTGCCTGCCCGCCGCTGGCGCTCGGCGCCGAGGCCGGGCTAGAAGCCTTGGCATGGCCGACGCCCGCTACGACTTCGCCTCCGACAACACCGCCCCCGCCGCGCCGGAAGCCATGGCGGCGGTGCTCGCCGCCAACTCGGGCTTCACCTCCGGCTACGGGACGGACCACGTCACCGCCGAGGCGGCCGAGCTGGTGCGCGGGGTGCTCGACGCCGACGCGGAGGTGCGGTTCGTGGCCTCCGGCACCGCCGCCAACGCCATCTCGCTGGCGGCGCTCTGCCGGCCGTTCGAGGCGGTGCTGGCCCACCACCACGCCCACGTCTGCACCGACGAGACCGGCGCGCCGGGCTATTTCGGCCAGGGGCTGGGGTTGGTCGGCCTGCCGGGCGCTTCGGGGCGGATCGAGGCGGCGGCGCTGGCCGAGGCGCTCGGCGCGCCCGACGTCTCCTACCGGCAGTCGCCGGCGGCCCTGTCGCTGACCAACGCCACCGAATACGGCACGGTCTATTCGGCCGCCGAGCTCAAGGCGCTGACCCAGCCGGTGAAGGCCAGGGGCTACGGCGTCCACCTCGACGGGGCGCGGCTGGCCAATGCGGCGGCGGCGGGCTTCGCGCTCGAGACGATCAAGGACCTCGGCGTCGACATCCTGGTGATCGGCGGCACCAAGGCCGGCATGCCGCCCAGCGAGGCGGTGGTGATCTTCGACCGCGACCTCGCCCGCCGGTTCGACGCGCGGCTGAAGCAGGCCGGCCAGCTGCCGTCCAAGGGCCGGTTCTACGCCGCGCCGTTCATCGGCATGCTGAAGGACGGCGCGCTGCTCCGCCACGCCGCCCACGCCAACGCCATGGCCAGGAAGCTGGAGGCCCTGATGCCGTTCCCGGTGCGCCATCCGGTGGAGGCCAACGGGCTGTTCGTGGAGATGGACGAGCCGAGCCTGGCCCGACTCCACGCGTCCGGCTGGTTCGTCTACCGCTTCCTGGACGGGACGGTGCGGTTCATGTGCTCCTGGGCGACGACCCCGGAGGCCGTGGAGCAGCTCGGCGAAAAGCTGAAGGACCTAGCCTAGGCCGCTTCCATCGCGCGCTTGGCCAGCATGAGGTCCAGGCGCCCCGCGATCACCGCCTCGGCCTCGCGGCTTATGCGCTGGACGAGCTCGGCGCAGGTCGGGATGTCATGCACCAGGCCCTGGGCCTGGCCGACCGTCCAGATGCCGCCGTCGGTGTCGCCCGCGCCCATCACGTTGGTGCGGCCGCGGACCCCGGCCACCAGGTGGCGGACGTCGTCGATGGTCTTGGTCGGGTCCTGCTGGATGGCCACCACCTCCTCGGAGACGGCGTTGCGCGCCACGCGCGAGGTGTTCCTGAGCGTGCGGTTGGTGAGCAGGGTGTCGCGCTCGGTGTTCTCCACGATCTTCTTCTTCACGTTCTCATGGATGGCGCACTCCTGGGTGGCCATGAAGCGGGTTCCCATGTTGACGCCGTCGGCGCCGAGCGC
>DATAUR010000097.1:0-33863 GCA_036268175.1 Phenylobacterium sp. | reverse complement strand
TCAGGTTCGCCTGGGCGATCACCCAAGGCGCGTTCTTATGGACGTTGGAGGTGTCGCCCAGGTGGATGTTGTCCGACGCCACCGCCCCGAACGACAGCAGCACGAAGACGATCGCCGCCACCCAGAAGATCGGCTGGCGCGTCTGGTAGCGGAACTCGAAGCCCGCGATCTTGAAGAACATCGACCCCGCGCCCCCGTCAGGCCGCTTTGCGGGCCGAGGCCAGCGTCGAGAAGTAGACGTCCTCCAGCCCGCCGGTGACCGGGGTGAAGCCCTCGCCAGGGTCGGTGTCGGCGGTGACGTGGATCACCGTGCGGCCGGCGAACAGGCGGGTGGAGATCACCTCGTAGCGGGCGCGGGCGATGTCGAGCTCGGCCTTGTCGATGGTCTTCATCCAGATGCGGCCCTTCAGCGCCGTCATCAGCTCACCCGGCGCGCCCTGCCGCACGATGCGGCCGTCGACGATGATCGCCATGGCTGGGCAGAGGTCGGCGACGTCCTCGACGATGTGGGTCGAGAGGATCACCACCACGTTCTCGCCGATCTCGGCCAGCAGGTTGAGGAAGCGGTTGCGCTCTTCGGGATCGAGGCCGGCGGTGGGCTCGTCGACGATGATCAGCTGCGGATCGCCGATCAGCGCCTGGGCGATGCCGAAGCGCTGGCGCATGCCGCCGGAAAAGCCGGCCAGCGCCTTCTTGCGCACGCTCCACAGGTTGGTCTGGTTGAGCAGGCTCTCCACCGTCTCGCGGCGGGTCTTGGCCTCGGCGACGCCTTTCAGCACCGCCATGTGGTCGAGCATGTCGTAGGCTGAAACCCGCGGATAGACGCCGAAATCCTGCGGCAGGTAGCCCAGCGTGCGGCGCAGGGCCTCCGGATTGGCGATCACGTCGATGTCGTCGAAGCGGATCGAGCCGGAGGTCGGCGTCTGCAGGGTGGCGACCGAGCGCATCAGGGTCGACTTGCCCGCGCCGTTGGGGCCCAGCAACCCGAACATCCCCTTCGGCACGTCGAGGCTGACGTTGTCGAGGGCGCGCGTCCCGTTGGCATAGACGTGCGTCAGGTTCTGGATCGAAAGCACGGACCGTCTCCCCGGATGAGGTCGGCACGCTGACTCGGTTTCACCCAAGGTGGCAAGTGAGCGAAGCGTAACCTTGTCTCGAACGGTGGGATGCCGAACCGAGGGCCCCCTACACCAGGTCGAGCGGCGCCTTCGCCAGGTCGCCGCGCCAGACCTTCTTAGCCTGGGCGAGGTCCTTGGCCGCGGCGTCGGCGTGGCCCTGTTTCGCCTCGGCTTCCGCGACCACCTTCAGGGCCAGCGCGTCGTCGGGCCAGTCCTTCAGGCTGGCGCGGGCTTCGCGGATCGCGTCGTCGGGCTTGCCGGCGATCAGGTCGGCGGCGGCCAGGCTGCGACGCACCGGATACCACCAGGGCGGCGGGTCGAAGTTCCTGCTGGCCGGATAGATCCGTTCCTGGTCGGCGGCGGCCTTGGCGAACAGGGCCGCGGCCTTGTCCGGCTGACGGTCCAGCAGGGCGGCGCGGCCGGCCAGGACATCGCCCGCGATGCCGCCGATGTTGACCGTGCCAGGCTCGCCGGCCTTGCCGGCGTCGGCGACGAGAGTCGCCATGACTTCGGCCTCGGCGCGCACCCCGGCGGCGTCGCCGCGCGAGGCGAAGGCCTCGCCGCGGGCGTAGTGGCGGTAGACCTTGACGATCAGCCGGTCGCCGGGCTCGTCCTTCAACGTCAGCGCCTTCGAGGGTTCGTAGCGCCCATAGGCGACCAGGGCCTTGGAGGTGGCGGTGGTGCGCCGGTCTGCCGGGTCGCCGGTGCGGGTCAGGCCGGCGGGCAAGGCGGTCGGCGTCTTGTCGTCGGCCGGGAAGGCGACGTCGGCGTGGTCGGCGTATTTCAGCGCGAGCTTGCTGTCGCCGGACATCAGCGCGCCCGCCAGGCCGAAGGTATAGTTGTGCAGGTAGTACATCTGGGCGCTCAAGGGGCCGGGATAGGCCAGACGCTTTTCGGTGTCCGCGTCGACCTTCAGCGCCTCAGCGTCGACGATGGCCACCTGCTCGTAGCGGCCCACGTGCATCAGGGTGTGGGCGGCCATGTGCACCAGGTGGCTGGCGCCGGGCGCGAGGCTGGCCAGCCGCTCGGCGTAGGGCAGCGCGTCCGCCGGCCGTCGTACGAACTCGGTGGCGTGGATGTAGTAGTGGATGGCGGCGGTGTCGTCCGGGCGGCGGGCGAGCACCGTCCTGATCAGCTCGATCGCGCGGGCGTCGCTGGCCAGGTTATCGCCGCGGCCGGGGATCATCAGAGCCTGGGCGGTGAGGTCGGCGATCTCGTCGTCGGCCGGATAGCGCCGCGCGATCTCGTCCATCGCCTTGCCGTACTGGACATCGCGGTCGGCCCTGTCCTTGTCGTAGCGGACCAGCATGGCCTCGGTGAGCGCCTGGGCGCGCGCGTCACCCGGCCTCACCAGCTTACGCGCCGCCTCGGCGTGGATGCGGGCCAGCGCGGTCTGGCCGGGGGTGACGCCATAGTTGAGCGTCGGGCCCAGCGACAGCGCCACGCCCCACTCGCAGAGCGCGCAGGTCGGATCCAGCGACGCGGCCTTGGCGAAGGCGGCGATCGCCTCGTTGTGGTTGAAGGCGTGGTAGAGGTTGAGGCCCTCGTCGTACCAGGCTTGGGCCTGGGCGTTGGCCGTATCGGCGGGCGAGGCGCCATTGCCGACCCCGGCCAGCATCACCGCCGTGGTCGCCCTGGGGGTGGTGTCGTGCTCGGCCCCGCAGATGTAGCCGATGCCCACCTGGGTCGCGTCGGCGCCCACCACGCCCGGCGCCGCCAGGGTCAGGGCGACCGCGGAGAAGGCGGCGGCGGTCGAGGTCTTCATGGCGGTGCTCCCGGCGACGGCGGAAGGGTCGGGCGTTTTCAGCCCTGCGGCAAGGGTGACGCGGCGACACGGCGGCTCGGCATGAACTCCCGTGTCGGGTCGCGGTGGCAGGCCTTCACCCGTTCGCGGTCGGTTCGCTGGACGCTCCAGCACTCGTTGAACACCGAGCAGTAGCAGAACTCGATATCGAGTCCCTTGGCGTTCATGGCCTGGTCGAACAGGTCCCATTCGCGGGCGTTCTGCGGGGTCTTGTCGATCCGGAAGATCATCGCGTGGTCTTTGGAGGCGATGAAGCGGGTGACCTGGTTGTCGTAGACATCCTTCAGCGCGGCGACCACGCGGTCGCCCTGCGCGGGCCCCACCGCCGCGCGGATGAGCCCCGGCACATCGGTGACGTAGCGGCCGCCGAGCTTGATCTTCAGGCTGCGCTCATCGGCCGGGCCCACGCCGTTGTTGATCAGCTCGATGTCGATCCGATCCTGCCCTTCCGGGGTGCCGTCGCTCGCCCCGGCCATCAGGTAGGGATAGGAATTGGCCTTCAACAGCCGGCTCTCGATGCTGGCGTTGTAGACGGCGATGCCGATCGAGCAGACCGAGATCACCAGGGCGGAGATGGCGGTGGTCCACTCCAGCCAGCGCGGCAGGGAAGAGCCGTGGTGCGGCGCATGCGGCGGTTCGGGGACCTCGGGAGCCATGGCGCCGAGCTAAGCGGGTTCGGTCGGCCGTAGCAACAGGGAGGTCAGGCCATCGGCGCGTTGTGCCAGACCCCGTGGGTACGCTGCAGCAATCCTGGATTCAGATCGCCGAATCCGTAGGGGTCGTAGGCCCAATGATAGGTGCGGAGATCACCCTCCGCGGTGCGCGCTCCGACGGTGAGAAAAATCGCCTGGTTACTCAGTTGTCGGCGCAGTCCGAACGTCGAAGTGCGAAAGCTCACAAGTTCCTCGTTGCGTCGGGCCAACAGGCTTTCCGCCTGCGCGCGGCCGCGCCGAACGCTTTCGACTTTGGTGGTCTTGGTGCGTGCCGAAACCACGATGACGAAGGCCAGCATCAGGACCGGGACAGCCGCGAAGGCGAGCGCCCACATGGTCAGGCCTTGATCCTCAGGCGCTAAGGACCGGCGGCTTGAACTGGCCGGTGGGCGAGAGGGTGAAGACCTCGTAGCCGGTCTCGGTGACGCCGATGGAGTGCTCGCACTGGGCCGACAGCGACTTGTCGCGGGTCACCGCCGTCCAGCCGTCGGAGAGCAGCTTCACTTGGTATTTGCCCAGGTTCACCATCGGCTCGATGGTGAAGAACATGCCCGGCCGCAGCAGCTCGCCCGTGCCGCGCTGGCCGAAGTGCAGGATGTTGGGTGCGTCGTGGAACACCTTGCCCAGGCCGTGGCCGCAGAAGTCGCGGACCACCGAGCAGCGCATGCTTTCCACATAGGTTTGGATAGCCGAGCCGATGTCGCCGGTTCGGGCGCCGGGCTTCACCGCGTCCAGGCCCCGCTGGATCGCCTCATAGGTCACGTCGATCAGGCGCTTGGCGCGCGGCGCCACCGCGCCCACGCCGTACATGCGGCTGGTGTCGCCGTGCCAGCCGTCGAGGATTTCGGTGACGTCGATGTTGGCGATGTCGCCCTCGCGCAGCACGCGCTCGCCCGGAATGCCATGGCAGACCACGTGGTTGGCGCTGATGCAGACGGTCTTGGTGTAGCCGCGATAGCCCAGGCAGGCCGGCAGCGCGCCGTGGTCGAGGATGAACTCGCGGGCGAGCGTGTCCAGGTGATCGGTGACCACGCCCGGGACCACGTGCGGGGTCAGCATGTCCAGGCATTCGGCGGCCAGCTTGCCGGCGCGGCGCATGCCTTCGACGTCTTCCGCCGAGTGGATCTTGATCTGGCCGGTGCGGTGTTCGGCGTCGGAGTCGGCGAGGAAGGGGGCGGTGTCGGTCATGGCTATCGGCTTCACGTCGTCAGGGGGCAGCCCTTAAGTCGCAATCCTACCACGAAAATTCAACCGCGGCTTACCGCGCCTGGCCTCTAGGCCTGGCGGGTGTTGCTCCAGACCAGTTCGGCCAGACCCACCACCACGGCGATCGCGCCATAGGCCACCCAGTGGGGGTCGCCGACCATGAAGCCCTTGCGGAACGCCAGGTTCAGGCCCTGCAGCATCCAGACGCCACCCATGCAGGCGATCAGCACGCCCAGCAGGCTGGAGACCATCCGCATGACGAGATTGAAGAGGTTGCGCATTCCTATGGCTCCCCGGCCGGTTTCTGCGGGGCGTACTCTGCGCCAGTCGAACGCGGTTAGGCCAGGGTTGTTTACGTAAAGGTCAACCGCCGCTGACAAGGGCGGGGCCGGCGCGGCGCCTCAGCAGGTCCAGGGCACGGGGGCGGCGATGCGCACGGCGCCCGGGCTGATCTCGCAGGCGTAGGCCAGCACCTCGACGCCGCGCGCAGCGGCTTGCGTCAGGCCCCGGGCGTAGGCCGGGTCGAGGTCGTGGCAGGCGGAAAAGGCGTCGCAGTCGGTCCGCTGGATGACGAACAGCATCACCGCCCGCTCGCCCGCCTCGACTCGGGCGGTGAGCTCCTTCAGATGCTTCAGCGAACGCGCCGCGACGCAGTCGGGGAATTCGGCCAGGGCGCCGGTGCGGCGCAGATGGCAGTTCTTCACCTCCAGCCAGCAGGGCGCGCGGTCGGGAGCGGTGAGCAGGAAGTCCACCCGCGAGTTGGCCCCGTACCTCACCTCGCGGCGATGGGTGGCGTAGCCGGTGAGCTCGGGGAAGTGGTCCGTCGCCAGCGCCTCGGCCACCAGGCGGTTGGGGTGCATGGTGTTGATGCCCACCAGTCCGCCGTCGGCCTCCACCAGTTCCAGGGTGTGCGGCAGCTTGCGCTTGGGGTCCGGCGAGCGGGAGACCCAGGCCCGCAGGCCCGGCGTGTTAAGCCCCAGCATGGCGCCGGGGTTCGGGCAGTGGGCGGTGATCTGCGTCCCGTCGTCCAGCGCGATGTCGGCCAGGAAGCGTTTGTAGCGCTGGATCAGCACGCCCGGGACCAGCGGGGTCGGAAACTCCATCAGGGCTTTGCCGAGGGGCAGACCGACTGGGCGGTGCAGGTCTTGGGCAGGGCGCAGACATGGGCGGCGAAGGCCGGCGTCTGGTGGTTCTGATGGAGGGCGAGGAGCATCTGCATATTGCTGCAACTGAAGCCGGCGATGGTCTGGGCGCAGGCCTTGCTCATGACGGTCTGCTCGGTCTCCTGTTCCGCCGCCGAGAGGCCGTCGAACGTCTCGATGGCATGGGACAGGTCGGCCGGGCTCAACAGGTCCAGGCGCTTGGCCGGGCACTGCCGGGCCAGTTCGGCGTCATAGTCGGTGACCGCGGCGCGCAGGTGCGGCGAGGGCTTGTCGGGCATCTGGGCGAAGGCCGCGGGCGCCAGGCCGAGCGCCAGGACGACGGCCGTCACGCGAGGTCTGGCGAAGAGGCGAGCCATGGCGAATAGGTCCTTGGAACTGCATCAGGCCATAGCTCCAATCGCGGCATCGGCTAAAGGGTTTCGGACGCGGCCTTCGATGCAAGGGCCGGCAGCAAAGGTGAGACCGCAACCTATGGCGAAGACCTCGGACAAACGCGTCACCGCCGCGGTGCTGATCATCGGCGACGAGATCCTGTCGGGGCGGACGCAGGACACCAATCTGCGCGACATCGCCCGCTACCTGGGCGTCCATGGCGTCGACCTGGCCGAGGCGCGGACGGTGCCCGACGTGCATGAGGAGATCGTCGCCGCGCTCGACGCCCTGCGCCACCGCTACGACTACGTGATCACCACCGGCGGGATCGGGCCGACGCACGACGACATCACCGCCGACGCGGTGGCCACGGCCTTCGGCGTCGAGCTCTACGAGCACCCGGAGATCATCGCCATGATGCAGGCGCGCCCCGGGATGGAGCTGAACGCGGCGCGGCGGCGGATGGCGCGGGTGCCGGTGGGCGGCGGGCTGGTGAAGAACGCGGTGCAGGGCCCGCCCGGCTTCACCATCGGCAACGTCTTCGTGCTGGCCGGGGTGCCGGCGATCATGCGTGGCATGCTGGAGGACGTGGGGCCCAGGCTGAAGGGCGGGGCGGTGACCATCGCGCGCACGGTCCGGGTGGAAGGCTCCGGCGAGGGCGTCATCGCCGCGCCCCTGGAGGCGGTGGCCAAGGCGCACCCCGGCATGTCGCTGGGCAGCTATCCGTTCTTCGGGGCCGAGGGCTATGGCTCCAACCTGGTGCTGCGGGGCCGCGATCCGGACGAGCTCGCCGCGACGGTCGAGGAACTGGTCGCGGCCCTGAAGCGCGCCGGCATCGAGAATTTGCGCGAGATCGTGGCGGAGGCCTGACGTCGGACGCCTGAAAACGGCGCGATTTGTGCCGGCGGCGGGCTTCCGCTATGGCTTGCCATGACAAGGTTCTCCGGGAGCGTCAGGTGATCTTCAGTCTGTTGTTTGCCGCCGGTCTGATGCTGGCCGACCCCGCGCCTGCTGCGGCGTCGGCGGCTGCGCCCGCTCCGGCGGCCGCGGCTCCGTCCGCGCAGGCCGCCGCGCCGGCGAAGAAGGCCGAACAGCCGCGCCTGATCTGCAAGACCGAATCGGTCACCGGCAGCCTGATGCCCAAGAAGACCTGCTACCGCTCCGACGACCTCGCCCAGCGCAAGCAGGATGAGCGCGAGAACCTGGAGCGGCTCCAGAGCCAGTTGGGCCTGATCGTCCACTAGGGGCTCCCGCCCGGCGTGGCGGCCAGTTTCGGCGAACACGCTATCTCGCGATTAATCGCCCCTTCGCTTTTTTGCGGCAGAGTCGCAGGCGTCGGGCGCCTGGTGTCTACTTCCCGACCCAGGTTCTGGGGGCGAACGTCTTGGCGGAAACCTATCGCAGCATGCGGGCGCTGGAGCGGACGGCGTCGACCAGCCGTGTGCTCAATCTCGCCGCCCTGGCGGTCAAGCACGCCGACAATCCGGAACATTCGGCCAAGCCCCTGTTCGTGGCGCCGACCCTGAACGCCGCGGTGATCCTCAAGCACCGGCTGCGCGCCAACGAGATCGGCACCGTCTCCACCCGCCACCGCACGGCCACCAAGCTGATCGTCCCCTTCGAGCGCTCGGACCTGAGCCTCGGCGGTCGCTCCCTGTTCGTCGGCGACCGTGGCTGGATGGAGAGCCTGCAGGAACTGGCCGGCAATTCCTACGAGCTGGGCCGCGACGCCGGCGTGCTGGAGGCGCTGGACGAACTGCCCTCGCTCGATCCGTTCCTGCTGCGCGAGCACATCAAGCGGCGCGGCTTCGACGTGGCCGAGACCCATTTCGAGATCTCCCAGGCCGACCTGGAATTGATGCAGGCGTTCGTGAGCTCGGAGATCAGCCGGCTGATCGACCTGGCCTACAGGGGCCGCACCTCCAGCGAGGCCAACACCGGCCGCCTGGTGGAGGCGCTGCTCTCCAGCCGCAACGACGAGCGGCTGGAGCCCCTGCGTCTGACGCTGCGCCTGGAGGGCGACAGCTATCGCGAGGGCATCTTCGCCTGGAAGGGCTTCCTCTACTACAAGTGGGTGCTGAACAGCCTGTGGCCGAAGCTGCGCGAGGTGCTGGTCGAGCTGGTCAAGGTCAAGACCGTCGGCCCCCGCGACTACGAGCACGAGAACCTGATCCGCACCATGAAGGTCAAGCTGCACGACTCGATCGAGCGGCAGGTGAAGGCGGTAGCCGACTACCTGCGGGTCTACGACGGGGTGTTCGAGGAACTGACCCGGGACGGCAACGCCACAGCCTTCCGCGACTTCCTGCTGCGCTCGCCGGAGATGCTGGTGGCGCTGGGCGAGGGCACCGGCGTGGTCAGCCACATCGCCTCGTTCTGGCGGTTCCGCTTTCCCAAGGGCAAGCCCCTGGAAGCCAATGTCGGCGAACTCCTGGACATCCTGCAGGACTTCGAAAGCGGCCTGGGCGGCGACGTGCCGGCGCTGGCGGCCTAACGCGCGCCGTCAGCCCACGGCCTTGGCCAGCCGCAGCCAGAGCTGCTGGCTGAAATCCTTGTCCGGCGTGGCCGCGCCCATCCGCACGACGATCAGCTTCTTGCTCGGCACGATGAACAGCGTGCGGTCGAGCGCGCCGAGTGCGGCCACCATGTCGGCGGGCGCGGCGGGGACCAGCGGGCCGTCCACGCGGTTGGCCAGCGGTTTGATCGTGTAGGCGCTGCCGTTCAGCCACCACAGCCGGCCATAGGCGGGGTTGGTCGCCGAGCGCTGGAACATCGCCTTCAGGCCGGCTTGCGAGACGATGCGCTTGCCGTCCGCCGAGAGACCGCCGTCCAGCACGATCTGGCCGAACTTGGCGGTGTCGCGCGGGCTGGTGACCAGGCCCGTCGGATTGCCCACCTTGGCGAAGGCGGCCGGGCGTTGGCGCCACGAGGTGTCGCTCATCCCTGCCGGCGCGGTCAGCCAGTCGTGGGTGACCGCCTCCAGCGGCTGTTTGGCGACGGCGACGACGATGCGCTTGGTGATGGCGTAGACCGGGGTGTTGTAGAGGAAGACCGTGGCCGGCGGCGCGGCGTAGGCGAACTCCTCCGTCAGGCCCGAACTCATGGTCAGGACGTCGATCACCCGGATCTTCGCCTCCTGGTCCGGCGTCGCCTTGCACCAGCCCGCGCCGATGTAGCTTGAGACCGGCTTGGAGACGTCCAGCAGCCCCTTGTCGATGGCGACGGCCGCCAGCATCGAGACGAAGCTCTTCTGCTGCGAGGCGACGTCCTCCAGCAGGGCGCCTTGCGGGTTGTTTCCGTAGGTGAAGGCCTGGAACTGTCGCTCGGTGGGCGCCGGCCAATTCTTCTCCGCCAGGATCTTCCGGTTCTGGACGATCAGGAAGCCGGTGGTCTTCTGGCCGCCGGCGTAGTCGAGCACCGCCTGCATCGCTGGCGATTGCGCGGCCGCGGCGAGGGGATGCGCGAGGGCGCCCAGGGCGGCGGTCCCGGCGACGACGGTTCTGCGGGAAGGATGCTGGCTCATGGGGACTCCTGATCGCATTGGCGGGTTGTGGGCGTCGGGCAGCTCACCGGGCGTTGGCGGCCCGGCGGCGGTGGGTTGAGGATTGCGGGGATTCCTGCATGCCGAGGCCGCGCGAGAGCATCAGCCGGCTGACCTCGTTCTGCATGTAGTAGAGGATGTTGCGGGCGCCCTCGGCGGCGCCGGCGGGGTCGCGGGCGGCGAGCGCCGCGCGCATCGAGCGCCAATGGTCGAAGGGGCCGGGCGGGCTCAGCGCCAGGCCCTTGTAGGAGATGTGCCAGCGGGTCTTGCGCCGGACCGCCGCGATCATCGCCTGGGCGTCCAGGCTCGCCGTGCCGGCCATCAGGCTGAAGATCACTTCGCTCTGGTGGATCAATTCCTCCGCCGTTTCGCCGGCCTCGCTGGCGGCCAGCAGGAAATCGGACTTCTGCAGGATTTCCGACATCAGGGCGGCTGGCGCACGGACGCAGGCGAACCGCGCCGCCACCCCATAGAGCGCGGCGCGCAGTTCATAGAGGTCGAATACCTCCTGAAGGGTGGTCAGGGTGACGCTAGCCCCGCGGTGCGGCTCCAGAACCACCAGGCCGTCGTCGGCCAGGTTGCGCAGGGCGCGGCGGACGATCGAACGGCCGACCTGGAACTCCGCGCACAGCCTGGGCTCCCGCAGCCATTCGCCGGGCGTCCACAGGCCATCCTGGATCTGCCGGCGCAGGCGTTCGGTGACCTCCGCCGCCGTCGGGCCATCGCCACGCGTCCGTTCAGGACGGTCCGGCGGGTCGGCGGCAGTACCCATGGTTTCACTCTCTCGTCGCGGCGTCGCGGCGCGCCGTCGGCCCCAGGCCCGGCAACGCACCCGCCGCAGACCTACCACAACCTGATGCTGCGCAAGCCGCCACGGTGTTCAACATCAACGGCGGGACCATCCACGCCAACGGGATCGAGATGGCGGTCGACGGCCGCTTCCAGGTGGCCGGCGGCCGGCTCGACGTCGACCTGAACGGCGCCAACCAGCACGGCCATTTCGTGGCGGTGAGCGGGGGCTTCCTTGGCCTGCCCGTCGTGAGCTCGACGGTGGCGCAGGTTCCGGAGTGGACGAGCTCGGCCTCCGTCAACTACTTGCACCCGATCACCAGCCTGGTGGATGGCTTCGTCCACGTGACCTACAACGGCCAGAGCGGCGGCGGTCAGGACACCGTGACGGCGGCCGCGCCCCTGGTGCCGCTGTTCAGCATCACCGACGTCAGCTTGCGGGCGGGCGTCGACTACAAGAAAATGGAGGCTGCGATCTTCGTCCGGAACCTGACAGATGAGACGATCAAGCTGCTCACCCTGCAGGCGGCGGGGATCACGACCTCCGTCCGCTACAACCAGCCTCGCACGGTCGGCGTGAACCTGATCTATCGTTGGTAGGCTGAAGTCGTCTGGAGGAGGTTCGCATGACCCCATCGCGCCGCGGTCTATTGGGCGGAGCCGGCCTGCTCGGTTTCGCCGCCGCCAGCCCAGCAGGGGCGGGCGGGCCGGGCATCGAGGCGGACGCGGCGACGCTGCAGGCGACGCTGGAGCGCTACGCCGGCTTTGGCGTGAAGGCCTCCGGCGGCCCCGGCGACGAGGCCAGCGGCGCGTGGCTGGAAAGCGAGCTTGGCCGGGCGGGCTACGCCTGCCGCCGTCAGGCCTTCGATATCCCGTTTTTCGAGGTCCGCCAGGCGACGCTGGCCTGCGGCGAGGCGCATGCCGCGGTGATCCCGCAGGCGATCGTCGCGCCGACCGGGCCTCAGGGCCTGACCGGCCCCTTGAAGCTGGCGTCGGAGCACGGCGACCTCACCGGGGCCATCGCCCTGGTGGCGCTGCCCTATAAGCGCTGGGCGGCGCTGGGCGACCCGCAGGTCGCGCGGCCGCTGGCCGACGCCGTGGCGCGCGGCGCCGCGGGCGTGGTGCTGATCACCACCGGCCCCTCGCGCGAGGCGATCGCCCTCAACGTCTCCACCCGCCACCCGCCCGTTCCGCGGCCGGTGGCCATCCTGGCGCCCAAGGACGCCGAGCCGTTCCTGGCCGCCGCGCGAGCGGAGCGCGCCGCGACCCTGACGATCGATGGGCACGGCGGCCAGCGCCAGGCCTTCAACCTGATCGCCCACCTGGACCGCAAGGCGCCCAGGACCGTGATCCTATCGACGCCGCGGTCGGGCTGGTTCACCTGCGCCGCAGAGCGGGGTTCCGGCCTGGCCGTCTGGCTGTGGCTGGCCCACTGGCTGGCGCGCGCCAACCACGGGGTGAACATCGAGCTCCTGGCCACCAGCGGCCATGAATACGAGTACCTGGGCGGCGAGCGGTATCTGGAGCAGGCCGCGCCGCCGGCCGCCGCGACCAAGCTGTGGGTGCACATCGGCGCCAGCGCCGCCACCCGCGACTGGCACGAGTTCGGCCCCCGGCTCCTGCCCTTGCCCAGCGCCGACGCCCAGCGGTTCCTCACCGCCACCGCCGACATCCTGGACCGCACCCGCCACGCCTTCCGGGGGGTCACCGGGCTGGAGGCGACCTACCTGGCCGACAAGGTCATGGCCGGCGGCGAACTGGTCAATGTGCTGGAGAAGGGCTACCGCAGCGCCATCGGCCTCTACGGCATCCATCGCTATTTCCACACCACCGGCGACGACCTGCGGTGCGTTTCGGGCGAGCTTGTCCTGCCGGCGGCCCAGGCGTTCCGCGCCGCGATCTCCGATCTCCTGACCCAACCGGGCTAGGCGACCTATCGACCGCAAATCCCGCGTCGTCTAAGCCTGTCGGCATCGGGGACTTGGCGGAACCGGTAGACGCAAGCGACTTAAAATCGCTCGGAGCAATCCGTCCGGGTTCGAGTCCCGGAGTCCCCACCAGCCTTCGCGCCGACCGGCGCTTCGCGGCCCAGGCCGAGGCCGAGCCCTAGGCGGCGGGCTCGCCGCCCACGGGCTCTCGGCCCGCGAACAGGCCATCCAGCCGTTCGCGGATCGAGCGCTCGTACTCCTCGCGGGAGGCGTTGCGCGGCCGGGAGAGCGCGATGTCCTTGGCGATGGCGTCCTTGATCCGCGTCACCGCGCCGTCGTCGAGCACGCCGGCGCGCACCAGCTCGGCGGTGAGCTGCAGCAGACCCACCGCCGTCGCCTGGGCCCGGAGGCCCACGAAACTAACCGTCTCGTGGAACCGGATCTCCTCGCTCTCGTCCATGCGCCGTCACTCCCCAATTGCGCCAGTCGTCTCCCCCGAAACGCATGGTAAGGCGAGGCGGTCAGCGCGCTCCAGACAATATCGCGGTGTGGCCGTTGCGATTGTGCTCCCAGGCTTGCTCGCCTTCGCCGGTGTCGATCGGCTTTTCCTTGCCGTAGGAGACCGTGCTGATGCGGCCGTCGGCGACGCCGTGGCTGACCAGGAACGCCTTCACCGAGTTGGCGCGGCGGGCGCCCAGCGCCAGGTTGTACTGTTCGGTGCCGCGTTCGTCGCAGTTGCCTTCGATGCGCACCTGCACGGCGGGATAGCGCTGCAGCCAGCTGGCCTGCGCCGCCAGCAGCGCCTCGGCGTCGGAGCGGACGTTGAACTTGTTGTAGTCGAAGTAGACCCGGTCGCCGACGTTGACCACGAAGTCACGCTCGGAGCCGGGCAGGGGCGCGGTGCTCACCGAGGGCGCCGGCTCATGGTAGGGCGCGGGCGCGGGCCGCGAGGGCGGTGGGGCCGCCTGGGCCACCGCGGCGGGCGCGGGCTTGGGATGGGACGCACAGCCGGCCACGGCGGTCATCGCCACCGCTAGAGCCGCGTAGCCAATGCCACGGACAAAAAGGGACGCGGGGGGCAGACTCATCGAAAGGCTCCTGGCTGAGCGCGGCGTCGCCGCGCGTTAGATCGTTTCACGACGCAAAATATATCATGATACGATGTATTGTCGCGCGGTTTTTAGCGCAGCTTGATCGGGCCCGCGATGGACCCCTTCGAACGGCGGGACGGGGGCGTCAGGCGCCGTGCAGGTCCAGGCTGCGAACGGTCTGCAGGATCTCGTCCAGGATCTCGGCGGTTTGCTTCAACTGGCCGAGGTTGCGGATGGAAATGGTCTCCAGGATATCCAGGCCGCGCGGCAGGATGCGCAGCAGCACGCGGCGGCGGTCCTCCACCGAGGCGGTGCGTTCGACGAGCCCGTTCTCCGCCATGCGGGCGACCAGCTCGAGCGCGCTGTGATTCTTGATCAGCAGGCGATCGGCCAGGCCGCCGATGGTGATGGCCTCCGGCCCGGCGTGGCTGCGAATCGCCAGCAGCGCCTGGTGCTGCTGGGAGCTGACGCCCTGTTCGCGCGCGCCTTCCTCGCTGAACTGCAGGAACTGGCGCATCGACCAGCGAAATTCACCGAGCGCCATGTATTCGGCGTCGCTCAGTCCCGCGGCTCGCCGTCGCCGGCCCGTGGTGGTCTTCGTAGGCTTCGCGATCACCCTGTCGTCCCGATCCTTCGATGCCCGCCGAGGTTGTCCGAACGAGGGGCATCCAGTTTGAGTTTCGAAGATTACATCATGGCCCGAAGCTTTTGCCACGCGCCGATCAGAGTTCGCCGTCCCCATCCGCGCCTTCGCGGGCGATACAAGGCGGCGAGACCAAAGGACCGGAGATGTCTCTCCGGCGGGAACCCACCCAGTCTCGCCGCCCCGCACTCGTCGCGGGCGTTTGCCGGCGGCGCACACCCGGAGTAGCTGGCGACGCCCGCGAACCGCGGCTGGCGATCCCACGTTCCGGGGATTCATCGCCAACGGAGCCCACCCGTCGGTCCGTCTACCGATCAGGCTGACAAATACATCGTGGTACGATGTTCACAGGCGCGCAAGCGCAGAATGGCGCATTCAGGTTTTTGTGATCTGGCGGACGCCCGGCCTGGCGCGAGGCGCCTAGTGAGCGAGATGCCAGGTCTTGTTGACTTTTTCGCCGGTCGGCGGACCCCCGGCTGTGTCGCCGGAATAGGTGTAGAGGGGCTTGGTCTTGTAGGTCCACTGCAGGGACCCGTCCTCGCGGCTGATGGGGGACCAGTCGCCCATCGGCTTGGCGTTCTTGGGCGCCGGCAGCGGCAGCCACATCTTGGCGCAGTCGCCCTCGCAGTGGGACATGCCGACCATGGTGTCGATGTCCCAGATGTAGAGCGGCTTGCCGGCGGCGTCGGCCAACGCGCCGTTCGCCATGTGCACGCCGGACGGCATGGTTGGGGCGGCGAGCGCCGAGGTCGCGAGGCAGGCGGCGCTGGCGAGGCCGAGCCAGATCGAAGCTTTCATGTGGAGGCTCCCTTTGGGTCAGTAAGTGTACTTCAGGTCGACGATGACCGTCCGCTGTGGAAACGGGTGGAAGAGGAAATACTTTCGGTTGTTGAGGTTATCGACCCCGACGCCGATGGCGAGATGGTCGTTCAGCTTGTAGCGCGCGTGGGCGTCGACCACGAAGAAGGCGCCGAAGCCCTGGTAGGTGTTGGCGTAGTGGTCGCTGTTGTCGATCGTCGCGAACATCCTGTCGGAGTAGCGGGCCGCCAGGGTGAGATCCAACTTCGCGGTTGGCGAATAGGTGGCCACGGCGCCGGCCCGCCACCGCGCCAACTGCGGCAGCCGTTTGCCTTCCGCGGTCGGCAGCACGGGGTCCTTGACGGTTTCGGCGTCCAGGTAGGTGACCCAGCCCGAGAGTTCGAAGCCCTTGATCCCCAGGTCCTTCTGATCGCCGACCACCTCGACGCCGGTGGAGCGGGTGCGGTCGACGTTCTGCACGAAGCTGACGGGCAAGCCGTTCAATGTGCCGGTCTGCGAAATGAGCGCGTTGTGGACATGCTCGTCGAACAGCGAGACGCGCAGGGAGCCGCCGGTCCAGTCCTTCTCCGCCGAGAGTTCGCTGGAGAGCGCCTGCTCCGGTTTCAGATTCGGGTTGGGCGTCGACAGCGTCGGGCCGGTGGTGATCGCCTGGTAGAGTTCGGAGACCGTGGGGAAACGGTTGGCGACGCCGACAGAGCCCTTGAAGATCCAGCCGTCGAAGGGCGCCCAGGCCAACACGGCCTTGGGTGAGAAGGCCGCATCGCGTTCTTCGGGCTGCTGGGTGTTCAGCGCCGGCGCGGCGGAGAAGTTCAGCCCCTTGTCGGCGCGCCACCATTCATAACGCCCCCCCAGCGTCAGCTTGACCTCGGGCGAGATCGCCCAGACGTCCTGCGCCCAGAGCGCCCAGGTGTGGGTCTGGCCCTTGCTGAGGGTCTGCAGCGCCCCCGTCGAATCCGAAAGCCAATCGCCGAGCGCGTACTTCGGGCTGTCGAGCAGGTAGTTGTCCTCGTGCAGGCCGAACATCACGGTCTGGCCTGCAGCCGGCCGCCACTTGCCGTCGGCGTCGAAGGTGATCCAGCTGGTGCCGTCGAGTTGCGCATCGCTGCCGGCCCCGCCGGCGAAGGCGCCGGGCAGCGCGGTGGTCGGCGTACGCTGGTGGCTCTTCAGATAGTCGAATCCGCTGAGCGTCACGTCGTAGTCGAACACGCCGTCGGTGTGCGAGCTGATCGACAGGCCCTGGGCCAGCTCGGTCTCGTCCAGGCGGTAGACGCCGTTGGAGAAGGCGGTCGTCGCCAGGCCATACGTGCGCCCGGCGATGTTGACAGCCCCGGAGTAGACTGGATTGCCGGCGGCGTCGCGCAGGTAGCTCGCCACCGTCGCGTCGTCGTTATTGGCGAACAGACCGAAGGTGTAGGCCGCCGTCACGGTCGGCGTGAAGTCCCAGGTGAAGCGGCCGGACACATTGTCCTGCACCTGGTGTTCGATGCCGTCGGACCCCAGGACGAAGATCGGCTGGCTGGTGCGGTTGGCGTCGGTGAACGCGCCGGTGACCGGGGTCCCAAGGGCGTTGGTTCCCGAGGAAACCGTTGCTGTCGCGTAGGTCAGCGGCTGGGCGTGGTCGTCCAGGTGGTTGTAGCTCAGCCGGAAGGCGAAGGGGCCCATCCGGTCGCCGACGCTGCCGGCGAAACGGGCGGTCCCATAGTCCTTGTCGTCGCCATATTTGGAGAAGGACTGGATCGCGCCCTGAACCTCCGCGGTGGCCTCGAACTTCGAGGGCATGCGGGTGACGAAGGCGATGACACTGCCGATGGAGTTGCCGGCGTAGGCCGCCGAGAACGGTCCGTTGAGCACGTCGACGCGCTCGATGGCGTCGGGATTGATCAACCCCCACTTTGGGGAGGCCGAGGTGTTGTTGTTGCCGATCAGGGCGCTGAGCAGGATCCCGTCCACGAACAGCAGCGTGCGCGCCGAGGCGCCGACGCCGGAGGTGCGGCTGGTGATCGGCGACTGGGTGTCGCCAATGTGCCGCTGGCGCACCAGCACGTCGGGGACGTAGCGCAAGGCGTCCTCGGGCGTGACGAGGTTGGTCGTGTGGTCGAGCTGATCGGCGGTCACCGTCGAGATGGTGTTGGGCACGTCGGCCAGGTTGGCGATCGACGACGGCGCCGTGACGGTGACGGTCGATACGGTATTGGGCGCGTCGGCGGCGTCAGCCGCATCGGTGGCGGCGCGGGCCGCCGTCGTCAGGCAAAGCGCACTGACACCGGCCAGGAGCAGGGTCCTCATGAGATTCCCTCTCGGCCGCGGGCGAGGCCCGCGGCTCAGACGTCGGGGCGCGCCGCCTGGCGGCGGGCGCGGCGGATCAGACGGTCTGGAAGGGAGCGGGCGGCCCGCGGGCCTTGGGTTGGACCAGCGGCGGGCCGCGCGCGCTGTGGTCGGCGACCGGCGGTGGCGCGATCCAGGCCACGGCGATCGGCGCGGGGATCGGCTCGGCGACGGACTGCAGCGCCACGCTGGCGGCGGCGATACAGAAGCTGCAGGTCGCCAGCGCAGATTTGTGAGGATCGGCCTTGGCGGGCATGACCATGCCCGGCATGTCCGGGCAGGCCATCGCCACGGTTGACTGGGCCACGGCCGACGGCGCCGCGGCCTGGTCCTGCATCACCGTCGACTTGACGCCGGCGAACACCAGCAGCCCGACGGCCAGCAAGGCCGCGAGGCGCGCCGCGACCAGCAGCGGCCAGGTCTTGGCGAAGGAGAGGCGCGGACTCACGCCTGGGTCATTACAAGCCTGCGGCGGCGAACGCTAGCGCCGTGGCATGGCCCTGGCCGGGACGATCGCGCCGATATGCTGCACCACCTGGGCGGCGAGCGTGCGGCCGGCCTCCACGGCGACCTCGGGCGCGTCGCCCTTCAGCCAGCCGTCCAGGAAGCCGGCGTTGAAGCCGTCGCCGGCGCCGGTGGTGTCGGTGGCCTTGACCGCCGCCGCCGCGGGCAGCGACAGCACGGCGCGCGCGCCGTGGATGTCGATGGTGCGGTCCTCGGCGCGGGCGAGGACGAGCGCGCCGTCCTTCGCCCAGCGGCGGGCGGTTTCGTCGAGCGGCGCCTGGCACAGTTCCTCAACGTCGGGCCCGCTGGCCGAGACGATGCGGCAATAGGGGATGACCGCCTCGACCGCCGCCAGCGCCAGGTCTCGCGAGGACCACAGCCTGGCGCGGTAATTCGGATCGAAGGCGACGGGCACGCCGCGATGGGCGAGGTCGGCGAGGATTTCCTTCAGCGCCGCGCGGCCGGCCTCGCCAATCACCGCCAGGGTGATGCCCGAGAGGTAGAACAGCTCGGCCTTGCGCGCCGCGCCCACGAAGGCGTCGAGGTCGGCGATCTGGAAGAACTGGCGCACCGGCGACTGGTCGCGCCAGTAGTGGAAGCGGCGCTCGCCCTTCGCGTCGCGTTCGATGGCGTAGAGGCCCGGGACGCGGCCGGCGACGCGGGCCGCCAGTTCGACGCCGATTCCCTCGGCCTGCATCAGCTCCAGGATCGCCGCGCTGAACGGATCGCCATCGCCGACCGCGGTGGCGAAGGTCACCGCCCGGCCCAGGCGGCGCAGGTAGACGCAGGTGTTGAAGACATCGCCCGCGTAACCGATTCCCGCCTTGTCCGGGCCCGCCAGGCTCAGCTCCACCATGCATTCGCCGAGCGCGACCACGCCGCCCATGTGTACTGCGAGCTCCCAGGATTTGGCGTCCGCACGCTAGCGTGCTTCGATCGCGGCGCCAGAGCCGATTGGCGTTTGTGATTGGGGGACTGTGGAGATGATCGATTTGTCGCGTCGGAGCGCCATTGGCGCCGGCTTGGCGACCGCGGCGGCGGGCCTGGCGGGGACGGTTTGGGGGGCGGCCAAGGGGCCGTTCTTCAAGCGCACCGGCCTGCCCATCGGGCTGCAGCTCTACACCCTGGGCGGCGACCTGGCGGCGCATCTGGACGAGCAGCTCGGGGCCCTGGCGCAGATGGGCTATGGCGCGGTGGAGATGGCCGGCTACATGGGCCGCACGCCACAGCAGCTCCGCGCCGCCTTCGACAAGGCCGGGCTGAAATGCCCCAGCAGCCACGTGCAGGCCACGTCTTCGCCGGCCCAGCCGGGCCTCGCCGACATCGACAAGGTGATCGCCGACGCCAAGGTGATCGGCATCCGGCACATCGTGTTGCCGAGCTCGCCGGTCCCCAGCCACATCGACATGGCGCCCAAGCCCGGAGAGCCTCGCGCCGCGGTGCTGGGGCGTCTGGCGAGCCAGTTGACGGCGGAGGACTGGAAGGCCACCGCCGAACTCCTGAACACCAAGGGCAAGGCCCTGAAGGCCGCGGGCCTGACCATGGGCTACCACAACCACAACATCGAGTTCGCGCCGCTCGGCGACACCAACGGCCTGGAGATCCTGCTGAAGAACACCGATCCGGCGCTGGTGCAGTTCGAGATGGACGTGGGCTGGGTGGTGGCCGGCGGCCACGACCCCTTCGCGCTGTTGAAGACGCACGCCGGGCGCTTCACCCAGATGCACGTCAAGGACGTCAAGGCGACCACCAAGACCAACTACGCCTTCCAGCAGGACCCCACGGAGATCGGATCCGGCATCATCGACTGGAAGCGCCTGTTGCCGGCGGCCTATGCCGAGGGCGTGCGCGGCTTCTTCGTCGAGCAGGAACCGCCCTTCGTGCGGCCCAGGATCGAGGCGGCGAAGATCAGCGTCGACTACCTGAAGGCCATCGTCGCCTGATCCCTAGCGCAACCTAGGCCTGCGGCCGGTTGTCCTGGCCAGGCGCGTCGCGGCGGTCCTTGGCCTCGTCTTTCTGGGCGGCCGGATAGCGGAAGCCGTCGCCCTTGCCGTTCGCCGCGGCGAACTGGCGCTCGGCGAATTTCCAGTTGGCGACCTCGTCCAGCCAGCGCTTCAGGAAGCCCTTCCGGTCGTTCTTGTAGTCCAGGTAGTAGGCGTGCTCCCACAGGTCGCAGACCAGCAGCGGGAAGAGGCCGTCGCGGGTCAGGGTGTCGTCGGCGTCGTGGGTCGAGAGCACCTTCAGGCCATCGGAGCCGGCGGCCAGCCAGCACCAGCCGGAGCCGAAGTGGTTGGCGCCCTCTTCGATGAACGCGCCCTTCAGGGTGTCCAGGCCGTCGAAGGCTTTGTCGATGGCGTCCTGCAGGCCCCCCGATGGCAGCGCCGGCCCGGCCTCTGCCGCCGGCGTCATGCACTCCCAGAAGAAGGCGTGGTTCCAGGCCTGGGCGGAATTGTTGAACAGCTTGGCGTTGTTCATGCTCCGGGCTTCGCGGACCACGTCCTCCAGCGGCCGGCCCGCCAGGCCCGCGGCCTGCGCCAGCTCGTTGGTCTTGTCGACGTAGGCCTTGTGATGCTTGTCGTGGTGGGTGTGCAGGGTGTCGGCCGAGAGCGTCGGCTCCAGGGCCGCATAGTCGTACGGAAGCTTGGGCAGGATGAACATGGGAGGCCGCCTTTCGTTGGCCTCTCAACGACCGGCAAGCCGGCGGTGTTCCTCAACCGCCGTGCGGCAAACGCTAAAAGCGTTCAGCGCTTGACCATGGAGATCAGTTCCAACTCGCGGCCCTCCGGATCGAGCACGAAGGCGACGCGCATGGCGCCGGTGTCCCAGGGCTCGCGATGTGGCGCCGCGCCCTGGCTGACGGCATGGGCGAAGGCGGCGTCCACGTCGCGGACGTAGAGGCCGAGCGGCCCGTGCGCGGAGCCCAGCGCCACCTCACGGCCATCCTTGTTCCAGTAGAGGATCAGGCTGAAGCCGGTCTCTTCGCCGGGGCGGCGCATGACCAGTTCGGTAATGTCGGGCAGGTCGATGGTCTGGGCGACCGCCAGGCCGAAGGCGCGCTCGTAGAAGTTGCGCATGGCGGCCAGGTCGCGCACCACGAACTTCACGAAGCCGAAGCGGGCCGAGGGCGCGGTGGCGGCGGCAGGGGCGGGCGCGGCGGCGGTTTCGCTCATGGGGATCTCCTGTCAGTCCGAGCCGCCATCCTGCGCGCGAAGGCGGCGGTCGGGAAGGGCGGTCGGGAAGGGCGTTCGGGAAGGGCGCGTCAACCTCACGTTCCGTTGAGCGGATCAGCTTTTACTTGCGCATACCGGGTGTCAGGCTCAACCCTAGGCGGTGAACGGGGCGTAGATCAGACGAGGATCGGCCCCCAACTGGTCCGCATCCAGTCCGCGTCAGTTTCCGTTGGCGATTCCTGTTGGCGAAATCGAGAAGACCGGTGGCGGGTTACCGCCGTCGGACGGCGTCCGCATGCGTTGAAACCTTGGTCCCGAGCGACCGCAAAGGAGAAGGCTATGCCGTTAGCTGATGGATATGTCCCACTCGCCGGCAGCGATCATCCGCACCCCAGCGACCACAGGTATGTCAAGGCGACCGACGGAAATGAGCCGGTGACGGTGACCCTGGTGCTTCGCCGCCGGGCCGGCGCGGCGGCGAAGGAGCCTAAGGCCTTCCTGCAGGCCAGCGGGACGCGGCCGTCGCGCGAGGAGTTCGCGCTGACCCAGGGCGCCGATCCGGCCGACCTCCAGCGGGTCGAAGCCTTTGCCGCGAGCCACGGGCTGGAGGTGGTCGACACCGATACCGCCCGCCGCTCGGTGGTGGTGCGAGGCCGGGCCGCGGCGATCAACGCCGCCTTCTCGACCGAGCTGCGCGACTATGACTGCGCGCGGGGCGCCTATCGCGGTCACGACGGAGCGGTGGGCTTGCCGGCGCCGTTGGCCGACGTGGTCGAGGCGGTGGTGGGGCTGACCAACCGCAAGGTGCCGGCCCAACACTTCTCCACGGCCCGGCGCGGCAATTCGGCCGATCCGCCCAACACCCGGCCGGTCACGCCACAGCAGATCGCCAAGCTCTACAATTTCCCGGACGGCGACGGGAAAGGCCAGACCATCGGCCTCTACGAAATGGAGACCAGCGGCGGGGCCGCTGGCTACGCCAAGAGCGACATCGAAAAGACCATGCAGGGTTTCGGCCTGCCGATGCCGCACATCGTCGACGTGCCGGTGGACGGGGTGAACAACTCGGGGGCCTCGGACGGGGAGACTGGGCTCGACATCACCGTGGCGGGCGCCATCGCGCCGGCGGCGACCATCGCGGTCTACTTCGCCGGCGGCCAGACGCAGGACATCCTGCACGCCCTGCAGATGATGATCCATCCCAAGGCCGGCGAGCCGCAGCCCTCGGTGATCTCGATCAGCTACGGCTGGGGCCCCGACGACCCGGGGACCGACAGCTTCTCCGACGCCGAGTACCAGCAACTGACCGAACTCTTCAAAGACGCGGCCACCAAGACCGTCACCGTGCTGGTCTCGTCCGGCGATTCCGGCGCCTTCATCGAAAGCCAGACCCAGGCACAGGCCAGCTATCCGGCCAGCGACATCTGGGTGACCGCCTGCGGCGGCACGACGGTAGGCAATGTCAGCGGCGCGTCGTTCGACGAATATGTCTGGAACGACGTCGGCGCGGGCGGGCCGGGCGCCAGCGGCGGCGGGATCAGCGCGCGGTTCGCGGTCCCCGACTACCAGAAGGCGGTTACCCTGCCGAAGCGCGCCCACACCGGCGCTGTGGGCCGCGGCCTGCCCGACATCGCCGGCAACGCCAGCGAGAACAGCGGCTACAACCAGTTCATCGGCGGGCAGTCGCAGCCGGTGGGCGGCACCAGCGCGGTCGCGCCGCTCTACGCCGGTCTGATCGCCCGCATCAACGGTAACCTGGGACGCCCGACGGGCTACCTCAACGCGCTGCTCTACAGCCTGCCGGCGGCGACCTTCCGCGACATCGGCGGCGCGCCCGGGCCGGCCAACAATTCCTACGGCCAGGTCACCGGCTATCCGGCGGGCGCGGGCTGGGACGCCTGCACCGGGCTTGGCAGCGTCAATGGCGCGGCGCTGCAGGACCAGCTCGGCGGGCAGGGGGCGACTCGGAGAGAGCCGGCCGGCGCTGGGGCGGGCTAGGCTTCAGGATAGCCCGGGCCCGGCCCGACCGCCGTTCAGAAAGTTTTTTCCCAATCGGCGCATCCGTTCGCGGGGGCGGCGGCGACCACCTCATGACACGACGCCGCAGGCGAGCGTGGCAACATTGGTGTAACGTGGGTGGGCCATATACGGCGTAAGAGCTGGGCCGCCCTCGGGCGCCCAGGCGATTCCGCCTGTCGGATTGGGGAGCGAACTGCGATGAACGGTGCGAAATTCGGGATCCTGGCGCTGTTCGCCAGCGCGGCGGCCCTGGTGGGCTGCACCAGCGACACCATGACGGCCAGCGCCGTCGGGCACGCCTCCAGCGTGGCGGCCACGGCGGCGGCGCCGACCAAGGTCGACAACTTCATGCTGGTCGACCAGAATCTCGAGGCTCATGAGCTGTATCGCCTGGCCGACGCGCCGGCGGTGGTGCTGGTGACCCAGCAGAACGGCGACGCGGTGGTCCGCGGCCTGGCTCCGCAACTGAACAAGATCGCCGCCGACTACGGCCAAAAGCGCGTCGAGTTCATGATGCTGAACTCCAGCGCCAAGGACTCGATGGACGCCATCCAGGCCGAGGCGACCAAGGTCGGCTACAAGCTCCCGGTCCTGATGGACGACAAGCAGATCATCGGCGAAAGCCTGGGCGTCACCCGCTCGGCCGAGGCGGTCGTGATCAACCCGAAGACCTGGACGGTGACCTATCGCGGCGCGGTCTCGGGCCTGCCGGTCGCGCTTGACGACCTGCTGGCCGGCAAGACCGCCGCGGTGGCCGGCCCGGCCAGCGGCGGGGCCCAGATCGCCTTCGCCAGCGCCGCCAAGGTCTCCTATTCCAAGGACGTGGCCCCGATCCTCGAGGCCAAGTGCGTGGGCTGCCATGAGGACGGCGGCATCGGCCCCTTCGCCATGAACAACTACGCGATGGTCAAGGGCTTCGCCCCGATGATCCGCGAGGTGATCCGCACCGACCGGATGCCGCCCTATCACGCCGATCCGCGCGTCGGGCACTTCTCGGACGACAAGCGGCTGACCCCGGCCGAGATCAAGACCATCGTCAACTGGGTGGAAGAGGGCGCGCCGCGCGGCGACGGCGCCGATCCGCTGGGCGCGGTGAAGCACGTGGCCGCCCAATGGCCGCTGGGCAAGCCCGACCTGATCATCGACGTGCCGGCCTTCACCATCCCCGCCTCGGGCGTGGTCGACTATCAGCGTCCCGCGGTGCCCGGCCAACTCACCGAAGGCAAATGGGTCCGCGCCTCCACGGTGAAGCCGGGCTCCCGCCAGGGCGTGCACCATCTCTTGACCGGCTGGATGGAGACGATGCCGGCCGATGGCAAGTCGTCGGAGGCCAAGTGGGCGGCCTCGCTGGGCGCGGGCTATGCGGTGGGCGCGGAAAGCTCCGTCGAGCCCAAGAACGCCGGCGTCTACCTGCCGCCGGGCGGCGCCTATGGCTTCCAGATGCACTACACGCCCTACGGCAAGGAAGTGGTCGATAAGAGCCAGGTGGCGCTCTATTTCTACGACAAGCCGCCGGAGCTGATCATGCACAGCGTGGTGGTGATGGACCCGACCATCGAGATCCCGGCGGGCGAGGCGCGGCACAAGGAAGTGGCCTATGTGCAGTTCCCGCACGATGCGCTGCTCTATTCGGCCTTCCCGCATGCCCACTACCGGGCCTATTCGTCGGACCTGTGGATCCAGTATCCCGACGGGAAGATGAAGCTGCTGCTGAGCCTGCCGCGCTACGACTTCAACTGGCAGCGGACCTACACCTTCGCTGAGCCGATCAAGATCCCGGCGGGCTCGAAGCTGGTGGCGCACTACGTCTACGACAACTCCACGCGCAATCCGGCCAACCCCGACCCGAAGGTCAATGTCTCGTGGGGCGAGCAGTCGTTCCAGGAGATGCTGTTCACCTCGCTCAGCTATCGCTGGACCGATGAGACGGCGGAGCATCGGGTCAACTACGAGGAGGACCTGGGTCGGACCCGCCTGCTCGGCATGATGGACGACAACCTGGACGGCAAGCTGTCGAAGGCTGAGCTGAAGGGCGGCATCGGCCGGCAACTGCTCAAGTATTTCGACATGCTCGACAAGAACCACGACGGCTATCTGGACGCCCACGAACTGGCGGCGGCCCAGGGCATGATGGGCGGGCGCCGCGGCGGTCAGGAAGCCTCGGCCAAGCCGAAGTCGGAAGCCGCTGAGAGCGCGTCGGCCTTCAACGCCAGCCCGACCGACCGCTAACGGTCGGCGGCGTCGAGACGGCAAAACGCCGGGGTTCGCGCCCCGGCGTTTTTCGTTTGGCGCTCAGCTCCTCGGCTGGGCCTGGCGCAGGCCCATGACGACGGCGGCGGCGATCAGGAAGGCCACGGGCAGCAGGCTGAGGCCCAGGTGGAATCCGCCGGTCGCGTCCTTCGCCAGGCCCCACAGCCAGGGAAACAGGAACGAGCCCACCTGGCCCAGGCCATTGATCGCCGCCACGGTCACCGCCACGGCGCGCGGATGGACGATCTCGCCCGGCGCCAGCCAGAAGGCGGCGCTGATCCCGAAGTAGCAGGCCATCATGGCGAGGTAGGCGGCCATCACGACGCCTGGCGCGGGGACGAAGGCGATGACGGTGAAGCAGGCGGCGGCCAGCACCAGTGGGATCGCCAGGTGCAGGTAGCGCTCGCCCCGACGGTCGGAACTCCAACCGGTGAAGGTCATGCCCAGCGCGCCGGTGATCCCGCCTGCGGCGATCAGATAGCCCACCTGGCTCGCGGAGAGGCCCGTGGCCTCCTTCAGGACGGTCGGGGCCGAGAGGGTGAAGGCGTAGTAGGGGCCAAGGTAGAGGAAGTTCACCAGCACCAGGGCGATCACCGCCGGCCGCAGCAAGGCGCGAAGCTGGCTGTGGTCGGGCGCGGCGATGGCGGCGTTACCGGCGGCGATCCTGGCCTCCAGCCAGGCGCGCTGCTCGGCGCTAAGCCAGGCCGCGTCGGCGGGGCGGTCTGGCAGGAAGCGCAGGAAGACGAAGGCCAGGATCACCGCGGGCGCGCCTTCCGCGATCAGCAGCCACTGCCAGCCGTGCAGGCCCAGGCGTCCGTCCAGGCCCAGCAGGCTGCCGGCCACCGCCCCCATGACCACCGACGCCAGCGGCGCGGCGATATAGAATCGCGAGACCGCGCGCCCGCGCCAGGCCTGCGGGAACCAGAGGCCGAGGTAGTAGATCACGCCGGGGAAGAAACCGGCCTCGGCGGCGCCTAGCAGGAAGCGTCCGAGGTAGAACTGCCAGGGCGTGCGGACCAGCGCCATGCCCATGGCCACCGCGCCCCAGGTGATCATGATCCGGGCCAGCCAGCGCCGCGCGCCGACCCTCGCCAGCGCCAGGTTCGAGGGGATTTCCAACAGGGCGTAGCTGATGAAGAACAGGCCGCCGCCGAAGCCGTAGATCGAGGCGGTGAAGCCCAACTGCGCATTCATGGTCGGCGCGGCGAAGCCGATGTTCACCCGGTCCATGTAGGAGGCCAGGTAGCCCAACAGGATCAGCGGCAGGAGCCGCCAGGAAATCGCGCGGATCGTGCTGCGTTCGAGCTCTTGTTCGGACATTTGAGGCCCCCCGGCTGGCGGACCCAAGAGGTCACAGACCCGCGGCGCGGTCGAGTTCGATAAAAATGTTCAGGCGCGGGCGGCTCCGGGGCCTATTGCGCGGCCTGTTCCTGGGCGTAGCCGAGGCGCTCGTTCAGACGCTCGATCACGCTGATGGCGGCGTCGGGGACGGTGGTGCCAGGCGTGAAGATCGCGGCCACGCCCATGTCGCGCAGCGCCGCGAAATCCTCCGGCGGGATGACGCCGCCCACCACCACCATGATGTCGGCGCGACCCAGCTTCTCCAGTTCCGCCTTCAGGTCCGGCACCAGGGTCAGGTGGCCGGCGGCCAGCGAGCTCGCGCCCACCGCGTGGACCCCGTCGGCGACGGCCTGGGCGGCGGTCTCGGCGGGCGTCTGGAAGAGGTCGCCGATCTCGACGTCGAACCCCAGGTCGGCGAAGCCCGAGGCGATCACCTTCTGGCCGCGGTCGTGGCCGTCCTGGCCCATCTTGGCCACCAGGATACGCGGCTTCTTGCCGTCGGCGGCGGTGAAGGCCTTGGCCATTTCCTGGGCCTGACGGGCCTTGGCGGTGACGCCGCTCTCGCGCAGGTAGACGTCCTTCACCGCGTCGGCGTGCGCCTTGTGGCGGTTGAAGACTTTTTCCAGGGCGTCGGAGATTTCGCCCACGGTGGCCTTGGCGCGGGCGGCGTCGACCGAGAGCGCCAGCAGGTTGCCGCCGCCGGCCGCGCCGTAGGTCAGCGCCTCCAGCGCCGCGGCGGTGGCGGCCGGGTCGCGCTCGGCCTTCAGGCGCCTGAGCTTGGCGAGTTGCTGCTCGCGCACCGCGGTGTTGTCGACCTTGAGCATCGGGATCTCGTCGGCCGTGTCGGGCAGGTAGCGGTTGACGCCGACCACGCTCTGGATGCCGGCGTCGATGCGCGCCTGGGTGCGCGCCGACGCCTCCTCGATCCGGCGCTTGGGCAGGCCGTTCTCGATGGCCTTGGCCATGCCGCCCAGGGCCTCGACCTCGGCGATATGCTCCAACGCGCGGGCGGCCAGGTCGGCGGTCAGGCGCTCGATGTAGTAGCTGCCGCCCCAGGGGTCGATCACCCGGGTCTGGCCGCTTTCGGCCTGGATGAACAGCTGGGTGTTGCGCGCGATGCGGGCGGAGAAATCCGTCGGCAAGGCAAGGGCCTCATCCAGCGAGTTGGTGTGCAGGCTCTGGGTCTGGCCGCCGGTGGCCCCCAGGGCCTCGGCCATGGTCCGAGCGACGTTGTTGAACACGTCGTGCGCCGCCAGGCTCCAGCCGGAGGTCTGGGTGTGGGCGCGCAAGGACAGGCTGCGCAGGTCCTTCGGATCGAACTCGGCCTTGATCAGCTTGGCCCAGAGCAGCCGCGCGGCGCGCTGCTTGGCGATCTCCATGAATACGTTCATCCCGGCGCACCAGAAGAACGACAGGCGCGGCGCGAACTGGTCGACGGTCATGCCTGCGGCGACGCCAGCGCGCACGTAATCCAGCCCGTCGGCGAGCGTGTAGGCCAGCTCCAGGTCGAGCGTCGCCCCGGCTTCCTGCATGTGGTAGCCGCTGATCGAGATCGAGTTGAAGCGCGGCATCTCCTTGCTCGTATAGGCGAAGATGTCCGAGACGATCCGCATCGAAGGGCCGGGCGGATAGATGTAGGTGTTCCGGGTCAGGAACTCCTTCAGGATATCGTTCTGGATGGTGCCCGACAGCGCCTTATGCGGCACGCCCTGCTCCTCGCCGGCGACGATGTAGAGCGCCAGGATCGGCAGCACCGCGCCGTTCATGGTCATCGAGACGCTCATCTTGTCGAGCGGGATGCCGTCGAACAGGGTCCGCATGTCGAGGATGGAATCGATGGCCACGCCCGCCATGCCGACGTCACCCTTCACCCGCGGGTGGTCTGAGTCGTAGCCCCGGTGTGTCGCCAGGTCGAAGGCGATGGAAAGCCCCATCTGACCGGCCGCCAGGTTGCGGCGATAGAAGGCGTTGGAGTCCTCGGCCGTGGAGAAGCCCGCGTACTGGCGGATGGTCCACGGGTTGGTCAGGTACATGGTCGGATAGGGTCCGCGCAGGAACGGAGCGAGGCCGGGATAGCCGCCCAGCGTGTCGAGATCTGCGGTGTCGGCGGGGCCATAGGACGTGCGCACCGCGATGCCTTCCGGCGTCGCCCAAGGTTCACCTTGCGGCAGGGCCTGGGACGGCAGGTCCTTGTAGGGCAGGGTGGCGAAGTCGGGAAACTGAAGCATCGGGCGCGAGTCTACTCCATCCGCGGCGGATCATGCGATCCCTCCGGCGCGCTGTGCGCGCCGGGGATTACCCGCTTAGTCTCTGAAGCAGCCGGAGCAAATGGGCTTTCTCAGCCTCGTCGAGGGCGGAGAGCGCCTGGGCCTCGGCGGCTTGCAGGCGGGGGCCGATCACCGCAAGGCGCTCCAGGCCGGCTGGCGTGAGATGCACGGCGTGGGCCCGGCGGTCGGTAGGGTGCGCGCGGCGCGCGATCCAGCCCTGGGCTTCCAGCCGGTCGAGGAAGATCACCATGGAGGACTTCTCGATGCCCGTGGCGGCGATCAGGTCGCGCTGGGTCTGGCCGGGTTTCGCGGCGAGCACCCCCAGGATGGCGAGCTGGCCGGGGTTGAGGTCGGAGCCTTCCAGGGCCGCCAGGATCGCGCCGCGCACCCGGTTGTGGACGCGCTGAAGCTGGAAGCCGATACGATCGGTCGGTTCGTCGCTCATGTGGTTTCTTTCCGCGGATTCGGCTTTCCGTCCATCTTCATATAGTCTAATAATAGATAATATATTTTACGTCCAATCGGAGCGGTGACATGGCGCGCTGGTTTGCTCTCCTGGCCGTGCTGTGGCCGTTTCTCTCCGCCCGCGCCACGGCGGCTGAGCCCTTGAAAATGGGACCGCCGATCGGCGCTTCCTGGACCAGCGCCTACGGGTTTCCGCCGCAGACGCCGGAGCCGTTCGTTCCGCAGGCCCGGGCCTTGGGCGCGAGCTTCACCCGCCTGACCCTCTACTGGAGCCAGCTCGAGCCGAAGCCGGGCGAGCGGCGCTGGACCGATCTCGACGCCTATCTGGGGCAGCTTAAAGCGCCGGAGGAGGGCTTCCTCACCCTGGAGTCCGCCTCGCCCTGGGCGACGCGGGCCGGGACCTGGGTGTTCCCATCCTCGCCGGCCAGGCGGGAAGCCGACTACTACGCCTTCGTCCACGCGGTGGTCGCCCACGCCAAGGGCCGCATCCGCTACTTCCAGAGCGATCAGGAGCCGAACAACCCGTTCTTCTGGCGGGGCACGGCGGAGGAATTCGCGGCCCAGCAGCGGGTCTTCTACCAGGCGGTGAAGGACGCCGACCCCAAGGCGGTGGTGGTGCTGGGCGGCTGCGATGGCCTGTTCGACCCGACTGGCGCGCACCCTCTGCCGGGCCAGGCGGCGGACATGGCGTTCTGGACGACGGTGATCGCGCAGGCGGCCGGGGCCTACGACGTCTTCGACCTGCGGCTCTATGGCGACCCCTACACGATCCCGGCGCGGGTGGCGGTCGTGCGCGGGCTGATGACCAAGGCGGGCGGGATGAAGCCCATCGTCGCCAGCGAATACAACGGGCCAGGGTTCTTCGACTTTCCGGTGAATCGGCGCTGGGCGGGCGGGATGATGAACCCGGCGACGGCGGCCGAGACCATCGGCAAGCTCAACGCCACGGCGGACACCCTGCCGGTGGAGACCCGGATGTTCCTGGCCAAGGCGTCGCCTGCCGACCGCGCGCGCCTCTATGCCCTGGCGGCCGACGATCTGGCGGTCCGCAATGTACTGGCCTTGGCCAGCGGTGTGCAGAAGACCGCCTACTTCGACCTCTGGCACGATAGCGGCCAGGCGCCACCCGCCAGCGCGGTGATGTTCGGGGCGTTCAAGCTGCTGGACCGGACGGATGGGGCCTTGGCGCCGGCCGGGCCGCTGGCGACGGCCTACGCGCAGCTCGCGAGGCGGCTGAATGGCGCGCTGAGCGTCGAGCGCATCGAGGACGCGGGCTCGCCGGACATCTTCGCCTTCAGGATCGCGCGGCGCGGGCGCGGGCCGATGTGGGTGGCCTGGCGCCGGCCGACGATCATGGGCGAGGCCGTCGCGCCGACGCCCCTGGACGCGCGATGGCTGCCCAGGCGGCTGCGGCCGCTGACGGTTGGCTCGTCGCCGGTGTTCGTGGAGTAGCGGCGGCTACTCGAAGGGCTGGGAGATGCGGATCGGCGTGAGCGGCGCACACGCGCTGTCGGGGCCCGGCAGGCGCGTGGAAGGCGCGGCCACGGCCTTGGCGGCGGCGATCTCCACCTCCACCGGCGTCTCCTTGGCCGGCGGGAAAGCGGTGACCCCGATAATCTTGGGGTCCGGACGGGCGGCCCTGGCGGCCTCGACGCCCTGCGCGATCTGGCCGGCGGCGAGCGCGGCGACGATGCCGCCGGCCGCCTCGATGGCCTGGAAGTCCGCCCAGGCCTTGTGGGCGATCTCGTCGGTCAGCGCCTCGATGTAGCCGGAGCCCGCCGCCGGGTCGGCGACGCGACCGATGTGCGCCTCTTCCATCAGGACGAGCTGGGCGTTGCGGCTCTGGCGGCGGCCAAATTCGGTGGGGAGGCCAATGGCGTCGGTGAAATTGCCGAGCATGACGGTGTCCGCGCCGCCCACCGCCGCGCCAAAGCCAGCCGCGGTCAGCCGGATCATGTTGGTCCAGGCGTCCTTGGCGGTCAGCATCCGGCGCGAGGACCGGGCCTCGATGCGGGCGGTGGGATCGGCCTCGCAGGCCTTGGCGATCCGCGCCCAGACCGCGCGCGCGGCGCGAAGCTTGGCCAGCGTCACCAGGTAGTCGGCGTCGGCGGAGAGCCCCAGCGTGATCTTCGCGAAGGCGTCGGCCATCGGCATGCCGGCGCGCACCAGGGCCTTGGCGTAGGCGACGGCGGCCGACGCGGCGAAGGCGATCTCGCCGGCCTCGCCGCCGCCGGCCTCATGCACGACGCGGCCCGACGCCAGGAAGAGCTGCGCCTGCGGATAGGTCTCGGCCAGGCGGACGGCGGTGTTGGCGGCGGAGATCAGGTGCGCCTCGATAGGCCCGGGCGAGACGCCAGCTTCGGCGTGGGCGCTCAAGGGGTCGAGGTGGAAGCGGACCAGCGCGGTGGGCGAGGCCTTGGCCGCCGCGCCCAGCCAGTCGGCGGCGATAGGACCCAGGAACCCCGCGTCCAGGGCGACGGGCGCGAATTCCAGGATCACGCCGTCCAGCGCCCGGGCGAGGTCGGCGGCGGAGCCCACGGCCAAGCCCGCCTTGCCGGTCGGGTCGAGGCGCAGGATCGCCGACGCCGAGCCGCCGCGCAGATCGGCGAGGATCTCGGAATTGGCGCGGGCGGGGTCTGGATGGGCGCTGAGCGTCGCCACCTCCCAGGCCCGGTCGGCGGAGACCGCGCGGGCCGGCGCCTTCGGCTCCGGCGCGGGCGCGTAGAGCGGCGCGATGGGCAGACCCTCGACGGTGGTCCTCCGCAGCGAGCTGAACGGCGTCTCGCCCAGCGTCTTGTCCACCAGGGCGCGCCAGTCGGCCTCGGTGGCGGCGGCGAAGTCAGCGGTAAGCGCGGGGGCGTCGGCCATGCGGCGTGATGGTCCGGCAAGGGGCCTCGCGTCAAGTTCACGCGGCGAGAGGCTTGCGCCGGCGCACGGCGGCATAGAGCGTGGCCCGCGATGCAGATGACTCCCGTCCAGACGCGCCTTGGCCCCATTCCGCTGTGGAGCCCGCCCGGCGCGCTCGCTTCGGCCAAGCCGGCGGTGCTGGCGATCACCGGCGCCTGTGCCGAGCCGGACGACATGATGAAGACGCCCGCCGTGGTGGCGCCGGCCTGGGACGCGGCGGTCGTGCGCCTGCCGGGCAACGGGACGCCTGTGCTGGCGGAAACCTCCATCGCGGCCTGGGCGACGGCGGTGGGCGAGCTGGTCGAGACCGCCTTCGCGGGCCGCCTCGTGGTGCTGGTCGGCCTGTCGGTTGGGGCGCTGGTGGCGCTTGGCGTGCGCAGCGGCCAGGTCCGCCGGGTGATCGCCGTGGAGCCGCCGCTGGCGATGCGCAAGCTCTGGCCGATGGCGCAGGCGCTGCGGACCCGCTGGCGGGACGATCCCGGCGCGCGGGACTTCATCGAGGCGGTGTTCGGCGTGGCCGGCGAAGCGCAGGCGGAGCGGACCTATTTCGACCTGTTCGCCGGCGCGCCGCCCATAGACGTGATCGTCGGCGAGACGCCGCTCTATCCGGAACGGCCGTTGCCGCGTTTCCCGAGCTTCGTGGACGAGTCCGAACGGGCGTGGCTCGCGGCGCGGCCGGGCGTCAGCCTGCACGTCGCGCAGGGCGCCGGCCACAATATCCACGTCTTCGCGCCGGGCCTGTTGCGCCAGGTGCTGCTCGCCGGGCTGGACAAGGCCCTGGCTGGAGCCGAGCCTTGAGTTGTGGCAAGATGGCGTATTGTATACGTTGTAAATCTAAAGAGCCCGCCCTTTCATCGCCTGAGGATGTCCATGGCCCTGCCGCCCGTTCTGCGTGACCGCCTTCGCCTGCCGGTGATCGGCAGCCCGCTGTTCATCATCTCCAATCCGGACCTGGTGATCGCCCAGTGCAAGGCGGGCATCGTCGGCTCGTTCCCGGCGCTGAACGCGCGGCCGGTCTCGCTGCTGGACGAGTGGCTGCACCGGATCACCGAGGAGCTGGCCGCCTGGGACCGCGACCATCCGGAGACGCCGTCCGCGCCGTTCGCGGTCAATCACATCGTGCACAAGTCCAACGACCGGCTGGAGCAGGACGTGGAGCTTTCCACCAAGTGGAAGGCGCCGATCGTCATCACTTCGCTGGGCGCCCAGACGCCGGTCAACGACGCGGTGCACTCCTACGGCGGGGTGGTGCTGCACGACGTGATCAACGACCGCTTCGCGCGCAAGGCCATCGAGAAGGGCGCCGACGGCCTGATCCCGGTGGCGGCGGGCGCTGGGGGCCATGCCGGCCACCTGTCGCCCTTCGCCCTGATCCAGGGACTACGAGAGTGGTTCGACGGGCCGATCGCGCTCTCGGGCGCCATCGCC
>DATAUR010000096.1:0-5926 GCA_036268175.1 Phenylobacterium sp. | reverse complement strand
CGCGCCCGTTTTCCCCGGAGCCCTCAAAGTTAACGCTGGGGCCAACTAGTCCGCCCACGGCCCGGCTTCAATTGAAGTCGCTTGGCAGGCGAGAACCGGGATGACGCTTCCCGTTTCAAGGGGCGCAACGCCGCCACCTTGACCCTCCACGACCCTTGGTGTGCACTCGAAAGAAAACGCCGGTGGGAGGCCTTCGCGCCATGAAGTTCGGCATCTTCTATGAGCTGCAGCTGCCCAGGCCCTGGGGCCCCGACGACGAGTGGCGGCTCTATCATCACGCGCTGGACCAACTCGAGCTCGCCGACCGGCTGGGCTACGACTACGCCTGGGAGGTGGAGCACCACTATCTGGAGGAATATTCCCACTCCTCCGCGCCCGGCGTCTTCCTGGGCGCCGCCAGCCAGCGGACCAAGCAGATCCGGCTGGGCCACGGCATCCTGCAGCTCACCACCAACCATCCGGCCAAGCTGGCGGCCCAGGTCTCGGCCCTGGACCTGATCTCCAGCGGCCGGGTCGAGTTCGGCATGGGCGAGAGCGCCTCGATCACCGAGCTGGAGCCCTACAACGTTCCCTTCGACGAAAAGCGCGCGATCTTCGAGGACGCGGTGCGTTGCCTGGTCCCGATGTTCACCAGCCCCAGCCATAGTTACGACGGGCCCTATCACCGCTTCCCGCAACGCAACGTCCTGCCGAAACCCCGGCAGAAGCCGCACCCGCCGCTGTGGACCGCCTGCTCGCAACTGCAGACCATCGCCTACGCCGGCGAAAAGGGGTTCGGGGCGCTGGGCTTCCAGTTCGTCAGCGCCGACGCGGCGCACGCCTGGGTGCATGCCTACTACAACACCATGACCAAGCGGCTGTCGAAGCTCTGCGACTATCCGGCCAATCCGAACATCGCGCTGGTCAGCATGTTCATGTGCGCTCCCACCGACGAGGAAGCCCGCGCCAAGGCCGACGGGGCGACCTTCTTCCAGTTCTGCCTGCGCTTCTACAACACCGCCGACCGCCGCCGCCCCGCGCCTGGCGAAGTCGACATGTGGGAGGAATATCTGAAGTGGAAGGCGGCCAATCCGGAGGCCGCGGAAAAGGCGCTCTCCGGCGGCCTGATCGGCTCCCCGGAAACGCTCCGCAAGAAGCTGCGGAAGTTCGAGGCCAGCCACATCGACCAGGTGATCCTGCTGAACCAGGCCGGTCGCAACACCCACGCCGACATCTGCGACAGCCTCGAGCTCTTCGCGGCGGACGTGATGCCGGAGTTCCACGCCAACATCTCCGACCATGAGGCCTGGAAGGCCAAGGTGCTGGCCCGCGAGATCGAGCTGGAAGAGATCGAGACCGAGCAGTTCACCCTCCGCTACGGCGGCAAGGCGGTGCAACTCGCCCCGGCGGCGGGCTGACGCGTCCCCCTCGCGCTCGCTGGACAGGTCATCGGACCGGCGGCCGATCTCCTGGCTTCTCAAACGCCTCGAAAGAAGGTATATCGTCTCACGATCTATTTTGACCGCATTTTGGAGTCTGCTGCTATGCGAGGCGCCATCATTTTCGCTTTCGGAGCCACCCTTTCGATCGGCGCCTCGGCGATCGCCGCGCCCACCGCCCCGAAGAAAGCGACCGCGACGCCGGTCGCCATGCAGGATCCCACCATTCCGCAGCCGGGCTGGAAGCCGCCCCGGAACGCCGAGGGCCAGCCGGATCTCTCCGGCTACTGGACCAACGCCACCATCACCCCGCTGGCCCGCAATCCGAAGCTGGCCACCGAGGCCACGCTCACCCCCGCCGAAGCCCGCTCGAAGGAGAAGGTTTGGGCCGCGGCCCTGGCGGCGGCCGACGCGCCCACCGACCCCAACGCTCCGGCGGCGGCCGTCCCGGCCAAGTCGAGCGACGCCAAGCTGGTGGCCATCCGGCCGGACTTCGCCGCGGCCGGCGGCGACGTGGGTGGCTACAACGCCTTCTGGCTGGATCCCGGCACCCACATCCTGGAGGTCAACGGCCAGTTCCGCACCTCGATCCTGACCACCCCCAACGGTCTGCCGGAGCCGCACAAGACCGCGGGCGCCGCCGGCGGCGCGGCGAACCTACGCGCGCGCTTCCGCAACAACTACGACAGCTATGAATACCGTTCGCTGGGCGAGCGCTGCATCATCGGCTTTGGGCGCAACGCCGGGCCGCCGATGCTGCCCAACGGCTACTACAACAACGACTATCAGATCGTTCAGAGCCCCAACGCCGTGGCGATCGACGTTGAGATGATCCACGACATGCGGGTCATCCGGCTGAATTCCCAGCATCGCACCGATGGCATTCGGCCCTGGATGGGCGACTCCATCGGCCACTACGAGGGCAACACCCTGGTCGTCGAAACCACCAACATCCCGAGGGCCCAGAACTTCTACGGCTCGTGGAAGAACCTGAAGGTGACCGAGTGGTTCACCCGCGTCTCGCCCACCCGGCTGAACTACCGCTTCCAGGTGGAAGACCCCGACACCTGGGCCAAGCCCTGGGGCGGTGAATACGACTTCTCGCCGCTGCACGGCATCATCTACGAATACGCCTGTCACGAGGGCAACTACGCCCTGCCGTCCATCCTCGCCGGCGCCCGCCGGCAGGAGAAGGAAGCCGCGAACAAGGCCGCCGGCAAGCCGACCCCGGCGTCCGCGGCGCCCGGACAGCCCTAAAACCCGCCGTTCAAGGCCCACTCCCGATGTCCAGACAAGCCGCCCTGGCGCGCCGTGCGCCGATCCTCGCCCTGCCCCTGGCCCTGATCGCGGCCGGCGCCGTGGCCTCCGCGGCCTGCGCCGCGGTCAACGCGCCGCTGAAGCCGGCGGTCCCGGCCGCCGCCGCGACGCCAAGGGCTACCAATCCAAAACCCGCTGGCCCCAAGGCGACGGACCTGAAGATCATGGACGCGCCGCTCGGCATGTCGCTGGCCGATTGGCGGGCCATGCCGCCGCCGGGGCCCCTGTCGCCGAACGTCAAGCCTGTCTGCTCCAACGATCCGGGTGGCGCGGGCGCGAGCCTGGCCCCGAATCCGGCGCAGTTGAAGGCCGGCATGGTGGTCTGCGGCTACATCAGCCGCTATGGCCATTACACCTTCCCCCAGCGGTTCGCCCTGGACGGTCCCTATAGCGTCACCCAGGTGCGCTACGACTTTCGCGCAGGGCGGCTGGCCGAAATCGACTGCGACGCGCCGGTCGGCGCCTACGACCGCCTGGTGGCGGACCTCAAGACCCGCTACGGCGCGTCCAGCCGGCTGGTCCGCGACCACGTGAAGACCGAGATCGGCGTCCTGCCCCGCGTCATCCAGACCTGGGCGACGCCCCGTGGCGCGGTGGAGCTGCGCGATCCGGTGCCGCCGTTCTCGCAACTGCGGCTCAGCGTCATCGCGCCCGCCGTCCCACGCGCTCAAGGGTAGAGCGGCCGCCCTAGCCGGTCAGCCAGCGCCTGGGATGGCGCCACCCCAGTTCGCGGACCTCGCCCTGCGCCAGGCCCAGGATCTTCATCTTGGCGGGGGTCAGCGGGCGGATCGCCGCCACCGGCTCCTCATGGCCGACCGGGCCAGTGGCCACACGGCCCGCGCGCCCGGCGAAGTCCACCGCGGTCCATTCGCACTTGGCCTGGTCGGCGTGCCCGATGGCGAAGTAGTGGCGCAGCGGCCTGGACTCGCCGGCGATCTCCACCAGCACCCCGATCAGCCAGCCGCCCGCCATCCATCGTCTCCCCGCGCCACGCCGCCCAGCGGGTGGCCGCTCGTGGCTTAGCGGGCCGGGGCCTTCACCACCAGGGTCCCGGTCATGCCGGGGTGGTAGCGGCAGTAGAAGGCGTAGGTCCCGACGGCGTGGAAGGTGGTCCACAGGTGCTGCTTGGGCTGCAGTTCGACGTCGAAGCTCTTGTCCTTGGCGGTGGCCGAGTGGACGAAGATGTCGTTGTTGATCCACTCGATGGTGTCGCCCACGTGGATCTCCGGCGGTGGGGAGCTGAACTTCATCTGCTCGATGGTCACCGGATAGATGTGCGGCTTGGGGGCCTTGGCCGCCCGCGCCAGAGCTGGGGCGGAAACCGAGGCGGCGGCGAGCGCCGCCCCGGCCACCAGGGCGAGACCCCAGGACAATGGGGAACGGTGGGCCATCGCCAGGTCCGCCTTACTTCAGGCTCGCCGCCAGATGCTCGGCATGCATCTGGTGTTCCTTGAACAGCTTCAGGCCGGTCTGCAGCAGGCTCTTCAACTCCGGGTTCTTGGCGTTGGGGATCAGCACGGTGGCGAGCGCCCCGTTGACCGTCTTGTGATAGGCGACCTCGTTGGCGACGTAGGCCTTGTCGAAGGCCGCGCCGCTCAGGGTGGAGAGCCGCTTCAGCTCGTCGGCGCCGCCCTTGGCGAGGCCCTGGCTGGTGGGGTTGTCCTGCGGGGTGACGCCCAGCTTCTTGACCAGCGCCAGGGCCTGGTCGTTCACCGCGGTGTGGTCGCGCACCATTTCCTGGGCGAAGTCGCGCACCGCCTTGTCCTTGGACTTCGCCAGCGCCTGCTTGCCGGCCGCCACGTCGACCACGCCCGCGGTATAGGCGATGTGGGCGATCTGGGCGTCGTTAGGAGCCTGGGCGTAGGCGGCCGAGGCGGCGGCGGTCAGGCCGAAGGCCGCGGCGTAGGCGATTGCTTTGAACATTGTCGTTGTCTCCCGAAGAACGAGGGTCGCCATCCCAGCGACCTGCCCATTCGATGGGGACGGTCGGTAAAGGTTCCCCAAGGGTAACTCGGGAACCTCGCGCGCCGCGCGGCATCCAACCGGTGTATCGTGACGAAAGACGCTCATGGCCGCCCTGCACGCCCTCGACTATCTCGGCCTGCCCGAACCGGAGCTGGTCGACTACGCCCGCGCCGGCGACCGCGAGGCGTTTCGCGCCATCATGACCCGCTGCAACCAGCGCCTGTTCCGCGTCGCCCGCGCCGTGGTCCGCGACGAAGCCGAGGCCGAGGACGTGCTGCAGGAGGCCTACACCCGCGCCTTCGCCGCGATCGCCGGGTTCCGCGGCGAGGCGGGCGTCGCCACCTGGCTGACCCGCATCGTGCTCAACGAGGCGCACGGCCGCCTGCGCCGCCGCAAGACCACCGTCGAGCTGGACGAGCTGGAGGCGGCCCAGAATGGCGGCCAGGTGCTCAACTTCCCCAACATGACCAAGAGCGGCGATCCGGAGGCCGACGCCGCCCGCGCCCAGATCCGCCGCATCCTGGAAGGCGCCGTCGACGACCTGCCCGAACCCTTCCGCCTGGTGTTCATCCTGCGGGAGGTGGAGGAACTCAGTGTCGAGGAAACCGCCGGCCACCTGGGCCTGAAGGTCGAGACGGTGAAGACCCGCCTGCATCGCGCGCGGCGGCGGCTGCGCGAGGCGCTGGACGCCCAGCTGGCCGATGTGATGGTTGGGGCCTATCCCTTCCTCGGCGCGCGCTGCGCCCGCATCACCGAAGCGGTGTTGCGACGCTTGGGATAACGGCTTTAGCCGGCTTGAAGGCGCCCCGAACTGCCCATAGGCTAGGGCCTGAAGTTTTAGGAGCACCCCATGGCTGACCAGACCAACGGCCCGCGCGCGAAGCCGAAGCAGAAAGACAAGGGCACCGTCGTCAACTCGGCCTTTGGCGAGAAGATGGACGGCCATCTCTCCGACATCACCGATGGCGACGACGCCCGTCGCGGGGTGAAGGCCGCGAAGCCCGATGACGGCAAGGCCCACCCGGGCCAGAAGGACAAGGGCAAGGTCGTCAACTCCGCCTTCGGCGAGAAGATGAGCGGCCACCTCTCCGACATCACTGACGGCGACGACTAAGGCGTAGCTGCGGTCGGTCGAGCCCTGGACGGGGCGGGGCTCCAAGCTCCGTCCACCCTGCTCCCTACCATCCCCTTCGATCGTCATTCCCGGGCTTGTCCCGGGAACCCAT